>JADZCS010000055.1 GCA_020851435.1 Gammaproteobacteria bacterium | reverse complement strand
TGGCGAACATGCCCCTGAACAGGCCGCCGTATTCGCGCTCGAGGTCGACGACCATCGGGAAGGCCGCGTTGACGCAGACCTTGTCGGGCGTGGAGCCGTAGATGCCGGCCACCATCGCGTCGAGGAAGACGTCGGTGAAGGCCTTGCCGAGGCGGCGGTAGCCGAAGTCGCGCAGCGATTCCTCGGCGCCGTCGCGCTTCGCCGGCACGAACAGCTCGCCGACCACGCGCAGCTTTGCGGGCAGGCTGATGAGCTTGGTCTTCAGGAACAGCGGCGGCGACTCGGGCAGCCGATGCATGCTGCCGTTGAAGATGAAGCGCTTGCGCGCGAGGTCCGAGCTCCTGAGCAGCAGGTCCGTGGCGCCGGCGGCCTCGACGAGGGCCAGCGTGTCGGGCTTGTTGGTCAGGAAGCCGTTGCCGCCGCTCTCGAAGCGAAAGCCCTCGCGCACGGCGGTCTGCATCGTGCCGCCGGCGTTCGACTCGGGATCGAAGATCACGAGTTCGCAGCCGGGCATCAGCCGCTGCAGGTGGAAGGCGGTCGCCAGGCCGCTGATGCCTGCGCCGACGATGGCGATCCTCATGGCTTGGCGTATCCCTGCGGCAGCGGTCCGCCCGGGCGACGGTAGCGATCGCGCAGCTGGGTCTGCCTGCTGCTGGTGGGCATCGCCTCGCCGGCGACGAACACGCGCTCGGCCATGGTGGTGGTTTCCAGCGGATCGCCGTCCCAGATCACGAGGTCAGCGACCTTGCCGGGCTCCAGCGTGCCCTCGCTTGCCCCGACGCCGTAGATGCGCGCGGGCACGCGCGTTAGCGCGGCGAGGGCGGCCTCGTAGCGCAGGCCGTGCGCGACGGCGTTGCCCGCCAGCTGGCGCGCGTTGCGCGGGTTGTAGTGCTCGGAATAGGCGAACGCGACCTCGACGCCGGCGGCGTCGAGCCGCGCGGCGTTGTCGAAGGTCGCTCCCAGGGTCTCGAAGCGGCTGGGCAGGTTGTCGAACACGTCGATGACCACCGGCACCTTGGCTGTGGCGAGCTCGCCGGCCACACGCCAGGCCTCGGCGCCACCGATGATCACGAGCTTCAGGGCGAACTCGCTGGCCAGGCGCATCACGGCGCGGATGTCGCTCGCGCGATGCACTTCCGCCAGCAGCGGCACCTTGCCCGCGAGCAGCGGCTGCAGCGCATCGAGGTCGAGCCGCGTGCCCGCGTACTCGCGGCGGCTGCCCTGATCGAAGGCCTTGCGGTTGCGCGCGTAGTCGCGCGCGTCCTCGAGCAGTTCGCGCAGGCGCAGCAGGGCCGCGCTGCGCGCGCCGCCCGAGTATTGCGCTCCGGTCTCGCCATAGGTGAACACGAAGCCGGCGGGGCTCTTCACGACCAGGTCGTTGCCGCGCCCGAGGTGGATGAAGGCTGCCTGGCCGGCGATCACGGGAGCGATGCCGTCCGCACCCTGCACGGCCGCGGGTGCGACCAGCGCGCGCGTGATGCCCTCGGCGCGGTTGACCTCGATGCGCACGCTGCGCGGGTCGATCGCGTCGGCGATCGAGAACGCGGCGGAGTACGGGAGGTTCTTCGCGCCGGTGTCGACCGAGCCTTCCTCGGCGTCGATCTCGACGATGCCGAGGCGCCCGTAGGCATCGATGAGGCCCGGCGTCACGACCTTGCCGGCGGCCTCGATGACGGTCGCCCCGGCAGGAATCGCGAGGTTCCGGCCGATGCGCTCGATGCGGCCGTCGCGCAGCACGAGCGTGGCGTCCTCGAGGGTGCCCGCGGCGGCGAGGGTGTGAACCTTCGCGCCGCGGATCACGGTGACTTCGGCGCCGGCGGCGGCGGTGAATGCGAATATGCCCGCGAGGGCGGTGCAGATCGAGCGGATCATTTCGCGCCTCCCGCTTCGGTCGTGCCGAGGGCGAAGTCGCTGACGGGTTGTCGCGCCGGATCGGCGAGATCCCAGGCCAGCGCGCCGTCGATGTACACGCGCTCCGCGCGCGCGTAGACGCTGAACGGATCACGGTTCCAGACCACCACGTCGGCCATCTTGCCCGGCTCGAGCGTGCCGGTCTGCGCGGCGATGCCCATGGCGCGCGCGGGATTGCGCGTGAGCCAGGTGATCGCGTGCTCGGGCCGGATGTCGTAGCCCATGCGCCGGCCGGCCGCCATGGCCTTGCCGGCCTCCTGGTTCAGGTGCTGGATGCCGATCTCCGAGTCCGAGTGCACGATGGCGCAGGCGCCGGCCGCGTCGACCATCGCGACGTTCTCGCGGATGCCGTCGAAGGACTCGAGCTTGAAGCCCCACCAGTCGGCCCACATGGCCGCGCAGATGCCCTCGCGCGCGAGCAGGTCGGGGATCTTGTAGGCCTCGACGGCGTGATGGAAGGTGCCGATGCGGAAGCCGAACTCCTTGCCCAGGTCGATCATCAGCGCCATCTCGTCGGCGCGGTAGCAGTGGTTGTGCACGATGATCTCGCCGTTCAGCACGCCGGCGAGCGTCTCGTTGCGCAGGTCGCGCTTCGGCGGCGTAGCGTCGGGCTTGCTGGCGCGCTCGCGCTCGTACTTCGCCCACTCGTCGCGGTACTTGCGGCCCTCGATGAAGCCGTTGCGGAAGCCCGCGAGGTTGCCCATGCGCGTGGACGGCGCCATCTTGCGGCCCTCGCCGTAGACGCGCTTGGGGTTCTCGCCGCAGGCGATCTTGAGACCGTACGGCGCGCCCGGGAACTTCATCTCCTGCACGCTGCGCGCGGGGACGTTCTTGACCGTGACCGTACGCCCGCCGAACAGGTTCGCCGAGCCAGGCAGGATCATCAGCGAGGTCACGCCGCCGGCGAGCGCCGCCGAGAACCCCGGGTCCTGCGGCCACACGCTGTGCTCGGCCCAGACCTCGGCCGTGTTCGGCGAAGTGGCCTCGTTACCGTCGCTGTGCGCGCGCACGTCGGGCGAGGGATACACGCCGAGATGGGAGTGGACGTCGATCACGCCGGGCGTGATCCACCTGCCGCTCGCATCGATCACGAGCGCGCCGTCGGGGGCGGCGAGTCCCTGGCCGACCGCGGCGACCTTGCCGTTCACCAGCAGCACGTCGGCGCGCTCGAGGCGCTCGCCCGTGCCGGTCAGCACGGTGGCGTTGCGCAGCAGCGTGTCGGTCGCCGGCATCGGCCGGTAGCTCGACGCGTAGGCTGGCGCGGCCGGACTTGCAGTCTGGGCGGCCGCCACAGGCGCTGCGCTGGCAGGGTTCGGCGCGGCTGGCCTTGCGGTCGTCGCGGACGTGGCGCAACCCGCGAGCGTCAGGCAGGCCGTGGCGAGGGCCGTGAGGGCCCCCACGAAATTCGGACGAAGCATCAGTGGTCCCCCCCGGCGGCGTGTGGTCGCCGTCATGGTCTGGATGCTAGCAGAGAGATTCCTTCAGAAAAGGCCCGGCACCTGCCGTTGCGCCGGCGTCGGCCTGGCCGGCATCAGCAGCTCTTCGGCGAGCTCCGGCAGCCCCGGCTTGGCGAGCCCGGCTGCCGCGTCCGCGGTGATGGCGGTACAGGCGCGGCCGGCCAGGAAGTCCAGCGCCTGGCGCGTCGAGCCTTCGAGCGCATCGCCCATGGCGTGGGTGATGTCGTCGCCGGCGGCGCAGCTGGCGCCCACGGTGCTCGCGAGCCCGTTGAAGTAGTTGTCCGAGCCCGCGGCGTTGCGCGTCGAGAACGCGATCACGCGCAGCCGGTCGTCGCAGGCGCTGCGGTCGAAGGCGACCTGGCCCACGGGCTTGCCGTAGGTGTTGGCGCCGACCAGCGCGAGGTTGCTGGTGAAGTAGGGGATGAAGCCGTTGATCACGAGTTCGCTCGCCGAGGCCGTGGCGCCGGTGGTGACGAAGGCGAGCTTCACGGGCGAGACGGCCTCCGGCTGCGCGGCGAAGTACTTCGTCGAGTTGTTGGAGGACTTCTCCGGCCGGTAGGTGATCTGCGAGAAGATCTGGCCCGACGAGCGGTTGCCGCCGAGCAGGTCGCCCATGAGCTGGCCGATCGAGACCAGGCCGCCACCGT
>JADZCS010000054.1 GCA_020851435.1 Gammaproteobacteria bacterium | reverse complement strand
GTTCACGTTCGACCTGCCCGACGACGGCTCCTCGCCGGTGCTCGACCTCGAAGGGGCCGGCACCGACATCGACGCGACGGCAACGCCGCGCTACCTGCCGGCGGGACGCATGTCCGCGCGATCGCTGGCGTGGCTCGACCGTGCGTTCCCCGCGGGCCGCGTCGCGACGGCCAGCATCGTCTATCGGGGGCCCACCCGGCTGTTCCCGTTCCGCGGCGACGAAGGCACCTTCATTGCGCGCGGGAACTTCGACGGCATTACTCTCGACTACGACCCGCGCTGGCTGCCGCTCGTCGACGCGAGGGGCGACGTCGAGTTCCACAACGAGGGCCTCACGGCTCGCGCTGCGTCCGGGCAGGTCCACGGCCTGCGCGTGAGCCAGGGACAGGTGGACATCGCGGACTTCCGTTCCCTCGAACTCGATATCCGGGCGCAGGGCAACGGCGATCTCGGCGCCGCGCTCGACTACCTGCAACGCAGTACGGTGGGACCTGCGCTCGGCGACCGGTTCATGGCGCTCGAAGGCAAGGGCGCCGCCACGTTCGAGGCGCGCCTGTGGCTGCCGGTCAAGCAGATGGAGGATCGCAGGATCGACGTCACGGCCCGCCTCGTGAACGCGGAGGTCGGCCAGCGCGGCCAGCCGCAGAAGGTCACGGCCCTGAGCGGTCCGTTGCAGGTGCTCGACCGCGCGGTGGTGTCGCCCGGGTTGCAAGGCCGGTTTCTCGGCGGCCCGGTCAGCATCGCCATGACGGCGGAACCGGATGCGACTGCCCAGACCACGGCGACGGTGCTCACGGCCAACGGACGTGCGCTCGTCGGCCCGCTCAAGGAGTTCCTGGATGCGCCCGAGATCGTCCGCTTGAATGGTGGGGCGGCGTGGCGCCTGCGTGGACGGTTCGTGCCGCCCCCTGCGCGCAAGCCCGATGCGACGCAGTTGGCGAGTCGCTCCTCGCCCGCGACGTCGATGACGCAGCTGTATGTCATCGACTCCGACCTGCAGGGACTGGGCATCGCGTTGCCCGAGCCCGTGCAGAAGCCGGCGTCTGCCACGCGTCCGCTGCATGTGGAGGTCGAGCTGGACGGCGGACCCAACCTCACGGTTCGCGGCAGCCTCGGGGAGCTGCGGACCGTTGCACGACTGAAGCGCAGCAATGGCGCGTGGAGCTTCGATCGCGCCGGCATCCGCGGCGACGGCGTGGCCGCTTCGATTCCGGGTCACGAAGGCGTTCGCATCGAGGGCGATGTCGAGCGCTTCGTGCTGGACGACTGGCTGGCCCTGAAGGGGAGCGGCGCCGCTGCCGGCCCCGGCGCCCGGCGGCTCAGTGACTATCTCAAGGCGGCGAATGTCCGCATCGGTACCTTCGGGCTGTTCGGGTATGCGTGGTCCGATGTACGCGGCCTACTGCAAGCGACGCCCGCAGGCTGGCAGATCGACGTGGCGGGTCCCGATGCCACGGGCAAGCTGCTGGTTCCGTACGAATTGGCAGGCACGGCGCCGATGACGCTGGAGATGGAGCGCCTGGTGCTTGCATCGCAGGGAGGCGGCGCGGGCGGACCGTCCACGACGGATCCCCGCCAGGTGCCGCCCATCCAGGCGCGCATCAACGACTTCGAACTCGGCGGCCGCAAGCTGGGCAGCGTCCGCGCACAGATCGACCGCGCGCCGCGCGGACTCGCCTTCACCGACGTCACGGCGCAGAGCGCCACGTTCAGCGCCGAAGCGAAGGGAACGTGGCTGGCGAACGACGGCACGGGCGCGGCGGCGCGGGGGATTGCCACCGACGTGGGCCTCACGCTCACCAGCACGGACGTGCAGACGACGCTCAAGGCGCTGGGTTACGGCGACGTGGTCGCCGGCACGCGCGGCCTGTTGCAGGCAAAGCTGTCCTGGCCGGGTGGTCCCGATGCGCAGGCGCTCGGCCGCGCTTCCGGTTCCGTGCATCTCGAGATCGACGACGGCCAGGTGCTCGACCTGCAGCCGGGTGCCGGCCGCATGCTCGGGTTGCTCAGCGTGGCCGCGTTGCCGAGGCGCCTGTCGCTCGATTTCAGCGACCTGACGGACCAGGGCCTTGCTTTCGATTCGGTGCGCGGCGATTTCGAACTGAAGCAGGGGAACGCGTTCACCGACAACCTGCTGCTCACGGGGCCGGCCGCGGATATCGGCATCGCCGGACGCACTGGCCTCGGCGCGCGCGACTACGACCAGACCGCCGTGGTCACCGGCAACTTCGGCGCGACGCTGCCCGTGGCCGGCGCGCTCGCCGGCGGTCCCGTCGTGGGCGCCGCCATGCTGCTCTTCTCGCAGGTCTTCAAGGAACCGCTGAAGGGCATGACGCGCGGCTACTACCGCATTACGGGCAACTGGGACGAGCCGCAGGTCGAGCGCGTGGTAGCATCCGATGCCAAGGAAGCGGCCGCGCACGCGCCTGCAGAGGCCGCGCCGGCCCGTCCTTGATCGTCGCGCCGGGCCCCGTCGCCGGCGCCCGCCACCCAGGAACATGTCGCCTTCATCCATGAACGTTGCCAGCCGCCTGCACCTCGAAGCTCCCCTGTCCGCGTCCGGCGCAGATTCGCTGGCCCTCGCCCAGGACCTCATCCTCGCTCCCGCCGGCCTTGACCAGGGACACCTGACGGATGCACTGGGAACGGTCATGGGCCACGCGGTGGATTACGCGGACCTGTATTTCCAGTTGAGCCGCGAGGAATCGTGGGCGCTGGAAGACGGCATCGTGAAGGAGGGCACCCAGAGCATCGAGCAGGGTGTCGGCGTGCGCGCGCTCTCCGGCGAGAAGACCGGCTTCGCCTACTCGGACGAGATCGTGCTGCCGGCGCTGACGGAAGCATCGCGCGCCGCTCGCGCGATCGCCCGCAGCGGCAGCAGCCACACGGTGGCCTCACGCCACCCGCTGTCCGGCCATCGCCTGTACCTGCCCATCGATCCGCTCGCCGGCACGACGGACGCCGACAAGGTGACGTTGCTCGAGCAGATGGACGCCGAGGCGCGCCGCCTCGATCCGCGCGTGAAGCAGGTGATGGCGAGCCTGTCGGGCGTGCACGAAGTCATCATGGTCATGGCGAGCGACGGCACGCTGGCCGCCGACGTGAGGCCGCTCGTCCGCATGAACGTGTCGGTCATCGTCGAGCACCAGGGGCGCAGGGAACAGGGCTACTGCGGCACCGGCGGGCGTTTCGGCCTGTCGCGGCTGATGGAAGGCGATCGCTGGAAGGCACTGGTCGCCGAAGCGGTCCGCAGTGCGCTCGTCAACCTCGATGCGCGTCCGGCCCCCGCGGGCGCCATGACGGTGGTGCTCGGGCCGGGCTGGCCGGGCATCCTGCTGCATGAAGCCATCGGCCATGGACTCGAGGGCGACTTCAACCGCAAGGGTACGTCGGCGTTCTCCGGGCGCGTCGGCCAGCGCGTGGCCACCGAGCACTGCACAGTCGTGGACGACGGCACGCTTGGCGCACGCCGCGGTTCGCTCAACATCGACGACGAGGGCACGCCGACCCGCTGCACCACGCTCATCGAGAACGGCATCCTCAAGGGCTACCTGCAGGACAAGCTCAATGCGCGCCTGATGGGCGTGCAGTCCACCGGCAACGGCCGGCGCGAGTCGTTCGCCAACATGACGCTGCCGCGCATGACGAACACGTACATGCTCCCCGGCCCGCACGATCCCGAGGAGATCGTCCGTTCGGTGCAGAAGGGGCTCTTCTGCAAGAACTTCGGCGGCGGCCAGGTGGACATCACGTCCGGCAAGTTCGTGTTCTCGGCCAGCGAGGCCTATCTCATCGAGAACGGCCGCATCACGGCGCCGGTCAAGGGCGCGACGCTGATCGGGAACGGCCCGGACGTGCTGACGCGGGTGGCGATGGTCGGCAACGACCTCGAACTCGATGCCGGCGTCGGCACCTGCGGCAAGGACGGCCAGGAAGTGCCCGTGGGTGTCGGCCAGCCGACGCTGCGCATCGACGGCCTCACAGTCGGCGGCACGGCGACCTGATAGGCTGTCCCTCGTCATGTGGATCGCAAGACCCGTCTACGAGTTCCTGCCGTACCTCTACATGGTGGCCGGTGCGCTGTTCCTGGCGGCGTCCTGGTACCTGACCGAGGGCGCGTGGCCCCTGCTGCTGCTGGGTGCGGGTGCGCTTTGCCTCATCGCCGGACTCGTCCTGTGGCTCCGGCGCCGCGATTACCGGACCGCGCAGTCCGAGTACAACAGCCGCTCCCTCGACGACTGAGCGGGCAGCGCAAGCCATCGGCGAGTGGCGATGGGCGATGGGTCCAGGCGCCCAGCCCGAGCCGCTGATCGCTAATTCCCGGCCGCGTCTTCCTCGGGCGGGTCCTGCACCAGCGTTTCCGCGCCGTCGAACGACTCGTCGACCGAGGCCTTGCCGCGGTTGTGCCGGTCGTCCATGTACATGATCTCGTGCTGGCCGATCTGGAAGACATCGCCGTCGTTCAGGATCTGGCGACGCACCCGCTTGGACCGCATGTACACGCCGTTCGTGCTGTTCAGGTCCTCGATGACGCAACCCTGCAGCGTGGTGACGATCTGCGCGTGATGGCGGCTGACGAACTTGCTGTCGATCTGCAGGTCGTTGTCCGACGTCCGGCCGATGATGAGCCGGCCTGGTACGAGGTCCCGCTCCGCCACCGTCTTGCCGCCCAGCGCGACCAGGATGTGGCCGAGCGCCATGCCCTCATGCTTGCCGGTGGTGTCGAGCTTGAGCGTCTCCAGGCGCACCGAGCGCTCGGCGAATTCCACCCACTGCAGTTCCTCGACCGCGCTCCTGACGTCCTCGAGCGTCACATGGTCGCGGTCCTGCGCGAAGGCCGCCATCATCGCGGTGTCGCACAGCGTATTGATCAGCCGCGGCGTGCCGCCGGTGTAGCGGAAGACCAGCGGGATGGTCTCCTCCGCAAAGATCTGCCGTCCCTGCGAGCCCGCGACTTCCAGGCGGTGCTGGATGTAGGCCGCCGTGTCGGCCTTCGACAGCGGCGTGAGGTGGAACCGCAGGCGCACGCGCTGGGCGAGCTGCACCAGTTCCGGCGAATTCAGTTTCTCGTTCAGTTCCGGCTGGCCGGCCAGGATGATGCGCAGCACCTTTTCCTTGGTGGTCTCGATGCCAGACAGCATCCGGATCTCCTCGAGCACCCGGTTCGACAGGTTCTGTGCCTCGTCGACGATGAGCATCACGCGGCGGCCGTTCGCATACTGCTCGATGAGGAAGTTGTTGAGCGTGGCGAGCAGTTCCGCCTTCTTCATCTTGAACGGCTGGAAGCCGAACTGCACGAGCACCGACTGCAGGAATTCGATGGCCGACACCTGCGTCTGGTTGACCTGCGCGACGACGACGTCCTTCTCCAGTTCGGACAGGAAGGTCTCGATCAGCGTGGTCTTGCCCGAGCCGATCTCGCCCGTGATGATGACGAAGCCGTCGGTGAACCAGATGGTCGATTCCATGTACGCCTTGGCGCGCGCATGGTGCTTCGAGAGGTACAGGAACGCCGGATCCGGGCTGAGGCGGAACGGCAATTCGGTGAGCTTGAACAGTTCGAGGTACATGGCGACCGCTGTTTCTTCCGTGGCCTTGGGGCCTGACCCGTGCGGAGTCTAAGGGCGAAGGGCGCTGGCGTACAAAGAGGGATTTCACATAGGCGGCAGTTGCCGGGAGGAAAAGGGCGTCTAGAGCGCCTTCAGCACCTTGCCGAGCGCCTTGTCCCTGGCGGCCGGCGACGAGGCCGTTACCGTGCAGTGGCCGATCTTCCGGTTCGGGCGCGGCGCCTTGCCGTAGCCGTGGAAATGCGCCCCCGGGATCGACAGCACCGCCTCGACCGCGGGCATCGTACCGATGAAGTTGACCATGCCGGAGTGACCGATGGCCTCCGTGCTGCCGAGCGGCAACCCGAGGATCGCACGGATGTGGTTCTCGAACTGGCTGGTCGCGGCGCCTTCGATGGTCCAGTGGCCGGAGTTGTGCACCCGGGGCGCCATTTCGTTGGCGACGAGGCGGCCCTGCCGGACGAAGAATTCGATGGTGAGGATGCCGGCGTAGTCGAAGCGCCTGAAGACGCGCTTCAGGTAGGTTTCCGCCTGCTTCTGCAGCCCCGCATTCCGGTAGGGGGCGATCGAGTGCCGCAGGATGCCGTCTTCGTGGGTGTTCGCCGCGAGCGGATAGACACGGATCTCCCCGCTCGTGCTGCGCACGCCGATGACGGAGACCTCGCGGCTGAAGTCGACGAACGCCTCGTAGATCAGGGGCACGGCGCCGAGCGCGGCCCATGCAGCCTCGATGTCCCTGGCACTGCGCAGGCGGAACTGGCCGCGGCCGTCGTAGCCGAGCCGCCGCGTCTTCAGGATCCCGGGAAGACCGACCCGGTCCACCGCGGTGACGAGGTCGGCCAGCGAGTCGACCGCCTGGAACTCAGGGGTCGGGATCTTTAGCGAGCGGAACAGCGTCTTCTCCGCGAGCCGGTCCTGCGACGTCCCGAGCGCATCCGGCTGCGGCAGGAACGGCGTGGTCTTCGCGATCTCGCGGATGGCATCGACCGGCACGTTCTCGACGTCGAAGGTGATCAGGTCGACCCGGG
>JADZCS010000053.1 GCA_020851435.1 Gammaproteobacteria bacterium | reverse complement strand
CAAAGGCGATGGCGGTCGAACTGGCGCCCCTGGGCATCAGGGTCAATTCGCTTGCCCCGACGTTCATCGAGACACCCCTGACCAGCGGTTTCATGAAGAATCCGGATTTTCGCCGCTGGGTGCTCGACCGGCTGCCAATCGGCCGGCTGGGCACGGAGCAGGACATCATGGGCGCAGTGGTCTTTCTCGCCTCGCCGGCTTCGGCGATGATCACCGGCACGAGCCTGCGCGTGGACGGGGGATGGACAGCACAATGAACCTGACGAAGCCACTGGAGGCGCGCGGCGGGATCATCGGCGAGGGCCGCGAGCCGCTCATCTGCACGCCGCTGGTGGCGCGCACGCGCCAGGCGCTGGCCCTGGAACTCGCCGAGGTCCAGAGTCTCAGGCCCGACCTCGTCGAGTGGCGCGCCGATTTCTTCGAGGGCATCGCCGACGCGGCCGAGGTCCTCGACGTCGCGCGCCAGCTGCGCAGCGATGCGGGCGACATTCCACTGCTTTTCACCGTACGCTCCCGGCGCGAGGGCGGCCAGCCCATCGCGCTCGACGACGCCCACGTGGCCTCGCTGTGCGAGGCTGTGTGCAAGTCGCGGGCCGTCGACTTCGTGGACTTCGAGATGAGCGCACCCGCCGCGCACATCGCCCAGGTCAGGGCTGCCTGCCGCAGCAGCGAGACCCGGCTGGTCTTGTCCTTCCACGATTTCAAGGCGACGCCGACCGCCGGTGAGCTGTTCGCGAAGTTTCGCCACGCGCAGGACCTGGGCGGGGACGTCGCGAAGGTGGCGGTGATGCCTGCGACGCCGGAGGACGTGCTGACGCTGCTGGCAGCCACGCAGAAGGCGAGTCGCGAGCTCGGCATCCCTCTGATCAGCATCTCGATGGGCGCGCAGGGCGCGCTCACCCGCATGGCCGGCTGGATGTTCGGTTCCTCGGTCACATTCGCGGCCGGCCAGGGCAGCTCGGCGCCAGGCCAGGTGCCCGTCGAAGACCTGCGCACGGTGCTGGCGGTCCTGCAGAAGGTTCTGGCGCCGAAGTAGACGAATCCGGGAGACCACCGATGCACCTGCGGCTGATCATTGCCTCCGTCCTCGCTTTCGCCGCGGTGGCCGACGCTGCGGCACAGGCGCCTCCAGCGCCGCCAAAGTCAGCAGAACACTGCCCTGGCCCCGATCTCATCGCGGCCGTCCGCGTCAGGGCGGGCGATAAGGGCGACATTCCCCTGCAGGCCGTCGCCACCGAGCTGGGCTCCAGCGAAGCCGCGATCCTGCGCGCATTGCCGGAGCAGTTCCGCGTGATGGCTGCGGGCTCGCACTTCAGCGAGGTCTGGGCGGACGTCACGGGCTGGGACGACGCCGTGTTCGCGGTATCCAAGGGCGGCAACGTGTTCGAGATCCACGGCCGCATCCGACCCGGCGAGCCATCGAAGAAGAGCCGCTATTTCAACCTGTCGCCGGGCACGCCGGGCGTCGCGGGCCACCTGCGCCCTGACCTTGTCATCACGATCGCGGCCGTCTCGCGCCACGTGCGGGGCAAGGAGCAGCATGGAATCGCCTTCTTCGATGCCGCGGGCGCCGAGGTGTTCGGCGTGTACGTCCCGGGCGAGGGCGAAGACGTCGACCAGAAGGTGAAGGCGCAGTACCTGGCCACGCGCGAGCGCCTGCGCGCCTACGGCGATCCCTGCGCGCTGCCGCCAAGCTGAAAGAAAAAGGCCGGGAGAGCGAACTCTCCCGGCCTTGTCAGGCTGTGAACTGACTAGGGTTTACGGCAGGTGCACCACCGCCGGATCCTTGTCCTTTCCAGGACCGTGGCACGTGGCGCAACTCTCCATGCTCAACGCCGTCGAGGTGTTGAGAACGAAGTGTGCCCTGGCCGCGGAGCTGTCGTGGCAGGAGCCGCAAGCACCAGCGCCCGGACCCTGGCGGGTCGCGCTCAGCGTCGACGTCGCGAAGGCCGCCTGGTTCGCTGCCGGCGCTGCCTCGATCACCGACCACGCATACGATGCGTTGGCGGGCGGCGAGAAGGTGCCAGTCTTGTGGCAGGCCATGCATTCGGCGAGGCGACCCGGATAGGTCACTTCCTCGAACACGTGGGGACCTGCGCCGCCGCTGGTGCCCGTGACGCTGCCGCGGATGAAGTTGAACGGTACTTCACGCATGCCGGCGGCATGGATGGAGTGGACCATTTCCTTCAGGTTGTTGGACTTCTCGGAGAACTCGAAGTCCACACCACCGACCGCGTAGAGACCCTCGTACTTGTTGCTGCTCGTCAGCTCGGCGTTGTGGCACATCACGCAGTGGTCGGGGTTGTTGGCCCGGCCGCCCGTGCTGTGGAATCCCACGCGCTCGTGGCAGGTGTTGCAGCTGTTGATGTCGACGATCGAGCGACGGACGTTGGTCGAGCCGTCCACTGCCTTCACCACAGCGTCGCCGCCGATGCTGAAGGTGGTGGCGATGCTGTTGACCGTGGCGGTGATCGCGAGATAGCTCTCGATCGCCACGGCCCTCAGCTTCGTGTCGGCCGGGAAGGCCAGCGGGGTCGTCGGGTGGATGCCGGCGACGGTCGTGTAGTAACCGTTCGCATCCGGGCCCGTCAGGGAGGCCAGCAGGCCAGCCGTCGACAGGTTGATCGACATCGGCTGGTCATAGGCCTTGAGGCCGGTGTCAGTCGAGAAGTCGTAGTAGCTGCGGCTGCCCGCCATCGTGCCGAAGTTGTTGTAGTCCAGCGGCTGCGCGATCGCAGGACCGTTGGAGAGGCCGTTCGCCTGCAGCAAGGGCTGCGCCAGCGGGGCGCTCCATGCCAGCTTGAAGTTGACGGAGCCGATACCGAGGCCGGCCGGCATCGGGTTCAGGGTGATCCACGCACCGTCGACCAGGATGCGGAAGGTCACGATCGGCTGGTTCGAGGCATTGACCGTCAGAGAGCTGATCTGGTATTCGATCTTCTTCGCGCCCGGATAGAGTTCCGGGTTGTTCGGCGTCACGAACGGCGTGGCGTGTGCCTGGGCGGTAGCGACCGACTTGTCGATACCGTGGCAGGTCGCGCAATTGCTGTTGTCGGCCTGGTCGCCGATGTGGCTGGCGTACTCAACCGAGTCGTGGCAGGTGCTGCACGCCTGCTTCGAGACGTTGGTCTGCCAGGCGTCCTTGTCCGCCGCGGGGCGGCCGGCCGGCTGCACGACCTTGGGGTTCTTGTTGTCGTGGCAGGTGCGGCAGTTGATCACGCCCGGCTTGGCCGTATAGGGGCCCGAGCCGTCGATGTCCTGCACGCCACCGAAGGAACCGTCCTGCGGATAGGTGACTTCAGAGTAGTCCTTGCCGTAGGCGATGTATTGACCAGCTTCGGGGTTATGAATCTTGTGCGCCAGCGTCATGAGGTCGAGGGGTACCCAATTGGAATCCGTCGAGGCGATGGAGTCGTAGGTTCCCGGGTTGTGGCAGGTCACGCACAGGTTGATGTCCCAGCGCCGGCCGCCGTGCATGACCAGCGAGGTCTTGGCGCGATTGCCAACGGTCTCGAAGTGACATGCGCTGCAGGTCTCGTTGGTGACCACCTGGTTGGCCTTGGTCGCAATGAAGTTCGGCAGCGACGACGGGATGAAGTCGATGACGGTGTTCATGTACGCGCCGGTATCGCGGTTGGAGATCGAGACGCGGTGCACCGCGCTCGCGACGTAGGCTGTGTCCAGAGCCGCCACGACCGCAGTTCCAGCTGCAGAATCCAGCACGCCGCTGTCACCGACGACAGTGGTCGAGCAACTGCCGGCCGGCCTCGTGCCCTGGCCGTAGTACTTGAAGCTGGCCGCGTTGGCCAGCGAGGTGCACAGCGTGTAGCGATAAACACCCGCCTCGACTTCCGTGATGCCGGTCGTCTTGCTGGCGCGTTCGCCGACCGCGCGCAGGGCCTTGACGCCGCCCGTCGCTGTGTAGGAGCGGTTGATATAGCTCTGCCAGTAGGCCGGCTTCGTCGCGGAGACAGGAACCAGCTTGGCTACCGTGAACTCGAAGTTGTTGGCACCCGTCACAGGCATGCCGGCGGAATTCTTGAGCGAGAAGGTGACAGTCAGCGCGCCGTTGGTGTTCGTGATGCCGGTGATGGCGCTGACCATCGTGCCGCCCGGTGCGACGGTGACGCCCGCGCCGGCGGGGCCGGTGGGTCCAGTGGGGCCGGTCGGGCCTGCGGGGCCCTGGGCGCCGTTGGTACCGTTGGTACCGTTGGTACCATTGGTGCCATCCTTCCCGTCTGAGCCCTCGCAACCGGCCATGCCGAGTGCAAGCAGCGCAAGCGCGAGCACGGACAGGCGCGCTCGCGCCTTTCCGTGCAGTTTAGTAGTTCCCATGTTTTTACTCCCTGATCGCATTGGCCGAAGGGGGAGCGCGGCAAGATTGTCGCGCCCGGCCGTCCAAAAAATCACCCTGAAATGGTAGACCTGTCGGCGCTCTGTAATTACTGCGGCTAGCCGCAGATTCAGGTGTCTATCCGACAGGATCTTTCGCAGCGGCGTGAACAAAGAATGAGTCTCGATGCTTTACAGTCCGGCCCTTCCATCGCATCCTCCCGCCGGGCGTCAAGAAGGCCAATCCATGATCTACGAGCGGCTGCTGCTGCCGTTCTTCCGGCGTGAGTCACGCCGGACGATGAGTTTCGACGAGGGCGAACCCGGCATGCCGGTGCCGCCGCCGGGCGGGCATGCGTTCCTGTACGTGCACATCCCGTTCTGCACGGTGTTGTGCCCGTTCTGCAGCTTTCACCGCGTCGAGTTCCGCGAGCACAAGGCCGTCCGCTACTTTGCGGCGTTGCGTCGCGAGATCGAGGCCTACCGCGACGCGGGCTTCCGCTTCACGGGCGTCTATGTGGGCGGCGGCACGCCCACCGTGATGCCCGGCGAGCTCGCGAAGACCCTGCGGCTGATCCGCGATTCCTTCCCGGTGAAGGAAATCTCAGTCGAGACCAATCCGTCCGACCTCACGCCCGAGGTGCTGTCGCAGCTCGCCGATGCTGGCGTCGACCGGCTGTCGGTGGGCGTGCAGAGCTTCGACGACGGCCTGCTGCGCGAGATGGAACGCTACGAGAAGTACGGTTCCAGCGCCGAGATCCTCGCGCGCCTGGAAGCTGCCGCGGGCCGTTTCCGCACGCTCAACGTCGACATGATCTTCAACCTGCCCCACCAGACGCCCGAGGTGCTCGATGCCGACCTCGACCGGGTCAAGGACTGCGGCGCCAACCAGGTGTCGTTCTATCCGCTGATGACCTCGGCCACCGTGCGCAGGAAAATGACCGCGCGCATGGGCGGCCTGGACCGCAAGCGCGTGCGCGACTACTACGAGCAAATCCTCGGGCGGCTGCGACCGGACTTCAAGGCGTCTTCCGCCTGGTGTTTCTCGCGCGGCGGGCTGGGCATCGACGAGTACATCGTCGATGCCGGCGACTACGTCGGCGTGGGCAGCGGTGCGTTCAGCTACGTCAACGGCACCATGTACGCGACGACGTTTTCGCTGAACTCCTACGCCGAGCGCATCTCGCGAGGCCTGCCGGCAATCACGCGCAGCCGCGGCATGTCGCTGCGCGATCAGCTGCGCTACGATCTGCTCGTGAGGCTGTTCGGCCTGTCGCTCGAGGACGACTGGCTCGAACGCCGCTACGGCGGGAATTTCCGGCTGCGCCTGGCGCCGGAGATGCTCGGGCTGTCGCTGGTGGGCGCCGTCCGGCGCCGCGAGGGCGGCTGGGACCTCACCGAGCGCGGCATGTACCTGTGGGTGCTGATGATGTCCGCGTTCTTCGAGTCGGTGAACGTGTTCCGCGAGGACATGCGCTCGCACATCCGCGAGGAACTCGAGGCGAACGAAGAGGTGCTCGTGCCGGTCGCGTCCCTGCGCCGTCCCGACCGGGCCTGATCAGGCCGAGAACAGTGGCGTCAGGTCGATGTAGATGTGATAGCCGGCCACGAGCTCGCCGCGCATCGCCAGCACGTTGGCGAAGGGCACGGTGACCGTCGACCCGTCCAGCCGGGTGTAGCTGACCTCCCCCTGGCAGGCCCGGGCGTCCGGGCCCGTGAAGCTGCGCAGCAGCTGGTGGCGGCTGCCGCCGATGGCGCCGAAAAACCCGCTCACCGCGGCCCCGATCGCCACCCGGCCGTGCACGGGCGGGGCATTGCCGAACTGGAATACGGCGTCCTCGGTCAGGAAGCCCAGGAAGGCCACCGTATCCTTGCGGTCGATGGCGTCGAACAGCTGCGTCCACCAGTCCGTCATCGTAATGTCCCCTTCCTGCAACAAAAGCGCGCCTCGCCTTCGACTTTTGCGACTTTCAGCATCAAAAGTCGACGGTAAGTCGTTGCCGCGACCGGAAATCTACCTATATCTGCCCGGGCGTGGCAATCCTACCATCGCACCCACATACGAGAAGCTCCGCCTCGCGGGAGTCAGGGCTTCGAGTACCAAATCCAGGGCTTCCGTGCAGACGGCGCCCAGGTCGGTGCGGAAGCACCGCAGTCGCGTGCCGCCGGGCGGTTGCGCGTGGGGTATCAGGCGGCGTCCAACACGTCGCGAAAACAGGGAGCTGCGAACGCCATGTTCGCCACCAAGCACGGGTCGATCGGTCGCTTGCT
>JADZCS010000052.1 GCA_020851435.1 Gammaproteobacteria bacterium | reverse complement strand
GCGAGGGCCGCGCCTTCGGGACCGAGCTTCACCCAGGACACCTGGATGTTGGTGATGAGTGGGTGCAGTGCCAGCCTCGCCACCGCGTGCATCAGCATCGCCTCACGCAAGGTCGGCCCGGGGCGCGAGAGTCCGGCACGACCCATCGGGGCCTCCATGTGCACGAACGGCAGCGGCACGAATTCGGTGACGCCGCCAGTCATCGCCTGCAGTGCGCGGATCCGCAGCAGGTGGCGGGCCCAGTGCACGGGACGGTCGACGTGGCCGAACATGATGGTCGCGGTGCTGGGCAGCCCGACCGCGTGGGCCTCACGCATCACGTCCAGCCATTCAGCGGTGCTGAGCTTGTCGGGGCAGATGCGCGCGCGCACCTCGTCGTCGAGGATTTCAGCGGCCGTGCCCGGCAGCGTGGACAGGCCCGCGTCCTTCAATCGACCGAGGTAGTCGCCCAGTCCCAGTCCCAGCGTGCGCGCGCCGTGCCGGATCTCGAGCGGCGAGAAGGCGTGCACGTGCATGCCGGGCACCGCTGCCTTGACGGCCGCGACGATCTCCAGATAGGTATCGCCAGTGAACGCGGGATGGATTCCACCCTGCAGGCAAACCTCCGTCGCGCCACGATCCCAGGCCTCCACGCTGCGCCCGGCTATCTCGCCCGTGTCCATCAGATAGGCCTTGCCGCGAAGCGATCGCGCGGACCTGCCCTTGGCGAAGGCGCAGAACGTGCAGTGGTAGCCGCAGATGTTGGTGTAGTTGATATTCCGGTTCACGACGTAGGACACGCCGTCGCCACACACGGCTGAACGCAGCTGGTCGGCTGCATGGAGGATGGCGTGCAGGTCGTCACCGTCCGCACCGAACAGCGCGACGATCTGGGCTTCGGTCAGTTCCTTTCCGGCGAGCGCCTGGTCGACGATCCGGCGCAGCTCGGGAGCCAGTACTGGCTCGCGCACCGCATCGACCCAGCGCGAGGCAGTTGCCGGCAGGCTGTCGCCGGAGCCGGCCCGCCACGCGTCGCTGCGGGCCCTGCCCAGGCTGTCCGCGTGCCTCAGCAGCGCAGGCAGGATGGCGGCATCGACCCACTTCTCCGCATAGGGCACGTAGCGCGGCGCCAAGGCCAGCCTTTCCGCGAGTTGACGCCCGGCCTGCCGGGTCTGCTCGGCGAGGGCATCAAGCTGCGGCCACGGCGCCTCCGGGTTCACGTGATCGGGCGTTACAGGCGATACACCGCCCCAGTCGTTGATGCCCGCGTCCACGAGGGCCTGCAGGTGGCCCGGCTGCAGGTTGGGCGGCGCCTGGATGGACATCTCCGGCCCGAACACGAGCCGTGCAACCGCGATGGTCCAGAGCTGTTCCTCGAGGCTCGGCTCCGCCGCATCGGCCATCCTCGTCCAGGGCTTGGCCCGGAAGTTCTGGACGATCACTTCCTGGATATGACCGTACTGGTCATGCAGGTCACGCAAGGCCAGCAGCGCTTCGATGCGCTCGCCGCGCGTCTCACCGATGCCGATCAGGATGCCGCTCGTGAAGGGCACCCGCTGCTCGCCAGCGGCCCGGATGGTGTCCAGCCGCAGCTGCGGCTGCTTGTCCGGCGAGCCCCAGTGAGGACCTCCCTTCGCGCACAGGCGTTGTGCGCTCGACTCGAGCATCATGCCCATGGAGACCGACACCGGGCGCAGCCGGGTGAGTTCCGCGCTGCTGAGCACGCCCGGGTTGAGGTGGGGCAGCAGGCCCGTCTCCTTCCACACCAGTCGTGCCATTGCCTCCAGGTAACTGGTGGTGCTGTCATGCCCCAGCGCAGCCAGGGCCTCACGCGCGGCCGCATAGCGCAGCTCAGGCTTGTCGCCCAGGGTGAACAGCGCTTCCTTGCAGCCGGCGGCCAGCCCGGCGCGCGCGATCGCCAGCACCTGGTCCGGACTCAGGTAGGCCTGCTGCAGCACGCGTGGGGGCTGGGCGAACGTGCAGTAGCCACAGACGTCGCGGCACAGCTGCGTCAGCGGAATGAACACCTTCCTGGAATAGGTCACGGCGTGGCCGTGCCCCTGCAGGGTCAGTGCCTCCGCAGCCTGCATGAGCTGCGGCAGGTCGGTGCAGGCGGCCAGCGACAGGGCCTGGTGGCGATCCAGCCGACTAGCAGGAGGCAAGGTGGCAGTCCTCGCGTTCAGCACCAGCCGCGTGATCCAGGAACTCCTGCCCTCCACGCATCCATGCCAGGTGCCGCAGGTCTCCCGGCACATCGACGTCGCAGGCAAGGCCCGGTCGGCGGACCAGCGCCGGCGTCATGCCGCTTCGCTTCGCCGACTCGAGGTGACGCTCGAGGCTCCCTTGCCCGAACTGGTACTCCACCGGTCCCGGCAGCATGGTGTAAAGCGCGTTGGTGCCGCGGCCGTGATGATCCGGCGCGAGCGCCATGCCCCGGCGCCGGCCTTCCGTGATCAGCATTTCCACATCTGCGACAGTCAGTCGCGGCAGGTCGGCGTGCAATACGACAAGTTCCGTCGCACCCCGCTGCGCGAGTTCGGCCGCGGCATCGGCCAAAGCCGCGTTCAGCTCCCCGGCACGGTCAGCGAGCCACAGCACATCGTGGCCTACCGGCTCCGGACTGGTCACCGCGATACCATCGATGCAATCCGTCCGGCGCAGCGTGTCAACCACATGCTCGAACATGCGCTCGACCAGCCGCAGCCGCTCGGGTGGCGACAGTGCAGCGGCCAGCCGCCGCTTGGCTTGCTCCCTCGCCTTGAGTGGGATGAGGACCCAGCAACTCATGGGGCACCACGTCCGCCGGCCAGCGTGCCGGCGAATTCCAGTGTCGTGCGCGCGAGCCGCTCGCGGTCAGCCAGGTCCCGCATCAGCGTGTCCGCGATGCACACCGGCACGCCGATCTGCGCGGCATCGCCAGCGTCGCGCTCGTCGAGCACGAAGCCATCGAGAAGTCCTTCATAGTGGCGCGCCACGGCCGCAGCGTACACGGGCATGCCCAGCTCTGCCATGATCTTGGCCGTCGGTCCCTTGACTGCCTGGCCGCCGACCAGCGGCGAAACCGCAATCACCGGCGCGGCGCAGTCGTGCAATGCCACGCGAAGCGCGGGAACCGCCAGGATCGGGTCGATGCTGAGCCAGGGATTCGATGGACAGATGACGACGGCTTCGAGTCCGGGAGCGCGCAGGGCCTCGAGCACGCCCGGCGCCGGCCGCGCAGTGTCGGCGCCTGCGTAGCCCAGCGCGGTGACCACCGGGACGCATCGGCGCTCGACGAAGTAGTTCTGGAAATCGAGCTCGCCGTCCGCCGTCACGATTCGGGTTCGCACCGGGTCGTCGCTCATCGGCAGTATCTTCACGCCCAGTCCCAGTCGCCTTGCGAGATGCGCAGTGACTGCAGACAGCGATTCGCCGGCAGCGAGGCGCCGCGTGCGCTCGACGTGCATGGCCAGATCGCCATCGCCCAGGCGGAACCAGGTCTCGCCGCCAAGCCCGGCAAGCGCCTGCATGAAGGTCCAGGTCTCGTCCGCACGGCCCCAGCCAGTCTCGACGTTGACCAGCCCGGTGAGCGTGTAGACCACGGTGTCGATGTCGGGCGAGACGTGTAGTCCGAGGTGCACGAAGTCGTCGCCGGTGTTGACCACCAGCACGAGCGCATCGGGCGCCAGCACGCGCTGCAGCCCCAACGCCAGCTTGGCACCTCCAACACCACCGGTCAGCGCGACGATGCTCACTGGAACAGGTCTTCCGCAAGCGGTCGTATCAGGGCGCCACCGTTGTGCTCGCTGGCAGCCACGGACCAGCCGCGCACGAGCACCATCGGCGTGCCTTCCCCGCCCTCACCCATCACGAGACCGGCTCCGGCAGCCAGTGCGTCCGCATACGCGACCTCGGTAGCCTCCAGCACGCGGCCATCCCGGTCCTTCTCACCGCGACGATCGACCAGGGACGCGAGACCCGCGACACCCAGGGCGACATTGACGCTGCCGTTGCGCCACGGGCGCCCGAAGCTGTCGCTGATGATCACGCCGGGGGCGACGCCCAGGCGCATACGAAGCGCCTCACGCAATCCGGAGGCGGATGCGTCGGGCTCCCGCGGAAGCAGCACGACGATCTCCTGGCCCGCTGCGCGGGGCCCAGAGTTGGACCGGTCGATGCCGGCGTTGGCCATGACGAAGCCGCAGCGATGACGCACGACCAGCACGTTCGGAACGGCGCGCAGCACGTCGCTGGACTCATCGAGCACGAGTTGGACGAGGCGTGGGTCCTTGCGCGTCACCGCCGCGAGTTCCAGCGCCTGGGCCGAGGGAGTGACCGTGGCAAGGTCCACATGGCGACCTTCGGCCTTGGAGACGACCTTCTGGGCGACGACCAGGATATCGCCGGGCTGCAGCGTCATGCCGGCTCGCAGCAGCGATTCAGCCACGACAGCCGCGAGGTCGGTTCCAGCAGTGACCTCACCGATTCCCGGCAACGCCGTGAAACTGACCGTGGCGCCCATCGCTCAGGTCGGGGCAGGGAAATTGCCGGTCAGGCGCAGTCCGGCGCCATCCACCCCGTAGGTCTTGTTGAGGAAGATCAGCACGGACGTCAGCGCCTCGGCGGCGGCCGAATTGACCAGTGCGCCAGCGTGAAGTCCGCGCAGTCCGCACTTCTCGACCAGCCCGATGACGACTTGCCGCGCCTCGCGATCATCGCCGAATACCAGTATGTCGCAGTCGACCTTCTCGTCGGTCGCCAGCTTGTGGGCAGCAACATTGTGAAAGGCCGACACGACACGCGTCGCCGGACCCAGGATGGACTGGGCGATCACGGCTGCGCTGCCTTCGGGAGGAAGCTGGACACGCATGACCTTGGGCGGCACGAGCGGCACCGTCGTGTCGACGACGATCTTGCCGATGACCGAGGCGGCAATCTCGCGCATCGTCGCGGGCTGGGCCGCGAAGGGCACGGTCACAATGATGACGTCGGCGGTCGCCGCGGCCTCGAGATTGGAACCCGAGGCAACTTCGCGCCCGGTGGCTGACGACAATGCCTCGGCCGCTGCTCGCGCCCTGGCAACGTCGCGCGACCCCATGACGACGCGCTCGCCGGACTGCACCAGGCGGCGCGCAATGGCCGCCCCCAGATGGCCGGTCGCCCCGATGATCCCGATCACGGGTGACTGATTCGACATCTTGCGTACTCCATCGGGCACCGCACGCCAGGCCCCGCCGCGGGGTGTCCGTCAGGGTGCCTTGGTCGCCGGACCCGTTTCCCGCTTCATGTAGGCGATGAGGTCAGCGCGATCCTGCGGCTTCTCGATGCCCGGGATCACCATGATTATGCCGGGAATCAGGGCGGTGGGCTTCGCCAGCCACTGGTCCAGCAGGTCGGCGTTCCAGACGATGCCTGAGGCCTTGAGCGCGGGTGACACGACGAGCGCGGGCACCGAGCCTGCCTGCCGCCCGAACAAACCTGCAAGGTGCGGGCCCACCTTGAGAATGCCACCGGGCTTCAGCTCGTGGCACGCCACGCACTGCAGGAACAGGCGTTTGCCGCGATCCGGGTTTCCGTCCGGCAGGGGTTCGCCGGCGGAGGCCATTCCCGCAAGCAGTGCAAGCCCCACAGCAGCTGCAGTCCGAACCAGATGTCTAGACATGAGCGTTACCTCCCAATTTCAGCGAGCCGGTCTCGCCGGCACACGAACGGCCATCGCCGCACACAGGGCGATTGCGATGAGCAGACCCATCAGCCCGAAGGCCAGCTGGTAGTTACCGTGAATATCGAAGAGCATTCCGGTGATCCACGGCCCGAGCGCGCCACCGGTCGCATCCATGAGGTTGATGGCAGACAGGATCTTGCCCAGCGAGTGCGCGCCGAACACGTCCGCGACGAGCGCCTGCAACATGGTGTAGTTGGCGCCCCAGCCGATGCCGAACAGCCACAGTGCGGGCCACAGCAGCGTCGGGGACAGCGTCGTGAACATGACGGCGCCGGCGAGCATGAGGCTCAGGGCCAGCGCAAAAACGACTTTGCGCGGCAGCGTCTCCGTGAGCAGTCCGGCACCGAGCTTGCCGGCGATGCCACCGACAAAAAGCGGCACGAAAGCCTTGGCCGCGGACCCGGCGTCGAGGCCCAGGTCGCGCGCGTGCAGGAACAGGTTCCCGGACAGCGCGAGGATCGAATAGAAGGTGCAGAACGCCGACAGGCCGATCAGCCAGAAATTGGCTGAGCGCACCGCCCGGCTGAAGGTGTACCCGGTCGCTTCGCCCGCCGCGACCATCGCCTGCCCGCCGTACGGTGCCAGGCCCAGGCGCTCGGGCCACTCCTTGACGGCGAACACGATGATGGGCAGCAGCGCGAGCGGCAGGCAGGCCAGCACATAGAAACTCGCGCGCCAGCCGTTGACGTCGATCAGCCAGGTCGCGAGCTGCGGCACGAACGCATTGCCGAGGCTCGTGCCCGACAGCATGAGGCCTAGCGCCAGGCCGCGGTGGGCCACGAACCACCGCGACACCAGCGTCACGCAGATCACCAGGCCCGCCCCGGCCATGGCCGCGCCGGTCAGGATGCGCATCAGGTAGACATCCCCGATGCTGTGCACCGTGGAGTACCCGAGCAGCCCGACCGCCAGGGCCAGCGCGCCGGCGATCATCACGGGACGCACGCCGTAGCGGTCCGCCACCCAGCCGGCGACCGGCGCCAGGGCGGCGGACACCAGCAGCTGCAGCGTGTCCCCGAACTTCAGTGCACCACGACTGATCGCCAGTTCGTCGATGATGTGGCGGTCGTAGATGGTCAGGCCCGCCAGCGTCAGGGCGTTCGTCACCCAGATGATGACGAACGCCGACAGGACGATGCCCCACCAGCCATAGAACCGCCAGCCAGTCGCGATGCGCAAGTTCGCCCCTTCAGCGCGGCGGCGCCGGCTGCTGTGTCCTCGCATAGTTCTCGAGGCTGGAATAGCTGGGATCCACCCACTTCTCGGGTGCTACCAGGTAGCTGGGATAGCGCTCCTTCACGCGGGCCAGGACGGCCGGATGGGCCTCCTCTGGCTTGATGCTGGCGTAGCGTCCCATGTAGAAGATATGCCCCGGCGCCTGGCCCATGAGCATCCACGGCAGCCACGGGGTGATGCGCGACCACACTCCGCTGTGCGGGAAGTGGGTGAGCTTCGGATTTTCGGCATCCTCCAGCCGGATGAAGATGCGGAACAATTCCGACACGCGGTTCATGGGACCCGCGGACTCGCGCGGCCACTTGGCCGGGTCGAGGGCGTTCCTGTAATAGAGATGGATGTCCTGGTCGACGGCGACCGTGTTGCCATTCATCAGTTCCCACTTCACCTTCAGCGGGCGCCTGGGTGGCTTCTCGGTATTGAGGCCGCCGTAGCTCGGGGGCTCCGGGAAGTATTCGCTGATCACGTAGTTGAATGGATCATTGGCGATGTCGACCACGCGCACGCGCTCGCCCGTGTAGGGATTGTCCCATTCGTCCATCAGCTGGCCGGTTTTCAGGTCCTTGTAGAACACGAGTTCCCGGCACAGGCGCTGGTAGCTGCCGTCCGGTTGCTTGAGTACGCGGGTCGAGGAGAACACTTCGAACCCGAACAAGGGCTTCACGGCCTCGCCGTCGCGCACGCCGTGCACGATGCCGGTAGCCATGCCGCTGACGAACTTGCCCGGCGCGGTATCGGCCTCGATACGGGCGAGGAATTCGCGGCAGTACACCGGGTCGTCGAAGTTCAGCGGAACCCTTGCGACCGGCTTCGCCGATGCCTCACCGGATCCCAGGACTGCTGCGGCCGTCACCAGGCCCGCCGCCCCGCACAGCACATCGCGCCGATTCACCTTTCCAGCCTTGTCGTCACCATCTCGATTCATGTTCCGTGTGCTCCGGTTATTTGGGAGTCACGAGCCCGAAGGCTCGCCGCCACTCGAAATATTCCACATTTCGGGGCGCCCACGCTGCTATTTTGCCCGGGCCCATGCTCTTAGGTTATCGCCATGAGCAATCGCCCAAGCGCCGCGACCCGCTCGCTGGTAGCTTTCGCCTACCATGCCCCTGATCATGGATAGCCTGCAATGACCGACTATCGCCAGTACTGTCCCGGGCCCTTTGGCCAGCTGCATTTCCGTGTCTGCGGCGCGGGTCACCCCCTGATCCTGTGCCACCAGTCACCCAGTTCCCTCCACCAGTTCGACGCCGCCTATCCAAGGCTCGCTGCGCAGGGCGTGATGGCGATCGGCCTGGACACCCCGGGTTTCGGCCAGTCCGACGTACCGCCGGCGCCGCCGACGATCGAGGATTACGCCGACTGTGTCGTCGCGGTGCTGGACCACCTGGGCCTGCCGCAGGCCGACATCCTGGGGCAGCACACGGGATCGATGACGGCGATGGCAGCCACGATCAGGCACCCCACGCGCTTCCGGCGCCTGATCCTCAACAGCCCGACACCGTTCAGCGCGCAGCAACGCAGGGATTTCATCGACACCGTCGTGACCCGCCAGCGGGCCTGGACGCTGAAGCGCGACGGCACCCACCTGCAGGAGATGTGGGACCGGCGGGCGCGGGTGACGCCGGGCTGGACGGATCTCGCCGCGATGCATCGCCACGTCATCGACATGCTGATTGCCGGCGACACGCTCTGGTACGGGCACCACGCATCGGTGGTCTACGACCAGCTCGGGAACCTCCCGCACATCACGCACCGCACGCTGCTGCTCAACAACACCGGCGACCAGCTCTACCGCCTGTGTCTCAGCACGCGTGACGCTCGCCCGGACTTCGAATACGCCGAACTGCAGGGCGGCACGCACGACATCGTCGACGAGCAGCCGGACGCGTGGTGCGCCGCCGTCGCGGGGTTCCTGGCCGGCTGAGCCTCAGTCGATTTCGAGCACGGCCTGTTCGGAGGATTCCATGGCGCCCTCCATGCCGCGGTTGGTCTTGGCGGTGTGCTCGCCGCAGAAATGGACACGACCGTGGCGCGTGGACAGGGTGCGGGCGAACTGCTGCACCTGGCCCGGTGCGAAGACGGCCCAGGCTCCGCCTGAGAACGGCTCCCGCTCCCAGGAGTGAATCCGGCCTTCCGTCAGGGCGCCCTTCGCAGCCGGCCGGATCCGTTCGATCTCCTCTCGCACCAGCCGGATCGCCTCCGCGGGCGGCAGCCGGTCGATCCACGCCGCAGCACGGCCGCGCGGGTTGGCGATGATCGCCGTCACCTCGTCTTCGTCCTTGCCGCGGCGCTCCGCCATGATGTTGCCCGCGAGTCCGTCGGTCCACATGCTCGGACTGAGTCCGTCCTCCTCCCAGAACTTGCGCCTGGGCACGAAGAACACCAGCGTATTGACCATGTAGGGCAGCGTGTTGACCGCCGCGTCCTGGAGCGCGGGTAGCGGCGGATCGAAGTGGATGTTCCGCATCACCGAGAACGGCAGGGAACAGATGACGTTGCGGGCGCGATAGCGCGACCCGTCGCGGCAGGTCACTTCCACGACGGTTCCGTCGTCGCGAATGGCAACCGCCTCCTTGCCCAGGTGTACCTCGTTCTTCAGCCTCTTCGCCATCTCCATCGGCAACTGCTGATTGCCGCCGAGCACCGAGAATACGGAGGTCGAACCCTCGCTGACCGCCTGGCCCCACTTGGCGTTGTAGAGGTACTGCACGGCCGAGATGTCGTAGGCCGTGCGGCCGAAATAGGGATTCGTCGCCCAGCAAAGGTCGACCGTGCGATGGTCGAGGCCGCGGGAGGCCAGCCAGTCGTGAAACGGCACGTCCAGTGCCGCGGTCGACTCGGAAAACCAGTCGCTGACCTCGCGCAGCGGGTTGTTGGCCGCCAGGAACCCGCCGGCGAACTCCCAGGGCAGGCGGTTGCGCGCGTCCTGCGGCAGCGGATTGAGCGGCGAGCCGGCCCACTCGTCGCGCTGCAGGATGCGCGAGCCAAGCACCAGCTCCAGCTTCGGGTGCTTCATGCGGCGCGCGGCCGTGTTCTCGAAGATCGTCAGGCCCATCGACCGTATGCGATCCAGCACGCGGCCGTAACCGATCCCGCAGGAGGCACCGCCGACTTCCGGGGCGCCAGGGCGATCGAACAGCGTGAAGACACGCCCGCCCACCCGCTGGCGCGCCTCGACGACCTGCACGCTCGAGCCGAATTCCTCGAGTAGCAATGCTGCATTCAGTCCGGACAGCCCCGCGCCGAGTACCAGCACGTCGATCGGCTTCGCCGCAGCCGCAGGCTTGCCATCCTGCGCTGCCGATACGAACGGCAGGGTTACTGCTGACGCGAGAAGTCCGGCATTGAACTGGCGACGCGTAATCATGGTTGCAGTCTCACTTGGCGGCGGCTGACTCGATGCGACGGATCGTCGCCAGCAGGATGGGGTTGAATGAATCGGGATCGTCGAGCTGCGGGAAGTGCCCACGCCCGGGCAGCAGTACCAGGTCGAATCCGGGGACGAACTTCCGGATCGCCCGATAGTCGGTCGGGACCCAGTCGGAATTGATCGCGATCACCGGCCGGGGCCAGCCCGCAATGGCGGCTTTCGCATCAAAGCGGAAATAGGCTTCGGTGGCCGCAATGGCCGCGTCCGGGTTGGTCGCGGTCATCTGGCGCTCGACCCAGGACGCCATCGCGGGATCCGAACCCGGCTGGAAAAACGTCGCGACGTAGCGGCGCGTGTCGCCGACGAAGTCCGCGCGCTGTGCGGCGAGCCGCGCAGTGGCCAGTTCCTCTTTTGGCGGCGGCATACCGAGGTTCTGGAAGGTGTCCACGCCGATCACGCCGATCAACTGTTCGCCGAGGCGGCGGGTCACCGCCGTGGACACCCTCCCACCCGTCGAGTGGGCGACGAGGATCACCGGCCCCTTGACCTCGCGCCGGACGACCGCCTCGACGTCGTCGGCGAAAGCCTCGACGGTCACGGGGCCCTTGCGCAGGCCGGATGCGCCGTGCCCGGCCAGGTC
>JADZCS010000051.1 GCA_020851435.1 Gammaproteobacteria bacterium | reverse complement strand
CGCCGGCTACAACTACAAGCGCGAGAACATCGCCGAGCGCGTGATGGCCGACACCGGCGGCCAGGGCGTCGACGTCGGGCTCATGACCATCGGCGAGGAAACGGCGACCATGCTGTTCGACTCCATGGGCATGTGCGGCAAGATCGTCATGTACGGCAGCACCGGCGGCCGCCAGGTGTGCTTCAGCCTCAACATCGGCGTGAAGAACATCGAGCTGCACTCGATGAGCATCTCCACCAGCCCGCGGTTCATGCCCGAGACCATGCGCACGTTCCGCGACGAGGCGCTGCCGCTGTTCGCCTCGCGGGTGTTCAAGCCCGTGGTGGACGTGGTGCTGCCGCTGTCGGAGCTGCGCCGCGCGCACGAGATGATCGACGAGCGCACGCACTTCGGGAAGATCGTGCTGAAGGTGGATTAAGCCGCCACATATGCGCTGACCGCGCGCCGCCCCTTTGCCGTAACTTCTGGTTCGTGTGGGACCGGTAACGGGATAGGGGGGGGTAGGCGCGTGTGTGTGATGTCATTTTTCAAAAATGGGCGCTTTTTACACACTGCGTGTGTAAAAACGGGCTGTTTTCGGAAAAGCGCATGCGTCATGGGTGTCCTCGGCTGTCACTTGTAAGAAAGTGCATTACCGGGGTAATGTATGGACATGAGCAACATCACTTCGAAGGTGACCGCGCAGGGTCAGATTTCGGTCCCTGCTTCGGTGCGCCAGAGCCTCGGAATCGGGCCCGGATCCGTGGTCGAGTGGCTCGAGCGGGATGGCGAGTTCGTGCTGCGCCGCGCTGGACGCTGCAGCTCGGAGGACATCCACGCGAGCCTTTTCGGTGGTGCTGCGCCGCGGGGTGGCCCCGCGACCGACACGCATGAGGCCATTCGCCGCTACATGCGTCAGCGTCATGCGCGCCGTTGACACCAACGTCCTGGTGCGGCTGCTCGTTCGCGACGACGCAGCGCAGGTAGCCGCTGCAGAGGCATTCGTCGCGCGCGGGGCCTGGGTGTCGCAGCTGGTGCTGGCAGAGGCAGTGTGGGTGCTTCAGTCGGCCCACGACCTGAAGCCCGCGCAGGTGGCCACCGCGGTCGAGATGCTCCTCACGCATGACCGCCTGTCGCTGCAGGACGAGGCGGTGGTATCGGCTGCGCTCGATGCGTTTCGCGGCAACACGCGCGTTGAGTTCACCGACTGCCTGGTGCTCGAGATCGCACGCAAGGCGGGGCACTTGCCGCTAGGTACCTTCGACCGGCGGCTGGGGCGGCTGGAGGGTGCGGAGGATTTGTGAAATTCATGGTCTCCATACGCCCGCCCTCGGGAACGGGGTATTGGATTGCCGTGGTGCCCGACCTGCCGGGATGCGGTGGGGTGGGGCGCGGGCTCGACCACGCGGTCGTCCAGGTACGCGAGGCGATCGCGCGTCACCTGGAGTTGGCGCTGGATCATGGTGAAGCGTTGCCGGAACCGCAGCCGCTGGAGCAGCAGCTAGAGGTCGAGGGCCGCGAGGGTCGCATCTGGCTGATCGTCGAGGTCGATGCGGCCCAGTTGGCGGATGTGCCCGAGCGCGTGAACATCATGTTGCCTTCGCGACTGTTGAGACGCATCGATGATGCAGCGAAGGAGGCGCGTGAAACGCGCAGCGGCTGGCTGACGTTATGCGCGTGGAACGCGTTGAAGTCTGCGCGTGGATGATGCGCAGTTCTGTGCGCCATCCAACCTAACTCGCCCGAATCGAAACGATATTTTGCGTCACTTTTTTCAAAAGTGACGGAATGCTTTACACATTGGTGATCGTCGAAAACCCTGCAAATTTAAGCACTTTGATAACGTTCACTATTTGCGACGTGGCACGGACGATGCATTACACCTTATGTGCGCTGAACCCGGTTGTGATCTTTCGACCACGGCTTGGCTCACGGAGGAGTAATCATGAAACAGGTATTGAGTGGATTAATCGCAGCGGTGCTCCTGGCCGCGGCCCCACTGGCGTCCGCGGGGACGCTGGAGATTGGGGATGTCGTGACAGTGGCTGACAACGCAGGAGGTCTGTTCGGCCCCGGCTATGCCCCGCAGTCATTGACGATCACCATCGATGGCGCTGCCCACGCCATCGACGCTGGCATGTTCGTCCTGAACTACCAGCACACGGGTGAGCAGAGCTGGACGGAGTTCCTGTCGTTCTGCATGAACGCGGAACGCGCGCTGACGCCTTTCGTCAATCCGTACACGGTCGAGACGGTGGCTGGCGAGGGCTTCACGGCCCAGATCAGCAACGACGTTGCGGAGCTGTGGTTCCTGGCGCGTGGCCAGGTGACCAGTTCGACGAGTGCGGCGGCCTTCCAGCTGGCGCTGTGGGAAATTGCCTTTGGCTCGACGGACTACGACCTGTCGGCAGGTGATTTCCGGGTCGGCGCAGGTGATGCCACGACGCTGGCACAGGGCTGGCTGAACACTGTCAACAACGGTACCGGTGAACTGGCGACCAACCTCGCGCTGCTGGTGAGTTCCGACGAAACGAAGCAGCGCATGCTGACCTCGGTTCCGGAACCGGCAACGCTCGGCCTGCTGGGCCTCGGCCTCCTCGGCCTCGGCTTCGGCGGCAAGAAGCGTCGCGCATAGTACTCAAGCAAGGAACCCCTCAAATGAAACTTCTAGTTGCAGGCTTCGCCCTGGCCTTCCTCGCGATCCCCCTCGCGCAGGCCACGCCGATGTCAGTCGATGTCTCCGGCACGAGCCAGGAAGACGCGTACTTCGCTGATTCCCCGACTCGGGTCATCTCGTACTCGAAGACCTACCGCCGTGCGTCCGTGCTCCCCGCCATCAGCGTGGACACCTACGGCAGCGGTTACCAGCTCACGGGCGGCACGCCGCAGGTGAACTCGGTGATCAGCCAGTCCGTCGCGACGCCCGTGCCGGAACCGGCAACGCTGGCGCTGCTCGGGCTCGGCCTGGCCGCGCTGGGCTTCAGCAGGCGCCGTGCAGGCGCGCGCGCTTGACGCGTTAGAAGGGCCGGCTGAAAAGTCGACCTGGAGGCCCCGCGGGCGACTGCGGGGCCTTTTCGTTATCCGGTCTTGAACTGCTCGGGGCTGACTTCGTGCCGCGACAGCAGCTTGTAGAAGTCGGTGCGGTTGCGGCGCGCCAGGCGCGCGGCCTGGCTCACGTTGCCGCGCGTGAGCTGCAGCAGTTGCGTGAGATAGGAGCGCGTGAACTCGTCGCGCGCTTCGTCGAAGGCGGGCACGCGTGTCTCGCTGCTGCCGAGCGCGCGCTGGACCATCTCGGCGCTGATCACCGAGCCGGTGGTGGTCGCGTGCAGCTGCGCGAGCACGGCGTAGAGCTGCGGCAGGTTGCCGGGCCAGTCGGCGGTGACCAGGGCTTCGCTGGCTTCGGGCGCGAGCACGAGGCGGCGGCCGGTCACCTCGGCGAGCTGGTCGAGCTGTGATGCGGCGAGCAGCGTGATGTCCTCGCGCCGCTGTGCGAGCGGGGGCATGGCGATCTGCAGCGCGGCGAAGCGGTAGTAGAGGTCTTCGCGGAAGCCGTCGACGGCGCTCAGCTGGGCGAGGTCGCGGTGCGTCGAGGCGAGCAGCCGCGGGCGCGTCTCGGCGGCGGCGGCGTCGACGGTCGCGGACAGGTGCTGGACGAGCACGGCCTGCAGGGGCGGGCTCAGCGCGTCGAGCGCCTCGAGATACAGGGTGCCGCCGCCGGGGCTGCGGCGCTTCGAGGCGGGCTCGTCGTCGCTGGGCGGGGCGCGGCCGGCGAGGGCGTCGCTGAGCGCGGCTTCGCTGGTGAGCGTGGCGCAGTCGAGGCGCACCCACTTGTCGTGGCGGCGCGCACTGGCGCGCTGGATGGCGGCGGCGAGCACGGACTTGCCGCTGCCGCGCGGGCCGGTGATCAGCACGGGCGCATCGGTGCCGGCCACGCGCAGGGCCTGCGAGAGGCGGTCCTCCATGAGCGGGCTCTTGGTCTGGATGCCCTCGCGCCATTCGTCGCCGGCGCGGGCGCTGCCGGAGATCTGCAGCGCCTTGGCGAGTTGCTCGATGAGCTGCTCGCGCTCGACGGGCTTGGTCAGGAAGGCGAAGGCGCCGGCCTTGGTGGCCTCGACCGCGTCGGGGATGGTGCCGTGGGCGGTCATCAGGATGATGGGCAGCGCGGGATAGCGGCGCTGCAGTTCCTTGAGCAGGCCGATGCCGTCCATCTGCGCCATGCGCAGGTCGGTGATGACCACGTCCGGGTGGAAGCGCGACGTGCTGGAGAGGGCCTGGGCGGCGCTCTCGCAGGCGGCGACCTCGTAGCCCTCGGACTTGAGGCGGATGGTCAGCAGGCGCAGGAGTCCCGGGTCGTCGTCGACCAGCAGGACCTTGCCGGGGTGGCGGGGGGGAGACATAAGGCAAGGATACTCCGCGGGGGCGGGCGCCAGTATCCGGGGGGTTGCCGTTTTGCGACAGTTG
>JADZCS010000050.1 GCA_020851435.1 Gammaproteobacteria bacterium | reverse complement strand
GCAGCCTGGTCGCGATCGTCCACCAGCTCGCGGGCGGCCTGCGCGCCGCCATGGGCTACACCGGCAGCGCCAACATCGAGCAGATGCGCACGCGTCCGCATTTCGTGCGCATCACGGGCGCGGGGGTGCGCGAAAGCCACGTCCACGACGTGGCGATCACGAAGGAAGCTCCCAACTACCGCGTCTCCTGAGGTGAACCCAGTGCAGTCCGCCGGCGCCGACATCCACGCGCACCGCGTCCTGATCCTCGATTTCGGCTCGCAGTACACGCAGCTGATCGCGCGGCGGGTACGCGAACTCGGCAGCTACTGCGAGATCCACCCCTGGGACGTCGACGACGCCTTCGTGCGCGGCTTCGGCGCGCGCGGCGTGATCCTCTCCGGCGGGCCGGAGTCCGTGACCCAGCCCGGTGCGCCGGCCGCGCCCGCCGCCGTGTTCGGCCTCGGCGTGCCGGTGCTCGGCATCTGCTACGGCATGCAGACCATGGCGGCGCAGCTCGGCGGCCGGGTCGAACCAGGCGCCGTGCACGAGTTCGGCTATGCCGAGGTGCGGGCCCACGGTCACTCCGCACTGCTGCGGGACATCGAGGACCGCGTCAACGCCGACGGCCATGGGCTGCTCGACGTGTGGATGAGTCACGGCGACCACGTCGTCGAACTGCCTGCGGGTTTCAAGGCCATCGCCTCGACGGCGGACGTGCCGAACGCCGGCATGGCCGACGAGGCGCGGCGCTTCTATGCGTTGCAGTTCCACCCCGAGGTCACGCATACCCGCCAGGGCACTCGTATTTACGAGCGCTTCCTGCACGAGATCTGCGGCTGCGACGCCAGCTGGAACGCCGGCAACATCATCGAGGACGCGATCGCGCGCGTGCGCGCGCAGGTCGGCGACGGCAAGGTGCTGCTGGGCCTGTCGGGCGGCGTGGACTCGTCCGTGGTCGCGGCGCTGCTCCACAAGGCGATCGGCGACCAGCTCACCTGCGTGTTCGTCGACCACGGCCTGCTGCGCCACCAGGAAGGCGACCAGGTCATGGCCGTGTTCGCGCGCAACCTGGGCGTGCGGGTCATCCGCGTGGACGCAGCTGATCGGTTCTTTGCCGCGCTCGCCGGCGTCTCCGACCCTGAGGCCAAGCGCAAGATCATCGGCCGGCTGTTCATCGAGGTGTTCGACGAAGAGGCCTCGAAAATCGAGGATGTGGGCTTCCTCGCGCAGGGCACGATCTACCCGGACGTGATCGAGTCGGCCGGCAGCAAGACCGGCAAGGCGCACGTCATCAAGAGCCACCACAACGTCGGCGGCCTGCCCGAGACGATGAAGCTCAAGCTCGTCGAGCCGCTGCGCGAACTGTTCAAGGACGAGGTGCGGCGCATCGGCGTCGAACTCGGCCTGCCGGCCGAGATGGTGCAGAGGCATCCGTTCCCGGGCCCGGGTCTCGGCGTGCGCATCCTGGGCGAGGTCACGCGCGCGGCGGCCATCACGCTGAGCCTCGCCGATCACATCTTCATCGAGGAACTGCGCAAGGCCGGCTGGTACGAGAAGACGAGCCAGGCCTTCGCGGTGTTCCTGCCGGTGAAGAGCGTCGGCGTCACCGGCGACGGCCGGCGCCACGAGCCGGTGATCGCGCTGCGCGCGGTCGAGACCGTGGACTTCATGACAGCCCACTGGGCGCACCTGCCTTACGAGCTGCTCGACGTCTGCTCGCGCCGGATCGTCAACGAGGTCAAGGGCGTGTCGCGCGTCGTGTACGACATCACCGGCAAGCCGCCAGCCACGATCGAGTGGGAGTGAGGGGGCGCTGCGCTTCACTATGCGCGGAAGCGCGGATTGATCCAGCCCGGGGATTTCGGGAAGAAGCGGGCTGAACTCGACTCGAGGTTTGTCTTTCGTCGGCGAGAGTCACTTGCGGTGACGAAATCGCGGGATTCACAAACTGTTTCGTTCCGACCTTTCCGCTCGAAGACACCAGGATTAGGGAGTCGCCCTGAGCCTGTCGCGCCATAGTCTATTGCGTCCCCGCCCGCTGCAGGGACGCCGACCGTGTCCGCCGCTACCCGAGCGCGGCCGACCCGCGCGCCGCCATTTCTCGATCCCGCGGGCTACGCCCGCCATCGCCCGGAAGCCACGCTGCTGTATCAGCTGGTGGAGGGGCATTATGCGGCGTTTCGAGATCTTCGATCCGAAGCAGGCCGACCACTGCCGGACTACATCGAGAGGGAATTCGATGCGTACCTGAATTGCGGCCGCCTGGAAGAGGGCTTCCTGCGCCTGCGCTGCGAGGACTGCCACGCCGAGAAGCTCGTTGCGTTCAGTTGCAAGAAGCGCGGATCCTGCCCTTCCTGCGGCGCGCGGCGCATGGCCGAGACTGCGGCGCTGCTGGCGGATGAGGTGCTGCCCGAGCGTCCGCTGCGTCAATGGGCGTTGTGTATCGCGTGATCTCGGGCTACCTGCTGAAGCGTGCCGGACTCACCCGCGCCACCGGCCACACCGGCGCCGTGACGCTGATCCAGCGCTTCGGCTCAGCGCTGAACCTGAACATCCACTTCCACATGCTGTTCCTGGATGGGGTGTACTTGCTCGACAAGGACGGGCAGGCGGTGTTCCGGCATGTGCCGGCACCCGGCGCACAGGACCTTCAGACCCTCGTCGAACACATCGCAGAGCGCATCGGTCGCGCCCTGGAGAAGCAGGGCCTGATCGAGCGCGACCTGCAGAACGCATGGCTTGCCGACTTCACTGAGGTCGGCCCGCTGGATGACCTGATCGGCCACTCCATGACCTACCGCATCGCCGTGGGCCCCAGGGCCGGTCAGAAGCTGTTCACGTTGCAGACAGTCCCATCGCAGTTGCAGGGACTGGAAGCCGACCCGAACGGTGCGGCCACGAGCGGGGGCTTCTCGCTGCACGCCGGCGGCGACAGGCTCGGTCCCGACATAAGGTCCGTTCGGCGAGCCGGTTCGGATAGGCGGGTGGTTTGAACTTCCTATCCCCCGAACTACCACGGCGTCGAGGCCGGGTTCCGCTACACCGGCGCGCGACTCGCGGTCTTCGCCAACGCCAACTACACGCGCGGCGAGCAGCGCAACGGCACGGTCACGACGCCGGCCACCGGGACCGCCTCGACCCCACCGACCTGCGCGACAACCGCATCAACCCGGCCGGCACCGCCGGCTACGCCGTGCTGGATGCGACGCTCACCTGGCAGCCGCGCGACGGCGTGGAAATGCGGCTGATGGGCATCAACCTGCTGGATCGCGCCTACCGCGACCACGGGTCCGGCATCGACGGCATGGGCCGCGCGATGACGATCGCGGTGGACCTGAACCTCTAGGCGGCGAGCTGCCTTCACGGTACATTCTGGCCGGACGCCCAGCCCGCACGGGCGCCCCGCCTTTGCACCGAGGGACCTCGCATGAGCAGTCGCTACGACAGAGTCGAACTGGGTCAGGGTCGCATCCGCTACACGGTGCATGCCGTAGCGCCACCACCCGGCAACCAGGCCTTGATGCGCTGGGCGCCACTGGGCGCCGCCGTGTTCTTCGGTCTCATCGTGGTCGGGAGCGGCTCGCCGGGGAGCGGTTTCTTCGGGATGCTCATCCGCTGGGCCATTGCCATTGGCGGCGGCATCTACTTGCACCGCTGGGTCAAGGACTGGGCGTCGCGCAACGCGGGTGGCGGCGGTGCCGAGTATTCGTTCATCACGGCAGCGTCGGGAATCACGACGTCTTCGCGCCAGATGGGCTCGGCAAGCGCGGTCACCGAGCTCCCCCGGTCGCGGATCAGGTCGCTGTCGGTCAGCGACTGGTCTACCGCCGCGTCGCCGTCGGCGGCCGCGATCTACGCCGACCTCGAGGACGACTCGTCCGTCATCCTCGCCACCGGCATGGATGGCGGCACGGCCGCCGCGCTGCTGGCCGACGCCAGTGCCGCGCTTGGCTTGCCCACGCCGGCGGCGTCAAGCGCGCCGCGACCCGCGACGCCCGGGGCGCCACCCCCGCTGCCGGCGGAGGCCGCGCGCCAGCGCCTCGATGAACTCCGCCAGGCGGCCGCGGCCACGCTCATCACTTCAGCCATGGAACCGATCAAGCCGGGTGACTACATCCTGGTGCAGGACGACGCGCAGCAGTTTTCCCTCCACCGTGCCAGCGAGGGGGCCCGGGAACGGCTGGTGCAACTGCCGCCTTCCCACACCGTGGCCGCCCTTGAGTTCGCCAAGGGCCAGGCCGGGGAGAGCGACCTCTGGTTCGAGTCGCTGGAGGACCGTGGCGGGCCGGCGAGCCTGGTCAACCGCCAGCGGGGCGCCGCCGGCTAGCACCGCGCGGGACCGGACATAACGCGGGCGGGCCGCCCACGAGCCCGCTTTGTGGCGCAGCACCGGTTGCGGCTGCATACTCGATGGCGTCTGGCCAGGGGATTGAACAAGATGCCAACCATCCGCGCGGCACGTCGTGCCCGGCTCGCCGTCATGTTGTCCGTGATCCTGGTGCAGGTGCCGCTGGCGGCACATGGCGCCGACTCTGACTACCTGGCCGCTTTCCCCACCGCCGAACAAGTCACCCGTGATTTCGCCGGCTCCTCCTCGCGGGAGAGCGCGGCCCGCGCCACCGCCGCAATGGCGCTGCTGGGCGGTGCGCTGAATGGCCTTTCCGGTGGCCGCGTCATGCGCAACCAGGGGAGCCCCCGCGAGGTGGCGCTCATGAACGACTACCGGACCCGCGTGGCGGAGCTGGGTAGCGCCGAGCAGTCAAAGACGGACCTTGACTGCCAGGGCGACGACTGCGAGAAGTACCTGTACCCGCGATGCCAGATGTTCTACATGTCGCCGGGCACGGCACGCGAGTTGCTGGACCGCTATTTCGACGCGGGCTTCCAGCAGCGGTACGGGGCGCGGCTCGCCGAGGTGGGCACCGTGTGGCGCGACGCGCTGACGCTGCCCGCCGGCACCACCGGCGCCAGCCAGTTGGCGCCAAACGTGCGCGAGGTGTGCGCGGAGGAGGCCGGCGGGCTCCTCAGCCGCTTCAAGGGGCTGTTCAGCGGCGGGTCGGCGTCGACAGAGACATCACCCGCGGCCAATGCCTACGGCGGCGGCGGGTTCATGGCGGGACTGGCCAACGTGTTGTCCGGCCTGCTCATCCCTGGCCTGATCGTCGCCTGGCTGGCCTGGCGGATCCCGCGCATGCGCCGCTTCGTCCTCCGCCGCAGCAACCGCGAGGCGCTGGCAGTCTTCGGTGGCGACGCGGCAACTCGAGAGCACGCCATCATCGATGCCTTCGACGAGCCGGACACCACGTTCAGCTACCACGGCGTCAACCGCAACAGCGGCCACAAGATGCGCTTCACGCTGTTGCGCAGCCTGAAGTCATTCCGCCGTGGCGACCTGGAGTCGCTGCGTTTCGCCTACCTCGCGTTCAACCGCGGGCTGATCAACGACGAGAAGTTCCACTGGTTCCGCTTCAGTGCCATCTGGGGCCGCGGTACGACCGATCCCTCGGACTGGCAGTTCCTCGGGCTCCTCGGGCGGTTCACCGGCGCGCGCGGCGCCATCGACAAGGCGCGGGCCAGCGTGGCCAATTTCGCCGAGGAGAATGGGGGCAATGACATCGAGGCGCAGGCGCTGGCCGCCATCCAGCGCCTGGTGCAGCGTGAGCCTGGCGAGGCGCTGTACCGCGACATGCAGAAGCGCTTCGTCGACGGTACCTACTGGCTGACGAGCGGCGAACTGCGGCGGTCCGCCTTCGCCCCCTCCGACAGCAAGTACACGCTCACTTTTGGCCCGCTGGATGGCACCGACACCGAAGTTGCGTACGCCGGTGACGGCTCGGTGATGACGGTAGCCCCGCCGGGCTCGGGCAAGACGCAGTGCAACGTCTTCCCGAACCTGCTGCGCTGGCCGGGGCCGGCGGTGGTGCTGGACGTCAAGGGCGAGATCCACGACGGCACCGCCGCCTGGCGCGCGGCGAACGTCGGCCCGGTAATCAAGTTCAGCCCGCTGGACCCCGAGCACAGCGCCTGCTTCAACCCGTTGACGGCGGTGCGCAGCGAGACGCTCTACCTCTGGGAGGACGCGCGCTTCCTTGCCAGCATGATGATCGTCCCGGTGGCCAAGGAGCCGTTCTGGGAGGACAAGGCCCGCGAGTTGCTCACTGCCATCATCGCTGACGTGGTGTTCTGGAACCGCCCGGAAGACCGCGCCATGTCGAAGGTGCTCAGCCTCGTCAACCGCAATGGCTGGGCGGAGTTCGTCGACCGGCTGCGCAAGAACCCCGAGAGCGCCACGCTGCGTGACGAGGGCAGCAACCTCGCCAACATGGACCCGAAGACGCTGGACGGCGCGCTGCAGACGGCGAAGGCCAGCCTTGGCGCCTGGGTGGGCGACCGCATCGCGCACGTGACGCGGCGCTCCGACTGGGACCCGCTCGACCTGCGCAGCGGCAAGAACCCGACCATCTACGTCTGCGTCAAGCCGAACGAGATCGACGCCTACCTCTCATTGCTGCGCGTGGTCATCGCCGTGCACATCCGCGCGCTGACCTCCACCAAGGTGCCGCCGCGCGGTACGCCGCCGATCCTGTTCGTGCTGGACGAGCTGCCGCGCCTGAAGCAGATGCCGCCGGTGGAGGAGGCGCTGGAAGTGGGCCGTGGCTACGGCATCAAGCTGTGGATGTTCACGCAGAGCATCGGGCAGATGCGCACGGCCTACCCGAACGCGGACGGCATGATGGGCAGCTGTGCGGTGCGGACCTTCATGAACCCGAGCCTGCAGGATGGCACCGCCAAGATGCTGGCCGAGCAGATCGGCTACCGCAAGGGCGAGGAGCATGGCGGCAAGGACAAGCAGCAATCCGGCGCTGCGGAGTTCGTGGTGGAGCCGGCGCAGCTGGCCGGCCAGGAGTTCCGCGACCTGCAGGTGGTGATGGGCGTCGGCACCAAGCCGGCCAAGGTGCGCAAGCGCTACGCCCACGCTGACGCGGCCATGGCCCGGAAGATGAACCATGGCCAGTGACTGGGACCGGCTCGTCGCCAAGGCAAATGCCCAGCGCGACGAAGCGCGGCACGAGGTGGGCAAGCTGTACCTCGAGCGCGACACGCTGCAGGACACGCTGGCGACGTCCACGCAGGTGGACCTGCACGACATGGCCCGCACGCGGCTGGCTGACGTGCAGGAGCGTATCCCGCCGGCGGAGGCGCAGCTGCAAATGTGCGAGAACGGCGTTGCGTTGGTAGAAAAGCTGCGCGCCGATTACGAGCGCAGCCTCGTGCCGGCCGTGGGAGACCGTCCGCCCGAGCAGGCGCCGCCCGATGGGTTGGGGACGCCGGAGACGTCGGAGACGCCGAAGATGGACGCCGTCACGTCGATGGTGAAGGAGGGCGAGACGCCGACCGAGCACACCCTGGTCGGCATGCAGGACACGCCCAGCTATATCGCCAAGCCAGAGCCGACGCTGGACCCCGTGCTCGCCGGCGCCCTGCTGGTGGCCGTCGGCAAGGATGCCATCGACAGCGCGCGTACGGCGTACCAGGAGCAGGCCGAGCGCCGCGCCCTCGAGCCGGCCGCCGCGGCCGCAATGAGCAACCACCAACATGGCCAGCAGCTGGAGGAGGTCCAGCAGCTGCAGCAACAGAACCACCAGCAACGCGTCGACGCCGGCGCGCAAGTGCAGGCGCTGGCGCTCGACGGCGCTGCCCTCCAGGACTTCTGGAGGCAGGAGTTCACCGCGGAGGTCGAGCGCACGCGCGCCGCGTTTGCCGGGCAGGACGCCGAGCGTGCCGGCCTGCCCGAGCGCACGGACGACCAGGCCCGCCAGGTCAACGACACGCGCTACGCCGCGGCGCACGACATCTGCCAAGCAGAGGCGCACCGCGAGATCATCGACCCGCAGGTGCAGCGCTACGCTGATGCGCGCGGCGCTGGCGCGGGTCAGCAGCAGGTCTACCGGGAACTGCTCACGGACATGGAAGCGCCGCAGCTCGAGAAGCGGACGCGAGAGCTGGAAGTGCAACACTTCCCGGAATTGACGCCGCCTCTGTCGATAGGGGGAGTGGATGGCCCTGGTGGGCCCGCTGCTCCCGGCCTTTCTGGCCCGGATCCCAGCCCACCGATCGCGCCGGCAGAGCCTGCCGTCCAACCACCGGACCGCAACGACCGCTGAGGCGCCGATCGATGCAGGATGGTGCCCGGGGTGGGACTCGAACCCACACGAGTTGCCTCAGGGGATTTCAAGAATGCCCCCGCACTTACCCGCGCAAACAAACTCAATACAAATCAATCTTTTGCGCGCCGCTGGACGTGCCGTCAGGGGCTAGAAAACCCGGTATTTCCACCCCTTGTGTCACTGAAACTGTCACCAGGAGTGCAAGCATGAACGAATCAGCGAACCCCGCCGCGCTGCACGAATTCGGCAACGAAACGCGCGGCCTGCCGCCGGACGCCTCCGCACGACTGCGCGCGCACGCATTCACCGTGCCGGGCTGCGGCGCCATCGAATCGATGAACCTGGCCTCGGGGGCCACGCTCTGCGCGTACGAACTGACACGCTGAGACGCGCGGCAAGGATAGGACGTCCAAACGCCAATTTCTGTCAAGGGGAGTGCGCGAGTGCGCGTGCTTTGGTCGCGCTCGGGAAGCGACCGCGGTCTGTGTGCGGTAATCCGGGCGACGGAACTGACCGTTGCCGGAGTCTGAAGCGGCCGGGCCGGGGTTGGCGGCGGCGCGACGGCTCCGCCGGCATCTACGGCTTGATCGAGAAGGACGACTTCAGTCGTCGTGGTGCCGGTGCACGCGGACGGCGCCATCACCCTGATGCAGCAGTACCGCTACCCCGTGGGCGCGCGCTTCTGGGAATTCCGCAAGGGCATGTGGGGCGGGCCGGATGCCGGCCACCTCTACTAAGGCTACGGCACCATGCGGCAGGGCTTTCGCATCTTCCTCGCCACCGGCCTGACGCAAGGCGCAGCGCGGCCGGAGATCGAGGAGCAGGACCTCGTCAGCCGCCGCTTACCGCGCGCGGACTTCATGACGGCCCACTGGGCGCACCTGCCTTACGATCTGCTCGACGTCTGTTCGCGCCGCATCGTCAACGAGGTTAAGGGCGTGTCGCGCGTGGTGTACGATATCAAGGGCAAGCCGCCAGCCACGATCGAGTGGGAGTGAGCCTCGTCAGTGGCTCGGTACTGGAGCTCGAGTGAGAATTATCCTCTTGATATTGGCGGCGACCCTCGCGATCGGTGCAGCCGACGCGGCAGAACGCTCCGTCGTGCGCACCGAGCAGGGGGAAGTGGCTGGCATCGCGCGCGATGGCATGCAGGTTTTCTACGGCTTGCCGTTCGCGGCACCGCCCGTCGGTGAATTGCGCTGGCGTGCGCCGCAGCGCCCGGCCGCATGGTCGGGCATTCGCGATGCCTCGCAACCGGCTTCCGCGTGTGCGCAGGACCTGACGCCGGGTGCTGCGAATTTCCCCCGGGGAATGTCGGAAGACTGCCTGTATCTGAACGTTTTCGCACCGGACAAGCGTCGTGCGAAGCGCGGCATGCCCGTGATGGTGTGGATTCACGGCGGCAGTTTCCGGTGGGGCAGTGCGATGGACCCTGCGTTCGATGGCGCCGCGCTCACGAAGGAAGGCGTGGTGCTGGTGGCTATCAACTACCGCCTCGACCGATTCGGCCGCTTCGCGCATCCCGCGCTCGCGGCTTCGCAACTCGACGAGCCTCGCGGCAACTACGCGCTGATGGACCAGGTGGCTGCGCTCGAGTGGGTCCAGCGGAACATCCACCAGTTCGGCGGCGATCCGCGCAACGTGACGATCTTCGGCTGTTCGGCCGGTGGCGTTTCGGTGGATTTCCTGATGAGCGCGCCGTCGGCACAAGGACTGTTTGCGAAGGCGATCGCCCAGAGCGGCTCGATCGTGCCCGAGGGCGAGCGCCGGCTGGACGTCAAGGTCGGTCGGGTGCCTTCGCTCGAGGACGACGGCCGCGACTTCGCCAGGTACCTGAACGTCCCTGAGGACGCCGAGACGGCCGCGCGGCTGCGCGCGCTCACGACGGCACAGGTGCTGTCGTATCCGAAAAAGGATTTCTCCATGCAGCCGGTGGTTGACGGCCGGCTGATCGTGGACGATCCCGCGCGGGTGTTCGCGCAGGGGCGACAGGCCAGGGTGCCGTTCATGTCGGGCGCCGCGACTTTCGAGGCGAGCCTGATCAAGCCCTTCAACCTGCCGCTGG
>JADZCS010000049.1 GCA_020851435.1 Gammaproteobacteria bacterium | reverse complement strand
CTGATCGCCACCGTCACCGCGTTCACGGTCGCGCACAGCATCACGCTCGCGGCGGCCACGCTCGGTTACCTGCGCGTCGCACAGGCCCCCGTGGAGGCCGCGATCGCGCTGTCGGTGATGTTCGTCGCCGGCGAGGTGCTGCAGGGGGCGCGTGGACGCCCGGGACTGGCCGCGCGCGCGCCCTGGTTCGTGGCCTTCGTGTTCGGCCTGCTGCACGGGCTTGGCTTTGCCGGTGCACTGCGCGAGATCGGCCTGCCCGACCGCGACATCCCGCTGGCCCTGCTGTTCTTCAACGTCGGCGTCGAGGGCGGGCAACTGCTGTTCATCGCCGCGGTCGTGATCGCGCTCAGCCTTGCCTCGCGTCTGCTGCGCAAGGATGGCGTGGCGGACCGAGGGCCCTGGCATACCGAGGCGATGATCCGTACCCCGATCGCCTACGTGGTCGGATCGGTATCGGCGTTCTGGGTGGTCCAGCGGGTCGCGGCCTTCTGGCCGTGAGGCCCCCGTAAGCACTTACCGCAGATGAGAATCATTTACATCCAGACTCGGGTTGGCTAGGATTCCGTTCAGGAACCTCAACCGGGGCTCGACCATGTACGTGTGTCTGTGCAAGGGAATCTCTGACCGGCGCCTGCACCAGGCGGTGGCCGAGGGGGCGCGCTCCTTCGAGGAGCTGCAGGCCGCGACCGGCGTCGCCACCTGCTGCCGCAGCTGCGAGCCCTTCGCCCGAGGCGTGCTGCACGAGGCGCTTGATTCCGCCGGCGCGGCCCCTCAGGCTGCGTGACTTCGCGGGGCACTGCCCCGCCCACCGCGATCACGGAGAACGCACGCGATGAAGGGCGACGCACAGGTCATTGCGCACCTGAACAAGATCCTGTTCAACGAACTCACGGCCATCAACCAGTACTTCCTGCATTCGCGGATGCTGAAGAACTGGGGGCTCGCGCGGCTCGCGGCGCACGAGCACCACGAGTCCATCGACGAGATGAAGCACGCCGACAAGCTGATCGAGCGGATCCTGTTCCTCGAGGGGCTGCCCAACCTGCAGCAGCTCGGCAAGCTCATGATCGGCGAGGACGTCCGCGAAGTCCTCGAGTGCGACCTCAAGCTCGAGAACATCGCGCATCCGGACCTGAAGGCCGCCATCGCGCACTGCGAGACCGTGGGCGACTACGGCAGCCGCGAACTGCTCGAGGACATCCTCGAATCCGAGGAAGAGCACATCGACTTCCTCGAGACCCAGCTCGAGCTCATCGGCCGCGTCGGCATCCAGAACTACTGCCAGTCGCAGATGGAAACGGGCGCGGCTTCCTGAGCCAGGCCCGCTCCCGCAGGGCCGCTCAGGTCCAGTCCGTCAGGCCCTCGCGCCGGTACAGCTCGGCGAACGAGGGCCGTTCCTTCATGCGCGCGACGTACTCGCGGATCGCCGGCCATTCGGTCGCCGGCCTGGGCATGTTGCGCGACCAGCGCATCAGCATGGTCGCGAGGAAGTCCGCAGCGCTGAACACGCCGCCGGCAATCCAGGGCCCGCGCACGGCCAGCTCGGCATCGACGCGATCCCAGGCCGACTCGATGCGCTGCCGCGCCGATTCCCTGGCGGCTTCCGCACTGGCCTCCCCGGCCGCTTCCTGCGGGTAGAACCACTGGCGGAAGGCCGGCTGCAGCGTGTTGGCCAGGTGCACCATCCACTGGTAGTAGGCGAGCCGTGCCGGCGCGCCCGGCGCGGGCACCAGGTGCGCGTCGGGATGGCGGTCGGCAAGGATCATGAGCAGCGCCGCGCACTCGTAGGCCGGCGTACCCTCGATCACGAGCGTCGGCACGACACCGTTCGGGTTCAGGGCGAGGTACTCGGCACGCTTCTGCTCGCCCGCCTGCAGGTCCAGGCTGCGGAGCTCGAACGGCACGCCCAGATCGATGAGCAGCCAGTGGACGGCCAGGCTCGCGGAACCCGGTGCGTAATAGAGCGTGTACATGGCGCCTCCTCGGATGAAGGGCGACATCCTCCGCGAGCGCGGCCGCTGCCGCAACTGCGTATGCCTTTTGGGGTGTTTGCGGAAGCCGCCCCAGCGGGGCCGGCGTATGCTGCGCTGCCATGGGACACGCCTGCCTGTTCTGCCACATGGATGAGGCGCGCATCGTCCTGTCGTGCCCGGTTGCCATCGTCGTCCGCGACGCGTACCCGGTGTCCGAGGGACATACGCTGATCATCCCGAAGCGCCACATCCGCTCGTGGTTCGAGGCGAATGCGCACGAGCAGCACGCGCTGCTCGAACTGCTGGCGAAGTCCAGGACGGCGCTGGACGCTGAATACCATCCCGACGGCTACAACATCGGCATCAACGACGGCACGGCGGCGGGGCAGACCGTGCCCCACCTGCACATGCACCTGATCCCCCGCTACGCCGGGGACCGCAGCGACCCGCGCGGCGGCGTGCGCTGGGTGCTGCCCGACAAGGCCGTCTACTGGCGCGAGTAGCGCCGGTTGCGTGCTACTCGAGCGCGGCGCGCGCGATCGAGATCGTCGCGTCGCGGCCGATGTCGCCGCTGATCACCTGCACGGCCTTGTTGCCCGCGGCGGCGACGATCATCACCACCGGGCCGTCCTCGCGGATCATCGCGGCCTCGCCGAGGCCGGCGAGCGGCTGCGAACCCTGCATCGGGCCCGTGGTCGCACCGTCGACGACCGCCCGGGCGGTGGTCTTGGCCGCGCCCAGGGACGCCTCGTTGCCGATTTCCACGCGGACGTTCTTCATCTTCTCGGCGATCCAGTGGCATCCGCCCGAATACGGGCTCGCACCCTGTGAGCCCGACGAAGACAGCGGCCTGGACTTCCTGACCTTGCCGATCGCAGCCTCGACCGTGGCGAGCGGGAAAGTAGCGCAGACGTCGAGCGTCGCGACGTACTGCGGCGCCGGCGGGCCGGCGTCGGCCGTGGGCGCCGTCGAGGTGTCTGCGTCCTTCTGGCCGCAGGCAACCAGCGCGAACGAGGCCAGGACCAGGGATAGCGGGCGGATGCTGGGCATCGGGTGACTCCGTCAGTGTTCGCGGTGCGAGGAGAACGCAATCCTGTCGAGCACGCCGAGCAGCACCGCGGACACGACGAACGTGAGGTGCAGCACGACGAACCACATGATCTTGTCGTTCGGGATCTTCTGCGCGTCCATGAAGACGCGCAGCAGGTGGATAGAGGAAATCGCGACGATCGAGGCGGCGACCTTGAGCTTCAGGGTGCCGGCATCCAGCTTGCCGAGCCAGCCCAGCGTCTCGGTGCCCTCGGCGTCGATGCGCGAAATGAAGTTCTCGTAGCCGGAGAACATCACCATCACGATGAGGCTGCCGACCAGCGCGAGGTCGATCATCGCGAGCAGCGTCAGCACCAGGTCCGCCTCGCTGCTCGTGAACACGACCGAGATGACGTGGAATGCTTCCTGGAAGAACTTAAGGCCGAGCGCGATGAGTCCCAGCGACAGCCCGATATAGACCGGGGCCAGCAGCCAGCGGGACGCGAACAGGAGCTTTTCGATGAAGCGTTCCATGTGACCGTTTCGGTGCGCGTTTGCGCGGAGGGAGCGATGTTGCCCTGACGGGCGACGTGATTGTATGCCGCAAAACGAAACGGGCGCCTTGCGGCGCCCGTTCTGTGCGGGTCACGGAGACCCGCAACGACCTTGGGGGTCGCTTACCAGCGGCGCGGGCCGCGATCGCCACCGCGATCGCCACCACCACCGCCGCCGCCGAAGCCGCCACGGCTGCCGCCGCCGCCGCCGCCGCCGCCGCCGGTGCGCTCCTGCGCCTCGTTGACGCGCAGGGCACGGCCGCCCATCTGGTAGCCGTTCAGCGCGGCGATCGCGCGAGCAGCGTCAGCCGACGGCATTTCGACGAAGCCGAAGCCGCGGGGACGACCCGTCTCGCGATCGTTGATCAGGGTAGCCTTGTCGACCTGGCCGTGCTGCGCGAACAGATCACGGACCTGGGCCTCATCGGCCGAAAACGGAAGGTTGCCAACATAAATCTTCATGTGAATTTCACTCTCGAAAGACCCGGGTTGCGGCCCTGGGGCACGCACCGCGAGGTCACCAACATCACCGCCTGCAATCATCCCGCCAACGCCGCGCGAACGCGGAAATCTGCGGGAGCCGGACGGCTCCTAGGATCGGGATCGCATCGCAGGGCGGAGCTGGTCTTGTTGCGCCAGACGGCGCGGACCAGGAACACACGAAGCAAGCAACTCGAACCGCAGCGGAGTGTATAGCAGATCGCGGAAAAAAAGCCAGTAAAATGTGGGCACTGGCGCGCTTTGTTGTCACGCGCCTGATACCGCGATGCAACATCCGACCGACCCGGGGCGTGAAAAAGGGGCGCAGGCTGGCCGCCGGCGCCCCCTTTATTTGACCCTCGACGGCCTAGCGCAGGCGGCCGGACTGCCAGCCGCCGCCGCCCGCGGCGCCGCCTGATCCGCCCCCGGAACCACCGCCCCGGGGGGCGCCACCGCCGCCGCCGCCCGAGCCTCCACGGCCTCCCGGACCACTGCGCCCGCGCCGGGCGCCACCCCCGGCAGCCGGCCGTGAACCGGCGCCGCCCGAAGGCGACCGCCCGCCGCCTCCGGCAGCGGTCTGGGCATGGTCACGCGCCGGCAGGGGTGAGCGGCGCTGGCCGCCGCCCTGCCCGCCACCACCGCCGCCGCTGCGGGGCGCGTGGCTGCCGCCGCGCGCCGGCGGACGGCTTCCGCCGCCCCCGCCACGCCGCGGCGCACCCTGGCCCTGGCCGCTGCGGCCGGGTGCCGGCGCATGGGCGCGCCAGTCGAAGCTGTCCGCTTCGCCGTCATCCTGCACGTCGCGCGCATTGCCTGGCGCCGACTGCGGCATGGACACCGCGGGCAGCGGCATGCGCGGCACCTGGCGGTTGATCACGCGCTCGATGTCGCGCAGCAGGCCTTGCTCGTCCGGCGCCACCAGCGACACCGCGATGCCCGACGATCCCGCCCGGCCCGTGCGACCGATGCGGTGCACGTAGTCCTCTGGCACGTTCGGCAGCTCGTAGTTGACGACGTGCGGCAACTCCTTGATGTCGAGTCCGCGGGCAGCGACTTCGGTGGCCACCAGCGCGATGATCTTGCCGGCCTTGAAGTCCGCCAGCGCCTTCGTGCGCGCGTTCTGGCTCTTGTTGCCGTGAATCGGCAGCGACGGGATGCCGTCGGACTCGAGCTGCGTGGCGAGCCGGTTGGCGCCGTGCTTGGTGCGCATGAAGATCAGCACCTGCTGCCAGGCGCCCTCGCGGATCAGGTGCGACAGCAGCGCGCGCTTCGACTCCTTGGCGATCATGAAGGCCTGCTGCTCGACGCTCTCGACCGCGGTGTTGCGGCGCGCAACCTCGACCTCGGCGGGATCGCGCAGCAGGCCCGACGCCAGGCGGCGGATGTCGTCGCTGTAGGTGGCCGAGAACAGCAGGTTCTGCCGCTTGGCAGGCAGCAGCCTCAATATGCGCTTGATGTCGGGGATGAAGCCCATGTCGAGCATGCGGTCGGCCTCGTCGAGCACCAGGATCTCGACCTGCGACAGGTCGACGGTGCCCTGGCCTGCGTGGTCGAGCAGGCGACCCGGCGTGGCGACCAGGATTTCAACGCCGCGGCGCAGCTCGCTGATCTGCGGGTTGATGCTGACGCCGCCGAACACCACGGCGCAGCGGAAGTTCAGGTACTTGCCGTAGGTCTTGACGCTCTCGGCGACCTGGGCGGCGAGCTCGCGGGTCGGCACGATCACGAGTGCGCGCGGCGCATTGCGGCGCGTTGTGGCGGCGGGATACAGGTGCAGCCGTTGCAGCAGCGGCAGCGTGAAGCCGGCGGTCTTGCCGGTGCCCGTCTGGGCGCCGGCGAGCATGTCGCGTCCGGCCAGGATTTCAGGGATGGCGCGCGCCTGCACGGGCGTCGGCACGGTATAGCCGGCATCGGCAATGGCACGGGTCAGTTCGGGCAGGAGCCCGAGGGAATCAAAAGACATGGAGAAGCCTCGACCAGCCTCCAGGGGCGAACCCCGGGTCCAGTGAGAGGCTTGCAGTCGCTATCGGGGTGATTGCCGGAATAGCTTCCAGCGGATTCAGCCGCGAGGGATGGGGACCGACCGGACGGCGGTCCATGTGAACGCGCAGTATACCCCAGGATGACCGCCGCTGCCCGGGCTTGATGGCAAAACTGATAATATCGATACCTGAAGCGATCCATTCACTGTCTCGCAAGGAGCACTCCCATGGCATGGCATACCGTCTGCAAGGTCAAAGACATCCCGGTGGGACAGCTCAAGGGCTTCACGGCCGGCGACGAGAAAGTCGTCGTCTATCACCTCGAGGACGGCTTCTACGCCACCCAGTCGAGCTGCACGCACGTGTTCGCGCCGCTGGCCAAGGGCAAGCTCGTCGACGGCTGCAAGATCCAGTGCCCGTTCCACCGCGCGCGCTTCGACGTGCGCACGGGCGAGGTCCTCGACTGGGCCAACTTCCCGCCCGGCATCCAGCTGCTCAACGTGGTGCGCGGCGAGAAGGCGCTGAAGACCTACAAGGTAAAGGTCGAGGCCGGCGAGGTGCGTGTCGCGGTCGGCTGACGCGGTGAGATTCGTGCCTTGAACTCGATCATCGCCAACTGGCCGCAGCCGATGATGCTCTTCGCCGAAGGGCGGTTCATCGACGTCAACGCGGCTGCGGCAAGCCTGCTCGGTTACAGCGATCCGTCGACCCTGGTGGGACGGACCATCCGTGACATCTCGCCGCGACTCCAGCCTGACGGCGTGGAGACCGAGGCCAAGACGCGGCAAATCGTCGAGGCCGTGGGCAGGGGTGAAAGCCTGCACTTCGAGGCCGTGCACCTGCGCGCCGACGGCACGGAGATCTGGGTCGACACGACGATAGCGCCCTACGAGATCGATGGCCGCAGGGTGCTGCTGTGCGCCTGGCGCGACCTCACCCGGGTCAAGCAGGCGCAGCAGGCGCTCGAGGCGCGCGAGCAGCTGTACCGCTCGCTCGCCAACGGTGTGTCGGCGCTGATCTGGCGCTCCGATGCCAACGACCGCACCACCTTCTACAACGAATCCTGGCTGCGCTTCACTGGGCGCAGGCTGGAAGACGAACTCGGCGACGGCTGGCTGGAATGCGTCCCGGAAGAGGACCAGGCGCGCTGCCAGCCGGTCTGGAAGGACGCAGTGTCGCGCCACGCGCCGTTTTGCGTCGAGTTCCGGCTGCGGCGCGCGGACGGCGTGTACCGCTGGATGCAGGAGGACGGCTCGCCGGTATTCGATGAACAGGGCCGGTTCGCCGGCTACATCGGCACCTGCATCGACATCACCGAGCGCAGGGTCGCCGAGGAAGAACTGAAGCGCAGCGAGGAAATCCAGCAGGCGATCTTTCACGCCCAGCCGGCCGCCGTGGTGCTCAGGGATCTCGCCGGCCGCATCCTGCGCATCAACGCCGCGGGCCTCGAGCTGTTCGGCCTGCCGAGCCTGTCGCAGCGGGAAGGCGACGGAATCCTCGCGCAGGAACTGATTGCACCTGAAGACCACGCCGCGGTGGAGGCGCTGAGGAAGAAAGTCCTCGGCGGCGAGTCCGGCCATCTGCGCTTCACGCTGATCCGCCGCGATGGCCAGCGCGTCCCGGTCGAATCGCACGGCGTTCCACTCATGGTCGGCACCAAGGTGGCCGGTGCGGTGTCCGTCACCAGGGACATCACGGCCGAAGTCGCAGCCGAAAAGTCTCGCGTCGAAAAAGAGGTCGCGGAAGCCGCCAGCCGCGCCAAGACCGATTTCCTGGCCCGCATGAGCCACGAGCTGCGCACGCCGCTCAGCGCGATGCTGGGCTTCGCGCGGCTCATGGAACAGGATCTCGACGCGAACGATCGCGACACCCAGGCGCAGCGCCTGCAGACCATCCAGGTCGCAGGCTGGCACCTGCTGGAACTCATCAACGACGTGCTGTCGATCACGCGCATCGAGAGCGGCTCCCTCGAGCTGCAGCCCGAAGACCTGGCACTGGCCGAGATCGTCCAGGCCTGCCTGCCCATCGTCGAGACCGCGGCCCAGGAGCACTCCCTCAAGTTCGATGTCGTCATCGACGCCGCGGCATGCGTTCGCGCGGACGCGACGCGCCTGCGGCAGGTGATCACCAACCTGCTCAGCAACGCGGTGAAGTACAACCGCGACGGCGGGCGCATCGAACTGCGGACGCGCCAGGCCGACGGCCTGAGCTGGCTCGACGTCACCGACACCGGCCAGGGCCTGACGACGGCCCAGCTCGCGCACCTCTTCGAGCCCTTCAACCGGCTTGGCGCGGAGCGCAGCAACGTCTCGGGAACCGGCATCGGCCTGCTGATCACGCGCCAGCTCGTGCTCGCGATGGGTGGCCGCATCGAGGTCGAGAGCGAGCCCGACGCCGGTTCGACCTTCAGCATCGGGCTGCCAGTGGCATCAGGCGCAGCGCTGCCTGCCCCCTGTCGCACCGCACGTGCGTCCACGCGCGCGCGCCCCAGGCACGAAGGTCCCGCGCGTCGCGTGCTGTACATCGAGGACATGTTCTCGAACATCGCGCTGATGCAGGCCCTGCTCAAGCGCACCGGCGGCTGGGAACTGATCACCGCCGTGAACGGCGCCGAAGGCATCGCCGCCGCGCGCGCAGCGCCCTTCGACCTGCTGCTGCTCGACATGCAGCTGCCCGATATGTCCGGCTACGACGTCAAGCGTGAACTCAATCGCGATGCGGCGATCAGGGACATCCCCTGCCTCATGGTGACGGGCAACGCGATGCCCGAAGACCAGCGCGAAGCGGGCGAGCTCGGGTTTGCCGGCTTCATCACCAAGCCGTTCAACCTTGATGCGTTGCTCGACGCCATGGAAGCGGCGGTCGCCTCATCGTCCGTTGCGGTACGAGGCTGACGGACGCCCGGCTCACACGCACCGGATGAAGAGGGCGATAGCCGTTTCGACGCTGGCGCGGCCGGCTGACTGGTCCCGGTGGGACGAGAGGGGGCCGGGCGAATCGGGTTCCGCCCGTCTGAGCCCGGCCCCCTCTCGTCCCACCGGGATCAGTCAGCGACATACCGCGGCAACGGCGGCACCGGCAGCACGAGGACCTCGAAAGTCGCGATGCCGGCGCGGAGCTTGACGATCTCGCGGTACTCGGGCGAATTCCAGAACGAGCGCGCGGCTTCGATGCAGGGGAAGCGCGAGATCACGACGCCGCGGGTCGGCGGCGGGGAACCCTCGAACACCTCGAGGGCGGGCGTCATGGCCTCGTAGTAACCGCCGGTGCGCTCGTACAGCCCGGAATCGCGGATCGCCTTCACGTAGCGCAGGAAGCCGGCGCGGTCCTGGACCTCGCCGTAGACGAGCATGCGCACGGGGGCGTTGCAGCCGGCCGGTGCGTCGGCGCGGCGGAAGCGGTAGCCGCCGGCGACCGGGCCCCAGACCTGCTCGCCGTTCTCGCGGAAGCCGCGGTCCCAGTTGCTCATGCCGTCGGGCCCGAGCGTGATCCTGGAGATCGCGTAATCGGCGTTCTTGTAGCGATTGCGGCAACCAGTCCCGGCCGTGCCGCCCTCGAAGCGGTCCTTGCCGGCGCGCACGACCATCGTGTCGCAACCGGGGATCGCCGTGAGCTCGGCGGGCTTGAGCGCCGCCAGTTTCGCGGGATCCTGCCAGGCGCCGACGAAACGCGCCGGCTCGGGGATGGTGAAGCGCTGCGTCGTGATCGTGCCGTCGGGATTGGCCACGACGCGCGAGATGCGCTGGATGTAGGGCTGCGGCGTGTCCTTGATCCAGCTCTCGGTGTAGAGCCAGCGCTCCTCGGACTTGTCGTCGGCCCAGATCTCGACGATGTGCCAGATCGCCGT
>JADZCS010000048.1 GCA_020851435.1 Gammaproteobacteria bacterium | reverse complement strand
TCGGGTCGAGGCAGACGTTGCCGGGACGCTCCAGCACCCGCCGGTCGATCATGACGTTGCCCGTCAGGTGCAGGGCCGCACCGCCCTCGCTCCAGCGCCGATAGAGACGCTCGTGCCTTGCCGTGGCCCGCAGCCACTCGTCGGCCAGACCCTCGGTCATCGCGGACTTTGCGAGGCGGTTCGGGAGGGTCGCGCCGCAGGGCAGCCGCAGCGGCGCGGCGAGCGCGTCGCTGACGGTCATGGCGCAGCTTGACGTACCGGAAGGGGCACGTTGCACAGTTCGATGTGCCCCGCCGGCACCTTGTACCAGTCGTCACGGCGGTTGCGCCGCGACTCGACGAGTTCGGTGAACAGCGGCGTATCGCTGCGAAGGACCTCGAGCCTGGAGCGCTGCGCGGGCGGCAGGTCGGCCGCAACCTTCATGCCGACCAGCGGGACGCGTTGCTCAGGCTTTTCGTAGAAGCCCATCGCGGCCGTGCCGCGCGGCAGGGTCGTCAGCAGTTCCATGCCGCTGACCACTCGCCCCACCAGCGTCACATTGCGATCGAGGTGGCGCGGCGCATGCCCGATGACCACATACAGTTCAGTGCCGCCGCCGCTGTCGACGTCGACGTCGCGACCCGCACCGACCATGCCGTAGCAGTGCGCGAGCCAGGTCCGGCCCGCCTTCGGATCGCGGGCCGCCGGCAGCGATGCCGAGACGCCGACCTCCGGGGCATAGCCGTCCACGTCCGGCAGCCGGGTGAAAGGAATCGCCGGCGTCCATGCGACCGTGAATTCGGCGGGCAGGCTACGCGCCGCTCCCTTCACCGGGCGCTTGCCCTCGGCATCACCCCACTGGACGACGTAGTTCTCCTGCACGCGCATGACCGCGAGGCCGTCGAAGTATCCGGAACGCGCCAGCGCCCTGAGGTTGGCGACGTGGCGCGGCGCGAAGGCGGGCGCGAGTTCGATGACCACCCGCCCCGAAGCCAGTTCGAGGTAGACGGTGTTCTCGGGATCCAGCGGCCGCCAGTCGGACGGCTGGCTGGCCGCCAGGATCTCCGCCATCGTGCGCGCCGCGGGTGCCTGCGCGGACGCGATTCCGCCCTGCATCAGGCCAGCGAGAGCCACCGTGACAGCCGCCGCGTGGATTTTGCCAAGTCGATGAAATGTCATGGATTATGTCCAATGAAGAATGCGTCTGGTTGTCTGCAGGCTGCGACAGCCTGCAATTGAACCTGCCCGTGGTTGGCGCATCCTAATACCACGTGAACCCTCGTGGCTCGCGCCTCTTGGACACGGAACGGGTTTTGGGAGAAGACTAATACCTACGCTGGGAAGCCTCACTTCATGCAACACGCATTCACCCGCCTCGGCCGCACCCTGGTGCTGGCCTGCATGGCCACTGTGCTGGCCGCCTGTGGCGGAAGTGGCAGCGACACCAAGGCGCCCACCACCGGCACCCTCTCCCTGAAACTCACGGACAGCCCGATCGACAACGCCGCCAAGGTCGTCGTGGTCTTCACGGGCGTTGAACTGCAGCGAGCCGACGGCACCCGCGTGATGATCACCCTGCCCGCACCGCGCGAGATCGACCTTCTGCCGCTGCAGGACGGCCGCACGGTCAGCCTGCTCGACGGCACGGCCGTCGAGGCCGGCGCCTACCAGTGGATGCGCCTGCTGATCACAGCCGAGCAGAACCTGCAGAGCGGCTCCTACATCCAGATGATGGACGGCAACAGGTATCCCCTCTACATTCCGAGCGGCTCGGAAACCGGCCTCAAGCTCCAGCACGCGTTCAACGTCGCGCAGGGCGCCATCACGCGCCTGGTCATCGACTTCGACCTGCGCAAGTCGGTGCATGCGCCCCCGGGCCAGGCGCCCAACTGGTTCCTGCGCCCCACGCTGCGCCTGATGGATGAGCTCAAGGTCGGCACGGTCGCGGGCACCATCAACCTCACGGATCTCGCCACGGCCCAGGGCACGACGCTCGCCGCGTGCAAGCCGGGCCTGTACCTGTTCAACGGCCTGGGCGCCACGCCCGACGACATGGACGGCATCACGACCGACGGCAACGACCCGGTCATCTACCGCATGCTGCCCAACGACGGCGTGACCACCACCGTGTCCTATACGGTGCCGTTCGTCGAGGCTGCGGCCTACACGCTGGCGGCGACCTGCAACTACGACGTCGACGCCAGTGCGGCGCTCAGCGAGTACGACCCGACGGCCCTCGCCGCGACGCCGCCCGCGGCCAACCCGCCAGGCTTCCAGACCATGAAGTGGTCGAAGAAGGACGTGACCGTGCTCGCCAACCAGACGGCAACCGTCACCCTGCCGTAACGCTCGATCCGGCCGGCCGTGACCTTGGAAAACCGCTATGCCGCCGCCCGTCCCGGGGCCCTAGCCTAGCGGCATGTTCTCCGCCCAACGCCGTCTCCAGCGCGAATCCAGGACCCTGGATCGCATGGTCGCGCTCTACTGCCGCGACCACCACACTTCTGCCGATGGCGGCACCTGCGCCGAGTGCCGGGAGCTGCTGGCCTACGCCGAGCGGCGCCTCGCCAAGTGCCCCTACGGCAAGGACAAGCCGACCTGCGCGAACTGCCCCGTGCACTGCTACAAGGCCGCGCAACGCGAGCAGGCCCGCGTGATCATGCGTTACGCGGGCCCGCGCATGCTGTGGCGGCATCCGTTGCTCGCAGTCCTGCACCTCGTCGACGGCCGGCGGCGTGTACCCCATCCCCTTGAAATGCGTCGCGCCCGCCGTGAAAGCCCTCACGATACTTGATGCCGCATTCCTCCAGCTGGAGACGCCGGCGACGCCGATGCACGTCGGCGCGCTGTTCATACTCGATGCGCCGCGCAAGGGTACCGTGCCCTACACAGAGCGCCTGAGGGCCCACCTGGCACCGCGACTGGGCCGCTGCGAGGTCTTCACGCGCCAACTCGCGACATTGCCGCTCGCACTGGCCAACCCCTTCTGGACCGATGCAGGCACTGTCGACCTGCGCCGCCACGTCCGGCGCCAGCGTCTGCGGGCCCCGGTCCAGCCAGGCGACCTGGAACGTTGCGTGGCGAGGCTGCACTCGCGGCTGCTCCCGCGCGACCGCCCGCTGTGGGAATTCCACGTCATCGAAGGCCTGCCAGCGGGTCGCGTCGGCCTGTACGTCAAGATCCACCACGCGGGCCTCGACGGCGCTTCGGCCCAGGGCTTCCTGCGCGCAGTGATCGACGAGTCGGGCGAGCCCTCACCGCGGGACGCGGTCGCCGCGCCTGACCCTGCGCTCACGGAGATCCTGGGCGCAGGCCTGCGTCACCAGCTGCAGGAACTCGCGCGACTGCCCGCAACGCTGGCCACGCTGGCGAAGGCAGGCGCAAGCCTGGCTCTGCGACCGCGGCAGGCCGGGCCGAAAACGCCGCATACCCTGCTCAATCGCGTCATCGGCAGCGCGCGCAGCTTCGCCACCTGCCAGTTGCCACTGGCCCGCGTGCGCGCCGCCGCGCATGCCCACGGCGGGACCGTCAACGACCTCGTCCTCGCCGCCTGCGCCGGCGCTCTTCGCGCTTATCTCGAGCAGCGCGAGGCGCTGCCAGCCGAGCCACTCGTTGCGGCAGTCCCAGTATCGCTGCGGGCCAGTGGCGACGAGGAACAGACGATCCAGGTCACCTTCATGGGCGTGAACCTGCACACCGACCTCGACGATCGCCTGGGGCGCTTCGCGGCGATCCACGCGTCGGCAGCCGATTCCAAGGCGCTCACGGAATCGCTGCGCAGCGCCATGCCGCGCGACCTGCCCTCACTGGGAGTGCCATGGCTGGTCGGCGCCTTCGCCCGGGTGGCAGGCATCCAGGCCGTGGTCGACCAGGTGCCGCTGCCCTTCAACGTGCTGGTCTCGAACGTGCCCGGTCCGCCGCACCCGATGGCCATCGCAGGCCGGCGCGTACGCAGCCATTTCCCGGTGTCGATTCCCTACCACGGCGTAGCGCTCAACATCACCGTGCAGAGCTATGACGGCCAGCTTTTCTTCGGGCTGACCGGATGCCGCCGCGCGCTGCCGGACATGGACCTGCTGGCGCGCGGCATCATCACGGAATTCCGCAGGCTCGCGCGGCTCGCACCCGGTGGCGCGCCGGCGCGGCCTGCTATAGTCAGGCCATGAACCGCCCTGCCCGGCGACCCCCGCTGCCGCGCACCGTACTCACGGCGCTGGAGCCGCGGGCCCTGCTCGAATTCGGCTTGCTCGGCCTCACCGCGCCCCTGCTGAGGCGCGCGCCGGAAGGCGACGGCCATCCCGTGCTGCTGCTGCCCGGCTTTGCGGCCGGTGATGCCACGCTGCGCCCGCTGCAGGTGTTCCTCAAGGACCGCGGCTACGCGGTCGAGACCTGGGGCCTCGGGCGCAACGTCGGCTTTCACCGCAAGTTCGCCAACGCCATCGAGCAGAAGGTCCGCTACCTGCACCACCGGTCCGGCCGCAAGGTGAGCCTCGTGGGCTGGAGCCTGGGCGGCGTGTTCGCGTTCTATGCGGCCCACGTCGCGCCGGAGTGCGTCCGCACGGTCATTTCCATGGGAAGCCCGCTGCGCGTCGACCCCGATGGCGAGGGCGCGCCGCTGGCCGTGAAGGCGCTGTACCGCGCGCTCGCGCATCCGCTCGGCCCGATCGCCCATGCCGCACGCATGCGGGCACGCTCGCTGCGCATACCGCCTCCGGTCCCATCGACCTGCATCTATTCGGAGTCAGACGGCGTGATTCCGCCCGGCCAGGCCACGATCCAGGGCCGTCATGCCGAGCACGAGAACATCCGCGTGCCAGGCAGTCACCTGGGCCTGGGCGTGAATTTCCTGGCGATGTGGGTCATTGCCGACCGGCTCGCACAGCCGGAGGGCGACTGGCAGCCGTTCGAGGCTAGCGGGCCGATCGCGCCGCTTTACCGCGCGCTGGACTCACTGCCCGGGATCGTCTGACGCGACGCGGATTCTTGACTGGCTTCGGCGCTGCGAGGGCGAGGTACTCCTGGAAGCTGTCGCGGATGCACTGCGCCAGCACCTCGGGGTCGGGCACCATCTCGCGGCAGGCCGTCGGCGAGATCATGATCCGGCCGTCATAGCTCGTGACCGCGAACACCAGGCCCATGCCGTCGGCGATCGGCATCATGGCCGAGAAATAGGTCATGCGCGCACCGTCGAGGTAGAGCGGCACACCGGGTCCGGGAAGATTGGTGATGGTGCAGTTCGCGAGCGGCGTGCGGCGGCCGGCGCCGAGCAGCGCGGCGCCCAGCAGCCGCGCCGTGCGCGCGAGCGTCGCTGCCGGCGCGTGCTTCGTGATGTCGGTGAGTTCCTTGGCTGCCACCGCATCGGCCATGCCCGCATCGCCGCGGGTGTGGCGGCGCACGGCGCGCAGCCGTGCGATCGGGTCGGCGATGTCGGTGCCGAGCGGCACGCGCAGCAGCGTGACCTCCGAAGCTGCCCCTGAGGCGCCCGAGCGCACAGACACGGGCGCGACCGACACGAGGCTCTGCCGGGGCAGCTCGTCCTGTGCCTGCAGGTAACGGCGCAGCGCGCCGCCGCAGACCGCAAAAACACAGTCGTTGACGGTGGCGCCAGGCACCAGTGCGCGGATGCGCCGGAACTCGTCCAGCGTGAAGCGCCGCGTCTCGAACACCCGGTGCGGCGACACCTCGGCATTGAAGCGGGCCACCGGGAACTTGCGCCTGCGCAGCAGCGCCTCGGACAGCGAGCCGATCACGACCGGCGCGAACCGGCGCGCCACCCTGGCCAGCGGCGTGGCCAGCGAGAACGGCGAGATCAGGTTGTGCGAGACGCCGCGGGCCAGGACCTGCACCAATCCAGGCGGATCCTCGGGGAACCACGGCTCGGGCGGCGCCGGCGGCGGCATCGAGGGCGAGTCGTCGTGCAGCAGCGTGATCAGATCGGCACCGTGGACCGGGTCGAGCGCGGCGTGGTGGATCTTCGTGAGCACCGCGAAACTGTGGGGTGGCAATTCCAGGAAGCTGTCGATGCCCTCGACGAGGTACAGCTCCCACAGCGGCCGGCTGAGGTCCAGCGGACGCGCATGGATGCGCGAGGCCTGGATGCAGAACTGGCGCCAGTCACCCGGCTTCGGCAGCGCGGTGTGACGCACGTGATACTCGAGGTCGAAGCGATCGTCCTCCACCCAGTAGGGCAGGTCGAGGTCGAAGGGAACGCGCAACAGGCGCTGGCGAAACACCGGCGACAGGTGCAGGCGGCTCTCGACGTGCTTCAGCAGCCCCTTGAAGTGCACCGCCCCGCCCACCGCAGTGGAGGGATCGTAGAGGTGAACGAAGGTGATGTTCGAGCTCGAGTGTCCGGTCTCGGAATACAGGAACAGCGCATCTTCACCGCGCAACTGCCGCATCCGGGCGATCTCCCACGAAAGTGCCCGGAGTCTAGCACCACAGTGGGCACTCGCCGTCGGGGGGAGCCACGCCATGACGCTATGATGCGGGCGGCGGTAGATGCCGGACGGAGACCTCGATGAGAAGATCGATTTTGGTCGTATTGCTGGCCCTGGCGGGTGCAGCGCACGCCGACGACAGCATGGACCAGTGCCTGCTGGATGCCCTGAAGAAGGCGCCACCACAGGCGACTGCCGGCGAATTGCGCGCGGCCTGCGAAATACCCCAGCCACCTGCAGAGCCAGCTGACGGTGTGGTGGCCCGGCGCATGAGCAGCGAGTCCCAGCTGGCCGAGAACCCCTGGTCCCTGCAGATGCACAGGCAGAACTACCTGTTGCCGGTCACCTTCAATCCGAGCCCGAACCAGGCGCCCTTCCAGGGCCCCACCCGCGACGGTGGTCCGCAGTTCCCGGAGATGGATGAGACCGAAGCCAAGTTCCAGCTGTCGGTGAAACTCCCCGTGGTGCGCAACCTGTTCGGCATCGGCACCCTGTACGCGGCGTACACCGGCACTTCGTGGTGGCAGGTCTACAACAAGGAAGTGTCAGCGCCGTTCCGCGAGACCAACCACGAACCCGAGCTGTTCCTGGCGATGCCGACCGGCTGGCAGGCCGCGGGCTTCCGCCTGCCCGTCGTGAGCGTGGGCCTGGTGCACGAGTCGAACGGCCGGGCACAGCCGCTCTCGCGCAGCTGGAACCGCATCTATGCCGAGTTCGTCGCCGAGCGCGGCAATCTCGCGCTGTCGTTCAAGCCGTGGTACCGCCTGCCCGAATCGAAGAAGCAGGACCCCATGGAGGCCGATGGCGACGACAACCCCGACATCACGGACTACCTGGGTCACTTCGAGCTGGGCGCTGCCTGGCGCATCAAGGACGACGTGCTGCGTGCGCAGCTGCGCCGCAACTTCCGCAAGGGCAACGGCGGCCTGGAGCTGAGCTGGAGCCACCCGCTGCGCTCCAACCTGAAGCTGTTCACGCAGTACTACCAGGGCTACGGCGAGAGCCTCATTGACTACAACGACTACACCCACCGGATCGGGGTCGGGGTGTCGTTTGGGGACGTCTTGTAGCCTGGCGATCGCTTTGGGAGGGCGGAGGGGTCAGACCCCGCGGCGGGGTCTGACCCCTCAGTTGCCTTTCAGGTAGTGCCTACTTTGAGCATCTTCCGCCGCAGGAACGCGATCTGGGTGCGCAGCGGGAGGTCCTTGGGGCACACGTCGTGGCAGCCCAGCAGCGTCATGCAGCCGAACACGCCGTCGTCGTCGCCCACGAGCTCGTAGAACTCGTCGTCGCTGCGCCCGTCGCGGGGATCGAGGCGGAAGCGGGTGATCTTGTTCATGCCGACGGCGCCGACGAAGTCCTCGCGCATGCGCGCGGTGCCGCAGGCGGCCACGCAGCAGCCACACTCGATGCAGCGGTCGAGCTCGTAGACCTCGTCGGCGAGATCCGGCTCCATGCGCGCCTCGTGCTTGTCGAGGTTGGCTTCGGCGCCCTGCTCGTGCACCCAGGTCTCGAGCCGCTCGCTCATCGCGCGCATCCACTTGCCGGTGTCGACCGACAGGTCGGCGACCAGCTCGAACACGGGCAGCGGCGCCAGCGTCGATTCCGCGGGCAGCTCGACCACCAGCGTGCGGCAGGCCAGCCGCGGCCGGCCGTTGACCAGCATCGCGCAGCTGCCGCAGATGCCGGCACGGCACACGAAGTCATATTGCAGCGACGGATCCTGGTGGTCGCGGATTTCCTCGAGCGCCAGGAACAGCGTCATGCCCTCGACCGCCTCCAGCTCGTAGGACTGGAACCGCGGGCGGCTGTCCGGATCCTTGGGGTTGTAGCGCAGTACGCGCAGCGTCACTTGGCGCGGGGTCGCGGGCGCTGCGGCTTGCCTGGCCTGGGCCGGAGGCGTCTTGTCGTCTTGCGAGTTCATTCGGCATCCTCTCCCAGTCGCTCGTTGCGGCCCCTGAAGCGCTCCGGCAACAGGTGCTCGAACGGCATCAGTCCGGCCTGCACGTCGCGGCGCGATGCGCCCTCGCGCTGCTTGCGGTTCGCCTCCACCTCGGCCGCGCGCAGCGGCGTATCGGGATGGTCGACGTAGTCCTTGGTGCCGTAGCCACGCCAGCCCGGCGGCAGTTCCATCTTCATGACGTCGAGCGGCTCGTAGGACAGCGTCGGCATCGTGGCCTGCGGATCCGGCCAGGTCGCCAGCGTGCGCCGCAGCCATTGCGAATCGTCCCGGCGCGGGAAATCGCGCCTGAAGTGCGCGCCGCGGCTCTCGGTACGCGCCAGGGCCCCACAGGCCACCGCGAGCGCGACCTTGATCATCTTCTGCACGCGATAGGCGTCCACGAGCTCGGGATTCGGCCCCGGCGCCGTGCTGGCGACGCGGATCTCGCGGCTCCTCACCAGGAGTTCCTGGAGGCCGTCCACCGCAGCCTGCAGGTCGGGGCCGTTGCGGAAGATGCCGACCTTGTCGGTCATGATCTGCTGCATCGCGCTGCGCAGGGCGCGTGCGCTCTCGCCCTTGCCGGGGCGGGCGAACGCGGCGAGCGCCGCGGCTTCACGCTCGATGAACTGGCGCACCAGGCCAGTGGACACGTCGAGTTCGTTGGCTGGATCGAGGCAGTAATCGGCAACGTACTCGCCGACGATCATGCCGGCGACCACGGTCTCCGCGACCGAGTTGCCGCCGAGCCGGTTGAACCCGTGCATGTCCCAGCAGGAGGCCTCGCCCGCCGCAAACAGCCCGCTGAGGGCGACGCTCTCGCCGGTGTGGCGCGTGCGCACGCCGCCCATCGTGTAGTGCTGCGCCGGCCGGACCGGAATCCACTGCTCGGCGGGGTCGATGCCCAGGAAGCTCTCGCAGATCTCCTTGACCTCGCGCAGGTTCTTCTCGATGTGCGCGCGCCCCAGCAACGTGATGTCGAGCCACAGGTGCTCGCCGAAACGCGACTTGGCCGCATGACCTGCCTGGATGTGCTCCTCCATGCGCCGCGACACCACGTCGCGGGAGGCGAGCTCCTTCTTCTCGGGCTCGTAATCCGGCATGAAGCGGTGGCCGTCGGCATCGCGCAGCAGGCCGCCGTCGCCGCGGCAACCCTCGGTGACGAGGATGCCGGCCGGGAAAATGCCGGTCGGGTGGAACTGCACGGCTTCCATGTTGCCGAGCGGCGCCACGCCGGTCTCGAGGGCCAGCGCGTGTCCGATGCCCTCGCAGATCACCGCGTTGGTGGTGACCTTGTAGATGCGGCCCGCGCCGCCGGTGGCCATGACCGTGGCGCGCGCGACGTAGGCCATGAGTTCGCCGGTCGCGAGGTCCCGCACCACAGCACCGTGGCAGCGCTTGCCGTCGTGGATCAGCGCGATGGCTTCCTTGCGCTCGTGCACGGGCACGCCGTCCGCGATCGCCCGGTCGCCGACCGCGTAGAGCATCGCGTGGCCGGTGCCGTCCGAGACGTAGCAGGTGCGCCACTTGCGCGTGCCGCCGAAATCCCGCTGCGCCACCAGTCCGTGCGACGCGTCGCGCTCGGTGAGGGTGACCGGCTGGCCATTGATGATGACCTGGCGGTCGCCGCGACGGACGCGGCTCCACGGCACGCCCCAGGCCGCGAGCTCGCGGACCGCCTTGGGCGCCGTGTGCACGAACATGCGCACGACCTGCTGGTCGGCGCCCCAGTCGCTGCCGCGGACGGTGTCCTCGAAGTGGACGTCCTCGTTGTCGCCCTCGCCCTTGATGACGTTGGCGAGGCTGGCCTGCATGCCGCCCTGTGCGGCCGCCGAATGCGAGCGCTTGGCCGGCACCAGCGACAGGATCACGGCGTCCAGGCCGCGGCGGCGTGCGCCGATGGCCACCCGCAGGCCGGCCAGGCCGCCGCCGACCACCAGTACGTCGGTGTAGATGATCTTCATGGAGCCTCTCCGGACTGATACCAGGCCGGGACGTAACGTTCGCCCTGCCGCGGCGCGTGCTCGATGCCGATGCGGATGTAAGCCGCCAGCGTCGCAAAGCCGAGCGCCAGGAACACGCCCGTCATCCACCACTTGGCGCGCTTGAGGCGCCGGCGCGATGCGGCCTTGTCGGTGCCCTCGAACCAGCCCCACTTCATCGCCAGCCGGTACAGGCCGATGCCGCCGTGCAGCTCGACGGCGAGCAGCAGCAGGATATAGAGCGGCCAGAAGGTGCCGGACCAGACACGGTCAGCGGACTCGAAGGGCCCGATCAGGCCCGGCCGAGTCAGCAGCACGTAGAGGTGGACGGAGGCCAGGAAAAACAGCGCAAAGCCGGTGTAGACCTGCCAGAGCCACAGCCGGGTGTCCTCGAGGCCCAGTTCCCGGGCGGCCAGGTGGATGGCCTGGTGCTCGCGGCGACTGGAGGGGAACTTGCGCAGTGCAAGTGCCGCGTGCGCCACGAACAGCACACATATGATGGCGATGACGCCGGCGACCAGCCCGGGGAAGGGCTTTCCGAACAGGAACTGCCCCTCGAACGCGCGGGCGACGACCCACATCGCGTCCTTGCCGAGCAGGATCGACGACACGAACATCATGTGCCCGATCATGAACAGCGCCAGCGCAAGGCCGGTCGCACTCTGCAGTCCATCCAGCCTCGCAGGCCAGAGATCAGGCTTTACGCGCGTTGGCGTCCGCACTGTCGTCCTCCCGGGCATAATGCCCCGCGCTCGTTCCATGGATATGGGCGCAGTGACGCTAGCCCGTAATGCCCCCCGCCCGCCATTGCGTTCAGTACCGATGGCAGATACACCTTTGTGATGCAAAAAGTGTCCCTGCCCCGCGCTGGATGTTCAGGATCGATGCTCAACTAGGATGGGAGGGGGAAAGAGTGAGTCCGCTCGAGTCATTCCTGCTGTTCCTCGTGGCCATTCTTGGCTTCGTGGGCATCACCCTGCTGGCGAACGCCGCGCTCGGTCCCAAGCCCGTGGCAACAGCACTCAAGCTGGAACCCTTCGAGTGCGGCGCCACCCCCGCCGACCCGATCAACGTCCGCGCGCTGTCGGTCAAGTACTGGGGCGTCGCGGTCGTCTTCATCCTGTTCGATATCGAGACCGTGTTCCTGTTCATCTGGGCCCTGGCCGCAAAGCCGATGACCGGGTTCATGCTCGCCACCTACGCGGTGTTCACTGTCTTCCTGGTCCTGGCACTGGTCGCCGTGCTTCGCGCCCGGGTGCTCGAGGAGGTTTCCCGGTGAGCACCCCGCTTCCCCCGCAAACCCCGCCGCCCGCCGAATACCTGACCACCCGCAAGGATGAGTTCATCGGCTGGGCGCGCAAGTTCTCGCTGTTCCCCTACCCGTTCGTAACCGCCTGCTGCGCCATGGAATTCATGTCGGTCAGCTCGACGCCCTACGATACGGACCGCTTCGGCGCCGCGCTGCCGCGCTTCTCGCCCCGCCAGGCCGACCTGCTGATGGTGGTCGGCACCGTCACCCACAAGCAGGCCCCGATCCTGCGCAAGGTGTACGAGCAGATGTGCGAGCCCAAGTGGGTCATGGCCTTCGGCGTCTGCGCCTCCAGCGGCGGCTTTTACCGCAATTACGCCGCCGTACAGGGCATCGACACGATCATCCCCGTGGACATCTACGTCCCCGGCTGTCCGCCGCGGCCCGAGACCGTCATCGACGCGATCATGAAGCTGCAGGACAAGATCGCCAACCAGCGCCACCCGATCGTGAACGAGGACTACTAGTCATGGTCGCGGACGCCAGCGAACGTATCCGAGAGCAGCTGGGCGACCTGGTCCGGGAAGCCGGCGTGTCGCACGGCGTGCTCGTCTTCGAACTCGACCCCCCTGCCTTGCACGAGACGGTCGCCCGCCTCAAGGCGAAGTGCGGGTTCGACCTGTTCCTGGACGTGACTGCAGTCGACTGGCCGGGCCGTGAGCCGCGCTTCGACGTCGTCTACCACTTCTACTCGTCCGCCGAGCGCCTGCGCGTGCGCCTCAAGACCCGCGTGCCGGAGTCCGAACCGGCCGTCGCGACGCTGATCGACCTGTACGGATCGGCGCGCTTCATGGAACGCGAGTGCCACGACATGTTCGGCATCGAGTTCCGCGGCAACGCCGACCTGCGCCCCATCCTGCTGTATGAAGGGTTCACGGGGCACCCGTTGCGCAAGGACTACCCGAAGGACCGCGAGCAGCCGCTCGTGCCGAGCCGCAAGTGAGCCGCGCCGTGCCAATCCAGCTGCCCAACCCTGTCAGGCCCGCGTTCGAGTCGAACGAGGCCGCCGGCACCACCGTCGTCAGCATCGGGCCCTCGCACCCGGCCACCCACGGCACCATCCAGGTGTTCGCGGAGCTGGACGGCGAGCGCGTCCTGCGCGCCGACGTCCACTGCGGCTACCTGCATCGCGGCTTCGAGAAAGAGTGCGAGGCGCACACCTGGCACAACCTGATTCCCTATGTATCGCGGCTGAACTACTGCTCGGCGCTCATCAACGAGTTCGCCTACTGCGACGCCGTCGAGAAGCTGATGGGCATCGAGATCACGCCGCGCTGCCGCTACCTGCGCACGCTGCTGGCCGAGTACTCGCGCCTCGCCGACCACATGACCTGCATCGCCGCCTCTCTGATGGAACTCGGCGCGATGACGGCCTTCCTGTACATGGTCACGATCCGCGACTACGTCTACGAGCACCTCGCCGCGGCGACCGGCGCGCGCGTCACCTACACCCACGGCCGCATCGGCGGCCTGGGCCGCGACCTGCCGGAAGGCTGGCTGGAGCGGCTGGCGGTCATCCTGGGCCAGTTCGACGACTTCGTCGGTCGCGTGCACGGGCTGATGGATCGCAACCGCATCTTCATCGACCGCACCCGTGACGTGGGCGTGCTGACCCCCGCCGACGCACTCGACTGGGGCTACACGGGCCCGGTGCTGCGCTCGACGGGCGTGGCCCGCGACGTGCGCAAGGACACGCCCTACCTCGCCTACCCCGAACTCGACTTCGAGGTTCCGGTCGGCATCAAGGGCGACAACTACGACCGTTACTACGTGCGCATGCGCGAGATGGACGAATCGATCCACATGATCCGGCAGCTCGTCGAGCGCCTCGAGCCGGGCCCGATCAACGTCGACGATCGCCGCTGCACTTTCCCCGACAAGCAACTCGTCTACACCGAGATCGAGTCGCTGATCAACCACTTCAAGCTGGTCATCGACGGCCCGCAGGTGCCTGCCGGCGAGGTGTATTCCGCCGCCGAGGGCGCCAACGGCGAGATGGGCTTCTACCTGGTGAGCACCGGCGAGGGCACGCCCTACCGCGTCCACTGCCGCGCGCCGTCGTTCGTGCACATGGGCGGCCTGCACCTGATGCTCGAGGGCTACCAGCTCGCGGACATCATCCCGACCTTCGGGTCCATCAACATGATCGGTGGGGAGTGCGATCGGTGAAGCACCTGATCCCCGAATTCGAACAGCTGCGCAAGCGTTTCCCGGCAGGATTCGAGTCCTCGCTGCTGCTGCCGTGCCTGCGGCGCATCCAGGAAGACCGCGGCTACGTGGCGGACGAGGACATCGACGGCCTTGTGGCATGGCTGGGCGTGCCGCGCATCCAGGTCGAGGAGGTGCTCTCCTTCTACGGCCAGCTGCGCCGGAAGCCCGCCGGACGCTGGAATTTGCAGGTCTGCCACAACGTGTCCTGCTCCATGCACGGCGCGGAGCGGCTCATCGACAACCTGTCCGAACGCCTCGGGGTCACCCCGGGCCAGACCACGACCGACGGGCGCTTCACGCTGACCCGCGTCGAATGCCTGGGCTCCTGCGGCACCGCACCCGTGATGATGGTCAACGACCAGTATCGCGAGAACGTGCGCGAAGGTGACCTCGACTCGTTGCTCGGGGAGCTCAAATAGCATGACCGGCCGCAAGGTACTGATGACGTTCCCCGTCACGGAAACGTCGCACACGCTCGCCGAATATCGGGCGCGTGGCGGCTATTCCGCCGTGTCGAGGGTGCTCAACGCGATGTCCCCCGAGGACGTGCTGCGCGAAGTGATGGCTTCCGGCCTGCAGGGCCGCGGCGGCGCCGCGTTCCAGGTCGGCAAGAAATGGGCCGCCATGAAGGACGACGGCCAGCCGCACTACCTGGTCGCCAATGCCGACGAGGGCGAGCCCGGCACCTTCAAGGACCGCTGGATCCTCGAGAACGCGCCCCACCTGCTGCTGGAGTCGATGCTGATCGCCTCCTTCGCGCTGCGGGTGCGCAACTGCTTCGTCTACATCCGCGGCGAGTTCGACGTCCCCTACCAGCGCATCCAGGGCGCGGTCGAGGAAGCCTACGCGGCCGGCCTGTTCGGCGAGAACATCGCGGGCAGCGGCTTCTCCTGCGACATCGTGATCTTCCGCGGCGCGGGCGCCTATGTCTGTGGCGAGGCCTCGAGCCTGCTGAGTTCCCTGGAAGGCACGCGCGGCTATCCGCGCAACCGCCCGCCCCGGCTGACCGTAAAGGGCCTGTACCAGCGCCCGACCGTCATCAACAACGTCGAGACGCTGTCGAACGTCGCCTGGATCGTCACCAACGGCGGTGCCGCCTACAAGGCGCTGGGCACGCCGGCCAGCCCGGGCACGCGCCTGCTGTCCGTGTCGGGCCACATCAACAAGCCGGGCGTCTACGAGATCGAGCTCGGCTACTCCTGGTCGAAGTTCCTGCACGAGGACTGCGGCGGTGTTCCCGGCGGGCGGGCCCTGAAGGCCGTGATCCCGGGCGGCATCTCGTCGCAGGTGCTGACCGGCGCCGACGCCAAGGTGCTGACGGCTGCCGACGTCGAATCCCTGGCGCTCGATCACGCCGTGCTGTCCAAGGCAGGCTCGTCGCTCGGCTCGGGCGGCATGATCGTGATCGCCGAGGGCACCTGCATGGTGCACCTGCTCGCCGTGATGCTGCGCTTCTACCACCACGAGTCCTGCGGGCAGTGCACGCCCTGCCGCGAGGGCATGGGCTGGCTGCACCGCATCATCGACCGCATCATCGCCGGCAAGGGCCGGCCCGAGGACATCGGCCGCATGATCGCGATTGCCAAGGCCAACGACGGCACGACCATCTGCGGCCTGGGAGACGCCGCCGGCTACGCGACGGTCGCGATGATGGATCGCTTCCGCCACGAGTTCGACTACTACATCGCCAACGGCCGTTCGATGAACGGGGGCAGGCTCGAATGCCTCTGATCCACATCAACGACAAGCCCATCGAGGCCGCCGCCGGCCAGACCGTCATGCAGGTGGCGGTCGCCAACGGCATCTACATCCCGTATTTCTGCTGGCACCCGGCGCTGTCGAACGCCGGCAACTGCCGCATCTGCATGGTCGAGGTCGAGGGCAGCGGCCTCGACATCTCCTGCAACATGCCCGTCTGGGAGGGCATGAAGGTCTACACCGAATCGGAGGCCGTCAAGGAACAGCGCAAGCTGATCATGCAGATGATCACGCTGAACCACCCGGTGGACTGCGGCATCTGCGACAAGGCCGGTGAATGCACGCTCCAGGACTACCACTTCGCCTACAACGGCGAGGCCTCGGTGTCCCACGAGCCCAAGGTCCGCTCGACCAAGTTCCACGACCTCAGCTCGCGCATCGTGCTCGACAACGAGCGCTGCATCGTGTGTTCGCGCTGCGTGCGCTTCACGCGCGAGATCTCGAAGTCGAACTCGCTGGGCATCGTCAACCGCGCCGACCACTCGATGATTCGGGCCGCCGAGGACAAGCCGCTCGAGAACGACCCGTATTCGGACAACATCGTCGACCTGTGTCCGGTGGGCGCCCTGCTGTCGCGCGACTTCATGTACAAGGCGCGCGTCTGGTACCTGAAGCCGACTCCCTCGGTGTGCCCGGGCTGCGAGCGCGGCTGCGCGATCAACATCTGGCACCGCAAGCCGGAATGGCAGCTGCGCGGGCTGGAAGCGCGCAAGAACACCTGCATCGAGCGCATCACGCCGCTCGAGAACCCGGCCGTGAACGGCCCGTGGATCTGCAACAAGGGCCGCGACCTCGCCCGCACCTTCGAGCGCCCGCGGGCCCTCGAGCCGATGCAGAAGGGCAAGGTCGTGACGCAGGCCGAGGCCGAGAAGGCCGCGGCAGCGCTGATCAAGGCCGCCAGACGCCCGGTGGCGCTGGTTTCCAGCTGGGGCTCCGACGAGGAACTGGCCGCCTTCGCCGACCACCTCGCGGCGCGCTTCGACTGCCGCGTGAAGCCCGACTGCCGTCCGGAGCCGGACGAGATCCTCGAGGACGAGCTGCTGATACGTGCCGACAAGAACCCGAACGGGCACACCGCGAAGGCGCGCTTCGGCGATCGCGGCCCCGAACTGCCGGCCGACGCCGACCTCGTGCTGGTCTGGGGCGAGGGCCGCGACTTCTCGACGCTGCCGCCGCAGGCCCGAATAGTGTTCCTGAACGCCTGGCTCGCGCCCGAGAATGGCCACGCCGACGTGTTCATTCCCACCACGATCCAGACCGAGCGCAACGGTCACTACACCAACTTCGCCGGGGTCACCAGCGCCTTCGAGGCCTGCTTCCCGCGGGCAGGAAACGCCGTCGACGCCGAGGCGGTGTTCGGGCGCATCGGCGCCGCGCTGGGAGGTGCCCCGTGATGCAGGACCTCGTCATCTCGCTGGTGTTCATCACCTACGTGATATCCGTGCTGCTGCTGTTCGGCACGGTCCTGACCTGGGTCGAGCGCAAGCAGGCCGCGGTGATGTCGGACCGCATCGGCGCCAACCGCGCCTACGTCCGCCTGCCCTACACGCAGATCAAGCTGGTCTGGCTGGGCCTGTTCCACGGCCTCGCCGACGGCATCAAGATGATGGTCAAGGAAGACTTCAAGCCGGTGACCTACGACCGGGTCGCCTACGCGCTGGGCCCCTGGGTGGTGTTCACGCCGGTCATGCTGGTGTTCGCCGTCGTGCCTTTCGGCGGCCAGCTCATTCCGGCCAGCCTGTTCGACCCCGGGTCCGCGATCGGCGCGTGGTTCGGCGACCGCACTTACCAGCTGCAGATCGCCAGGCTCGACGCCGGCCTGCTGGTGGTGTTCGCCTTCAGCGGCCTGACCATCATCGGGACCATGCTCGCGGGCTGGTCGTCCAACAACAAGTTCTCGCTGCTCGGCGCCGTGCGCGCGGGCGCGCAGATGATCTCGTACGAACTCGTGATGGGCATGACGGTGCTGGGCCTGATCCTCGTCTACGGCACCGTCGACCTCGTCGACATCGTCAAGGCGCAGTCCGGCATGATCGGCGGCGCGCTGCCGGCCTGGGGCATCGTCTACCAGCCCTTCGCCGCGGTGCTGTTCCTGACCGCCGCGCAGGCGGAGAACAAGCGCATCCCCTTCGACCTGCCCGAGGCGGAATCCGAGCTCGTCGCAGGTTTCTACACCGAATACAGCGCCATGAAGATGGGCCTGTTCATGTTCGCGGAATTCATCGAGATCGCGATCATCTCCGCGCTGTTCGTCACGCTGTTCCTCGGCGGCCCGAACCTGCCCTGGATGAGCGACGCGGGCTTCTCGCTCCCGGGCGGCCACCTCATCGCGCTGTCGCACGGCACGGTGATCGCGCTGCAACTGGTGTTCTTCCTGGTCAAGGTCATGCTGATCTGCAGCTTCCTGATCCTGGTGCGCTGGTCCCTGCCGCGCTTCCGCTACGACCAACTGCTCAAGTTCGCATGGAAATTCATGTTCCCGCTGGCGCTAGTCAACCTGACGGTTACGACGATCGTGCTCTGGGCCGGCGCGTGAGGACGACGTGAAAACCACACCACGCATCCGCCGCGAATACTGGAACCAGCCGACGATGAACTGGTGGGAGCGCATGTACCTCTTCGAGGTTATGCGCGGCCTCGGCATCACCGGCGGCGTCTTCCTGCGCAACATGGGCAAGTGGATCACCGGCAGGAAGGGTGCCCTGACCACCTATTACCCGGAAGAGACCCGCTTCGATTACGCGGCCGGCAATCGCGGCAAGCACATCCTGACGCAGCGTCCGGACGGCCGCCCGCAGTGCATCGCCTGCAACCTCTGCGCGACCGTCTGCCCGGCCAAGGTCATCGAGATCGAGGCTGGCTTCGACCCGGACGACAAGGCTCACCCCAAGTTCCCCGCGCGCTTCGAGATCGACTACTCGCGCTGCGTTTTCTGCGGGATGTGCGTCGAAGCCTGCCCGGAGGACGCGATCCGCATGGTCAAGGAAGTTCCCGGACTGCCCACGGACGATCGCAGCAGGCTGTGGCTCGGCAAGGAGGAACTGCTGCGCTGGCAGCCGGCCCGCAACGCGGCCAAGCCGTATCCGCCGGGCCCCTCGGGCACAGGAGAGGCGCCGTGAAGGAGACCTTGCTGCTCGCTTTCTTCGCGGCCGGCGCGCTGGCTGGCGCCGTGCTGATGCTGTTCCTGCGCGAACCCATGCGCGTCGCGCTGGCGCTGGTCGCCACGATGCTGTCGCTGGCGGGCATCTACGGCATGCTGGGCGTCCACGTGATCGCCGTGTTCCAGGTGATGATCTACGTCGGCGCGGTGATGGTGTTCATGGTCTACGCGATCATGCTGCTCGACCGCCGGGACTCGTCGGTGCTGACGCGCTTCACGCCCCTCATCGTGCCCGCGCTCGCGGCCGCGGCCTGGCTGGTCTGGACGCTGGCCAATGCCATCGGCGGGTCGACGTCCGCACCCGCTGGCGGCGACGCCATGTTCGGGGTCGCAGCCTTCTCCAGCAGCTTCCTCGCCGACTACTGGCTGCACTTCGAGCTCAGCTCGGTGCTGCTGATCGTCGCCGTGGTCGCCGCACTCGCCGTCATCAGGACCGCCGGAGGGCGCCGTGAATAGCGTTCAGGCCCTCGCAATGCTCGGTGTGGCCCTCTTCGTGGTGGGCCTCGTCGGGGTGGTCATCCGGCGCAACCTGCTGATCATGCTGATGTGCATGGAACTCATGCTCAACGGCGTCAACCTCACGCTCGTCGCCTACGCCTCGGCGCTGCAGTCGACGGCCGGCGCCGCGCTGGTCTTCCTCGTCTTCGTGGTAGCCGCGGCGGAGATCGCCATCGCGATCCCGCTGGTGCTCCTGCTGGTGCGCCGCGGCCGGACGCTGGACGCGGGCGCTTACTCGGAACTCAAGGGTTAGGCCATGCCAGGGCTCCTGTCATCGATCGTGCTGCTGCCGCTGGCCGGATTCCTGGTCAACGGGCTGGCCGGACCACGCCTCGGACGCAACTTCGTGAGCGTGGTGGCCTGCGGCCTGCCGCTGGCGGCTTTCGTCATCGCGATCAACGCCTTCCTGCAGCTGCAGGCAGGCGGATACGCGCCGATCATCGAGACCGCGTATACCTGGGCCGTCATCGGTGACCGGTCCTTCGAGATCGCGTTCCACATGGATCGCCTGAGCGCGCTGATGACGCTGATCGTCACCGGCGTCGGCACGCTGATCCACGTCTACTCCACCGGCTACATGAAGGACGATCCCAGCTACGCGCGCTTCTTCGCGTACCTGAACCTGTTCCTGTTCTTCATGCTCACGCTGGTGCTGGGACGCTCGCTGCTGGTGCTGTTCGTGGGCTGGGAAGGCGTCGGCCTGGCGTCCTACCTGCTGATCGGCTTCTGGTTCGACGACATGGAAAAGGCCGCGGCGGGCAAGAAGGCCTTCATCACCAACCGGATCGGCGACGGCGCCTTCCTGCTGGGCATGTTCCTGATCTACTTCGGCATGGGCACGCTGGACCTCGACCGCATCAACGCGGCCTACGCGGCCGGGCCGGTCCTCAACGTTCCCGCGGTGCTCGTCGGCATCCTGTTGTTCATCGGCGCGACCGGCAAGTCGGCGCAGATTCCGCTGCACGTCTGGTTGCCCGACGCGATGGCCGGCCCGACGCCCGTCTCCGCGCTGATCCACGCCGCGACCATGGTCACGGCCGGCGTGTACCTCGTCGCGCGGCTGTCCAGCCTGTACATCCAGGCCCCGGAGGCTTCGCAGGTGGTCGCCTGGGTCGGCGTGATGACCGCGTTCTTCGCCGCCACCGTCGCGGTGGTCCAGACCGACATCAAGAAGGTGCTGGCCTACTCGACCATCTCCCAGCTCGGCTTCATGTTCGTGGCGCTGGGTGTGGGCGCCTACGGCGTTGCCGTATTCCACCTCTACACCCACGCCTTCTTCAAGGCCTGCCTGTTCCTTGGCGCCGGCAGCGTGATCCACGCCCTGCACGGCGAGCAGGACATCCGCAAGATGGGCGGGCTCGCCAGGCGCATCCCGGTGACCTTCGCTACCTTCGCGGTCGCGACCGCGGCGATCGCCGGCCTGCCGCCGCTCGCGGGCTTCTTCTCCAAGGACGAGATCCTGTGGTTCGCGTTCTCCAGCAACAGCGGCGGCAACACGCTGCTGTTCGGGATCGCGGCGCTGACCGCGCTCATGACCGCCTTCTACATGTTCCGGCTGCTGTGGCTGACCTTCTTCGGCCAGTCCAGGATGAGCGCAGAGACCAGCAAGCACGTGCACGAGTCGCCGGTGTCGATGACCGGCGTCCTGGTGGTCCTCGCGGTGTTGTCCGCCGTCGGCGGCTTCTTCTCGGTGCCGCACTTCCTGGAAGCCAACCTGCCGCTGCCCGCCGTCAACGAGCACCTCGAGTCGATGGAAAAGCCGCTGGTCTACGCCTCGGTGCTGATCGCGCTGGCGGGCCTCGCGGGCGCCGCCTGGTTCTTCGGCGGCCCGTCGTCGCGGGCCGAGAGCGTGCGCGCCGCGTTCCCGCGGCTGCACCGCCTGCTCTCGGGCAAGTACTACGTCGACGAACTCTACGCGGCGGTGATCGCGCGGCCGCTGGAGTGGGTCTCGTCCAACGTCTTCCTGCGCCTCGGCGACCGGATGCTGCTGGACGGCACGCTGCACGGCTTCGCGGCCATTGCGAGGCGCAGCGCGGGACTGCTGGCCCGTGTGCAGACCGGCAACCTCAACCTTTACCTGCTGCTCGCGTTGGGCGGCGTCGCCGCGGCGGTGGCGTGGAGCGCACTGCATGGATGAATCCGGCGCACTGAACCTCGTGCTGTGGCTGCCGGTCATCGGCACGCTGCTGCTGTTGCCCATCCACGCCCAGAACAAGCGGGCGATCCAGGGCCTCACCTTTGCCGTCATGGCCGTGCAGTTCGTGCTCACGGCATGGCTGTACGCGGCCTTCGACCCCAGCGTCGGCGGCCTGCAGTTCAGCACCCGCCTGCCGTGGATCGGCGACTGGGGCGTGTACTACAGCATCGGCCTCGACGGCTACAACGTGCTGCTGGTCATGCTCACCTCCTTCCTGGGACCCCTCGTGGTCGCGGGCGCGGTCAATGCCGTGCACAAGGACGTGAAGCTGTTCCACGCCATGCTGTTCCTGATCCAGTTCGCGATGCAGGGCACGTTCCTCGCACAGGACCTGTTCCTGTTCTACGTGTTCTGGGAAGCGATGCTGATCCCGATGTTCCTGATCATCGGCATCTGGGGCGGCGAGCGGCGCGTCTACGCCACCCTCAAGTTCGTGCTTTACACGGCGTTCGGCAGCATCCTGATGCTGGCGGCGATCATCTACCTCGTGCACTCGCTCAATCTCACCGGCGGGCTGCGTTCGTTCGCCTTCGAGGACCTCTACCAGGCCCGGCTGCCGGTGGACACCCAGATCGTGCTGCTCGGCGCGTTCGCGCTGTCGTTCGCGATCAAGGTGCCCGTCGTGCCGCTGCACACCTGGTTGCCCGACGCCCACGTCGAGGCGCCGACGCCGGGCTCCGTGATCCTCGCCGGCGTCCTGCTGAAGATGGGCACGTACGGCTTCATGAAGCTCGGTTTCCCGCTGTTCCCCGAGGCGTCGCGCCTGTTCATGCCCTGGATCGCCCTGCTGGGCGTCATCAGCATCGTCTACGGCGCCTGCCTGGCGCTGGTCCAGACCGACATCAAGAAGATCATCGCGTACTCCTCGATCAGCCACCTCGGCTACGTCATGCTGGGCCTCGCGAGCCTCGACCTGATCGGCGTGCAGGGCGCGATCCTGCAGATGGTCAGCCACGGCCTCGTCGCCGGCGGCCTGTTCCTCATGGTGGGCATGATCTACGAGCGCTGCCACACGCGCGAACTGGCGGCCTACGGCGGCCTGGCCCGCGCGCTGCCGGTGTTCTCGGTGTTCTTCCTGGTGCTGACGCTCGCCTCGATCGGCCTGCCGACCACCAGCGGATTCGCGGGCGAGTTCCTGGTGCTGCTCGGCGCGTTCAACGCGGCCTGGCCCCTGCACCTCGCTGGCGACAGCTTCACGCTCTGGCTGGCCGTCATCGCCGTGAGCGGCGTCGTGCTCGGAGCGCTCTACATGCTGTGGTTCGCGCAGCGCTTCCTGTTCGGCGCGGTGCGCGCGCCGCACCAGCCGCTCATGGACCTCGACCTGCGTGAGCGCAGCATCCTGGCCGTGCTCCTGGTCGCGATCTTCGCCATCGGCCTGTACCCGGCCGAGCCGCTGTCCAAGACCGAGCTGGCGGCGAAGCACTACATCGAGCTCGTGCAGAGGACTTCGACCGGAGCTGCGCCATGAACTGGGCCCTCGTCATCCACACGATGGCACCCGAGCACCTGCTGCTCCTGGGTATCGTCGTCACCGTCCTGACGAGCCTCGCCGACGAGCGCCCACAGCTGGCGGCGTCGGTCGCGATCGTCACCGCCCTGGCCGCGGCAGTGGCCGCCGCGTCCCTGGCCGTCTCGGGAGGCACCTGGGTGCCGTTCCCCGGGCAGTTCTCGGTCAATCCCGCTTCTGCGCTGGCCAAGGCCGTGGTCCTCGGGCTCGCGGTGCCGGTCCTCATGCTGACCTGGCGCGAGGCGCTGCCGGCGCGCGCCGCCCCGCTGCTGCTGGGCTCGCTGTACGGCACCTGCCTGATGCTCTCGGCGGACAGCTTCCTGACCCTGTTCATCGGCCTCGAGCTCATGTCGCTGCCGGTCTACGTGCTGGTGCTCATGGGCGACCAGCGCGGACCCGGCGCCGAGGGCGCTCTCAAGTACCTGGTACTAGGTGGCGCAGGCTCGGCAACGCTGTTGATGGGCGCCGCGCTGCTGTTCGGCGCGACCGGATCGCTGGGCATCGACTCGTTCACCACCGGCATCGCGCTGGGGTCGGCGTTGCCGCTGGCAGGCGCCGCGCTCGTGCTGCTGGCGTTCTTCCTCAAGGCCGCGATCGTCCCGCTGCACGCCTGGGCGCCGGACGCCTACCAGGGCGCGTCGCTGCCCGTGACCGCCTACATGGCGACGATCATCAAGGCCGGCGCCCTGCTTGCTGCCCTGCGCCTGTTCGGCACGAGCACCTTGTCGCCGGGCATCGCCGGACTCCTGCTCATGCTGCCGCTGGCCTCGATGGTGTGGGGCAACCTCACGGCCATGCGCCAGGACAGCCTGCGCCGCATGCTGGCCTACTCTTCGATCGCCCATGCCGGATATCTCTACTTCGCCTTCGTCGGCGCGGGCGAGGGCCGCTTCGAAGCCGTGCTGTTCTACCTGATCGCCTACGGCCTCATGAACGTGCTGGCCTTCGCCGCCGTGCCGGCAGGTGGCGAGCAGGCCACCCGCGACACGCTGCCCCGCCTGCAGGGCCTGTACCAGCGCCAGCCCTTCGCCGCGATCGCGATCGCTGCCTCCATGCTGTCGCTGGCCGGCATCCCCCCGCTGCCGGGCTTCGTCGCCAAGTTCCTGATCTTCCGCAACGTGCTCGAGGCGGGCTACACCTCCTGGGCGGTTGCCGGCCTCGTCGCGAGCTACCTGGGCATCTACTTCTACCTGCGCGTGATCCAGCAGATGTTCATGACAACGCCCGCCGAAGCGCCGAGGGATGAGCGTGACCCGGCTTTCGTCGCCTGCGCGCTGTGCCTGGTGCCGGCGATCGGCGTGGCGGTGTTCCCAGGCTGGGTACTCGGACTGTTCTAGCAGGGACACGCGGCGTTTTCCGCTGCCTCAGGTCGGCAGCGTATATCCCTTCTCGTCGATGAGCCGGCGCAGGGCATCGACGGCGTCCGGGTCGTAGAGACGCCCCCTGCCCTCCTCGAGTTCCGCCAGCGCGGCGGCCGTGCCCAGCGAGGGCCGGTAGGGCCTGTGTGAGGCCATCGACTCGAAGACGTCGGCGACCGCGAGCACGCGGGCCTCGGGCAGCATCTCGCCGCCCCTGAGGCCGCGCGGATAACCGCTGCCATCGAGGCGCTCATGGTGCTGCCGGACCACTTCGGCAACGGGCGCGACGAACTCCGCGTCCTTGAGGATGTCGTAGCCCGCTTCGACATGGCCGCGGACGATTTCCATCTCGATCGGGCTGAGCCGGCCGGGCCTGGAGAGAATCTCGGTGGGAACGGCGATCTTGCCGACGTCGTGCACCAGTCCGATCATCTCCAGCGAATCGCAGCGGTCCGCCGGCCAGCCCAGTTCGCGGCCGATCGCCTGCGCCACCAGGCCGACGCGCCGCTCGTGACCCGCGGTATACGGATCGCGCAGGTCGACCATGTTGGAGATGGTCTTCAGTGTGCCGCGCATCGAGCCTTCGAGCTGCCTCACGTAGGCCGCGATCTTCCCTTCCGCAAGCTTGCGTTCGGTGATGTCCTGGGCCATCACGATGAAGGCAGGCTTGCCGTCCCAGGTCGACAGCGATCCCTGCAGGCCGAGTTCCATCGTCGTGCCGTCGGCGCGCCTGACCGGAACGCTGAACTGCCGGCCAGGCCCACCCATGGCGATGCTTACGCGCTGGCCGCGGACGAGCTCCCGGGCCGCGGCATCGGCGTCGATCACGTCGAGGATGTCGCGGCCGACCAGCTCCGAGGCGGGCTTGCCGATGATCTCGCAGAAGCGGGGATTGGCGTAACCGATGATTCCGCTGATGGACGCGTAGATGCCGACCATCGACTGCTCGACCAGCGCACGGAGGCGCTGTTCGTTCTCGCGGATATTCTGCTCGGTGCGCCGGATCTCGGTGAGGTCGACCCAGGTCACCACGACGTCGTCATCGACGACGGTCATGCTGCCCTGCGCGATCCTCCGACTGCCGTCCTTGCAGGAGAGCTCGATCTCGGGCGAAGTGACGGCGCTGCCTGTTTCACGCGCGGCCTCGACATCCGACGCCCACCGGCTGGCCAGCGTGTCGCGCAGGGCCGGGGCGCGATAGACCTTCTCGAACCAATCCGCGGTACTCGCCAGTTCGTCCTCCGAGTAACCCAGCCAGGCGAACAGCGCCCTGTTGAGCGCAACCAGTTCACCGGTCGACACGGAAAGCAGCTGCATCGGCATGGGCGAGGCCTCGAACACCTTGCGGAAGCGGTGCTCGGACAGGTTCGCGCGCTGCTCGGCGGCGTGGCGGCGACTCTCGGCGGAGAGGCTCGTCACGGCGTACGAAAGGTCGGCCGCCATGGTCGTCAGCAGGTTCATCTGCTCGGTGTTGAATTGATGGTGGCCACTGGCGAACACGCCTATGAAGGCTTCCAGCCTGTCGTGCTCCATGATCGGCAGGAGCGCCCTGTCGGTGACCCCGACAGCAGCCAGCAGCCGCGTCCACCCAAGGCTCCCCGGCATGGCCTCGCCAGGCATCGGCCCCAGCACGACGCGGCCCATGGCCAGTTCGCCCAGCGCATCGATCCGCCGGGCGGGGTCGCGCATGAAGCTGTTGATCTGCTCGATATCGCCGGCATCCAGGCCATGGGCAAGCTCGATACGGAGGGTCTCGCTGCCGCGCTGACGGCGGCCGACGAGCACCACCGGGAAGGCGCCATGCGCCACCAGCGCCGCCAGGGCCGCCTCCAGCAACTGTCCGGTGTCCCTGACCTGGACGATCGCGCGGTTGATCGCGCTGAGCGTGTCATAGAGGCTGGCCAGCCGCTTGCGATCGGTAACGTCGCGGATCACTGCCACGAGCGCCTGGGATCGCCCGGCCAGGAACGGCGTTGCGCTGCACTCCAGCGTCGTGCCCCGCGGGCCGGCGATCTCGGTGAGATGCGGATCGCCCCCGTTGGCGATCGCCAGGCAGGCAGCGCAGGATTCCCCGGGCACTGACGCATCGTGGAACAACACGTGAGTGGACGAGCCGACGAGATCCGCTGCCGGCCTGCCGGCCGCCGCGGCAGCCGCGCGGTTGGCCTGGAGGATGTTGCCATCGGCCCGCACGAGCAGGGTCGGCTCGGGCACGGCATCGTAGGTGCTGGCCGCACCGGACAACGCCCTGAACGGCTCGCGCAGCGTGGTCTGCACCAGGGCCACATAGACGAACCAGTAGGCGAAGATCTTGAGGATGTGCCCGCTGACGTTGGCCCAGTCGAATGCGTTGGCGTACTGCGAAAACGCCAGTTCCGACACGATCATGAGCACGACCACCGCGGTCATCGTCGCGCACAGGCGCAGCGACAGCATCCGGCAGTTCAACCACAGCAGGGGCAGGGTCAAGACCAGCAAGCCGATGATCACGTACTCGGCGTTGACCTTGAACGGCGTGAGGCCCTGGCCCTCGATGAAAGTATCCGGCGCGCGCCCGGACAGGACGACGAACACCGCGCCGACCGCCAGCAGGCCCAGCACGGTGTGCAGGCGCGCGAGGCCGATCTGGTGGCGGATGAACCAGGGCGAGGTCACCAGCGCCAGCGCCTGCAGCATCCTGGCTGCCACCCAGAGCTGGGTGGACATGTTGGCCCCGCCGCCCGGCAGCAGCCCCATGCCCTTGTAGGCGACCAGGTGGGCAAAGTCGATCGCCGCGCACCAACCGCTGGCCACGGCCAGATAGACCAGGAAGTGGTTGCGCGTGAAATCCCGCGAGGTCGTCGCCACCACCATGGCGGTCACAGCGATAACGATCGAAAAGAGCTCCGCCAGGGTGTGGAACAACAGGAAACTGACCGACAGCGCCGCCAGGGCCAGGATCGACAGCAACACGGGGGGCGCCAGGTCGCGAAACAGGGCCCGGAAGACGATAATCCCTGGCACTGCCGGCGCTGAAGGCGATTTTACGGGATTCACTGGATTCTCGTGGGTGGCGCTGTCGCTGTAAGATAGCGCGACTCTGGCGTGAGCGCGCGTGCCCTGTTTCGGCGGGGAGGCGCTCCTCGGCTGTCCCCTTCAGCGGTCAAGGATGCGACCCCACATGGTTCCCGAGGCTTCCACCACGTCAGCGCCGCTGCAGCAGTTGCAGGACCGCATCGCAGAACTCGAACGCCTGGTCGCGACTGACCACCTCACTGGCGCCTGGAACCGCACTCACCTCGACCGCGTGATCGGCCTGGAGGTGGCGCGCAGCGCTTCCAATCGGCAGCCCGTTTCGCTGGTGGTCGCCGACGTGGACGACTTCAAGTCGATCAACGACCGATTTGGCCACGCGGTGGGCGATTCCGTGCTCCGGGAACTCGTCTCGGTCCTCAACGCCAATATCCGTTCCTCAGACCTGCTGTTCCGCTGGGGCGGCGACGAGTTCGTGATCCTGGTGTCGGGAGGCGGGTATCGGGGCGCCGAAAGGGTTGCAGAGTCCGTGCGCTCGGCCATCGCCGCCCACGATTTCACCGGAGCAGGCACAGTCCGGATCAGTGCTGGGGTGGCCGAACACGTCGGCAGCGAGACACCCGGCGCCTGGTTCCAGCGGGCAGACGCGGCCCTGTATGCGGCCAAGCAGGGCGGCCGGAATCGCATCGTAGTGGATCGCCAGGGCGACTCCGACACCTGGGCCGCCGCGGGGCAGGGAGCGTTGCTGCACCTCACCTGGCTCGAGGGCTACGAGAGCGGCAACGCGACCATCGACGCCGAGCACCGCGAACTGTTCCGTCTCGCCAACGCGCTGATGGACGCCACCCTCGCCGCCGAGCGCGCTCCTGCGGCCTGCGGCGCCGCCCTCGACGCGCTGCTGGAACACGTCGGGCACCACTTCGCCGACGAGGAGGCCTTGCTGGAGGAGGCGCAGTACGACCACCTCGAAGGCCATCGGCGCGCCCACGCCGGCCTGGTGCGCCGTGCCCTGGAACTCAAGCGCCTGCTCCATGCGGGCCGGGCCAGCCTCGGCGTCGTGGTCGAGTACCTCGTCCAGGAGGTCGTGGCGCACCACCTCATGGTGGTGGACCGCGCTTTCTTTCCCCTGTTCTCCGGCAACAAGCCTGCCGCGCGCACCTGATGCACAACCGGCGACATTCGATGATCAGGCGCCTGCCTCCGGCCGGCATCGCCATGCTGTACGCCACGTTCGCGGCCTTGTGGATCGTGCTGTCGGGCGCTTTCCTGGACATCACGGTCGCCGACCCTGACGTGCAGTCACGCATCGAGCTCGTCAAGGGGCTGTTCTTCGTCGCGGTCAGCAGCATCCTGCTGTTCCTGCTGCTGTCCTCGCAACGCAGCAGCCGCGCCTGCGACGACCAGGCCTTCGCGCCCGATGCCCGCGCCACGCTCGCGGCGCCGTTCATGACGCTGCTGGCGCTGGTCGTGCCCCTGCTCGGCACGGCGGTGTACCAGCTCAACGCGCGTTCGGACCGCCGCGACATGCTGCAGACCCTCACCGCGATCGCCGACCTCAAGGCCGTCCCGGTCGAGCGCTGGCTCGCGGAACGCAGGTTCGACGCACTGGTACTGTCACGAAGCGCTGGCTTCAGCCAGCACGCCCTCGCGATGCAGCAGCGATCCGACAAGGCCGCGGAGCACGCAGTACTGGAGCGTCTCACGGCGCTGCGAGACACGATCGGTTACGACTCGCTGCAACTGCTGGACCCGCGCGGCCGGATCGTGGCGGGGGTCGGTGAGCACTATGCCCAGGCAGTGCCGCCCGGAGTCGATCTGGCGAGCGTCATGGCCTCCGGCGAACCCTTGATGGTGTTCGGGCCACCGCACCCGGATCGCCGACTGCACATCGACTTCCTGGCTCCGCTCGCGAGCGTTGACGGCGATCGGCGGGAGCCCGTGGGCGTGGCGGTGTTGCACATCGACCTGCCGACCCTGCTGAGCCCGATTGTCGAAGGCTGGCCCAACTCGAGTTCCAGCGGCGCGGCGATGATCATTCGCCGCGACGGCAACGATGCCGTGGTGGTGAGCCGGGATCCGCAGCGCATCAGTCTTGCCCCGGAATCGCGCCTGCCGCTCTCGACGCCAGACCTGCCCGCCGCGGCAGCCGTCGTCGACGCAGGTTCCGGCACGATCGACGGCGTCAATCACCGCGGCACCCCGGTGCTCGCGGCCTACCGGCCGATCGCGGGCACCGACTGGCGCATGCTCGTGATGGTCGATCGCGCCGAGGCGCTGGCGCCTTCCAGGTCGCTCGCCCTGTGGTTCATGGCCATCGCCCTGGTGGCCGTGCTCATGATCGCCGCCGCGGTCGTCCAGATGATGAGACAGCAGCGCAAGGCGCAGCGACTGGAGATACAGGCCAAGAACGACCGCCTGCTGGGAAAATTCTACGAACTGCCGTTCGTCGGCATGGCGATCACGTCGCCGGTCACCAAGGGCTGGCTGCGGTACAACGACCGGCTGTGCGAGATCCTGGGCTATACACCCACCGAGCTCGCGCTGACCAACTGGGCGGACCTGACCCACCCGGACGACCTGGCCGCCGACGTCAAGGAGTTCGAGCGGGCCCTGCGGGGCGAGACGGATGGCTACCAGATCGAGAAGCGCTTCGTGCGCAAGGACGGGAAATTCGTCGAGGCAGCGCTGGACATCCGCTGCCTCCGGCAGCCGGACGGCACGGTCGAGTACGTCCTGGCGACCATCCAGGACATCACCGAGCGCAAGCTTGCGGAAGCCCGCATCCTGCGGCAGTCGAAGTTCTACGCGGGCCTCAGCGCCTGCAACGCCGCGATCGTGCACAGCACGCGCGAATCCGACCTGTTCCAGGTGGTCTGCCAGACCGCGGTGGATGCCGGCGGCATGAAGATGGCCTGGGTCGGGCTCACGGACGCCGCGGGCATGATCCGTCCTGTGGAACGCTGGGGCATCGGGACCGAATACCTGCGCGACATCCTGATCTCGGTCGACGCCGGCAGCGCGTTCGGCCGCGGCCCGACCGGCACAGCCGCCCGCACGCAGACGCCGTTCTGGTGCCAGGACTTCCAGAATGACCCTGTCACCGAGCCCTGGCACGAGCGCGGCAGGCGCTTCGGTTGGGGCTCGGCTGCCGCGCTGCCGATCATGCGCGGCGGCAACTGCGTGGGCACCCTGACCCTCTACGCGAGCGAGACCAACGCCTTCGACGAGGACGCGCGCAAGCTGCTGCTCGACATGGTCGCCAACCTCTCCTTTGCGCTGGACAATTTCGCGCGATCGGCTGCGCGCCGGGCGGCCGAGGTGCGGCTGGTCGAGCAGCTGGACGAGCTGCGGCGCTGGCACGCCAATACCCTCGACCGCGAAGACCGCATCCTCGAGCTCAAGCGCGAGGTGAACATGCTGCTCGCGCAGTCCGGACAGCCGCCCCGCTATGCGAGCGCGGCCGAGCCACAGTCCAGGGACGCCTGAAGCATGGCCGACACGCTGCCGCCTGCCGACGGGGACGATCGCCTGACCCAGGTCATGCTGGCCCACGTCAGCGAGGCTGTCGTCGTCTGCGACCAGGCAGGAATCGTCGTGCGGGCGAGCCGCGTCGCCCGCGAACTGTGTATCGCTGACCCGACGGGACAGCCCTTAGAGAAGGCCTATCCCCTGCAGACCGTGGATGGCGCCGTGTTTTCACTGCCCAAGGCATCCGACAGCAGGGAGCGGACACGGGCCGCGCTCCAGCTGGACGAACGAACGGTCAGCCTCCTGCTGCGCGTGGACCGCACGGATGTCCCGGCGGCCGGACTGTCGGGATACGTGGTGGTGATGACCGACATTTCCGAGCACGCGCTGACGGAGGACAAGGTCCGCTCCAGCCAGGCCGAGCTACGCCGGCTGCTCGAGACCGCCGACCGCTCGCGTCGCGCGCTGCTGAGCGTGCTCGAGGACCAGCGCCAGACCGAGAGGGCACTCAGCGACTCCGAGCGCCAGTTCCGCGACCTGGTCGAGCAATCCGTCGCCGGCATCTACATCGTTCAGCATGGCGTCCTCGCCTACGTGAACCCC
>JADZCS010000047.1 GCA_020851435.1 Gammaproteobacteria bacterium | reverse complement strand
CGCTCGCCGTGCTGGTGATGGTCATCAACGGGCTCGGCTACGTGGCGCTGCGCGCCCTCGGCGCGGGCATGGGCCTGCCGCTGTCCGGGCTCGCCGGTGGATTCGTCTCCAGCGCCGCCACGCATGGCGCGATGGGGCAACGGGCCCGTGAGGCGCCCGAACTCCTGGGACCAGCCGTGGCGGGCGCAGCCCTGTCCACGGTCGCGACGCCGATCTTCCTGGCGATCGTGCTGGCCGTGGCAAGCAGGGAACTGCTTCTGGCGATGTGGCTGCCCCTCGCGCTGGCCGGGGCCGCGGCGGCGGCATTCGGCGGCTTCTACACGCTGCGGGCCGTGACGGCTCCGCCGCCGCGCGTGGAACTGGGTCATCCCTTCGAACTTCGCTTCGCCCTGATGTTCACGGCGACGGTCACGGCAGTGATGCTGCTGGGCGCCGTGCTCAGCGACTGGCTGGGGCCGAGGGGCGCAGTGGCCGGAGTGGCAGTGGCCGGCTTCGCGGACGCCCAGGCGGCGGCGGCCAGCGCGGCTTCCCTGCTCGTGTCGGGTGGCCTTGGCCTGCAGCAGGCGGTGGTCACGACGCTGTTTGCATTCAGCGGCAACGCCGTCGTGAAGTCCGTGATCTCATACGTCAGCGGTAGCCCACGCTTCGCGGCCCGTGTGATCTTCGGGCAGGTACTGGTGGTCGGCTCGGCCTGGCTGGGCTGGCTGGTGTCCTGACCCTTCCGTTCAGTCCCACCCGTCCGCAGGAATCCCGAGGCGGCGTGCCGCCGCGCGCGTCCGGCGATTGGCATTGACGATGTGCGGCGCGTCGGCCAGCACCAGGTGTGCGAGGTCAGAGCGCGCATTGGCATAGGCGATGAACTGGGCTTTCGGAAACCGGCGGCGCAGCGACTCGAACACGTCGCGCTTCTCGGCGCCGCGACGGTTGGGCGTCGTCAGCTTGCCGTCGAGGCGCCCGTCGGCGCGCCAGCGCAGCCCGGTGCAGATGGTTTCGTCGAAGCCCAGCTGGCGACCGATCTCCGGCACGTAGCAGTCGACGCTCGCCGACAGCAGCACCAGGTAATCGCCGGCCTCACGGTGCCGGCGTATGGCCGCCAGCGCGCCGGCCAGGGATCTTTCGGCGATCGCCTGCGTGGAAAAGGCCTGTGCCCAGGCCTCGACCTCGCCGCGTGCCGCGCCGCCCATCGACTGACGAATCAGCGCTGCCTTGAGCCCGCCGCGGTCGAGGATGCGCAGGGCGTAACCGAGCACGGTGACCGGCAGGGGCAAGAGGCACCACGCGCGAGCGGGGTGCTGGCCGATCCAGCCCAGCAGGAAGGGCACGAGCGTGTCACGCCGCGTGATCGTGCCGTCGAGGTCGAAGACGGCGACCCGGGCGGGGGCGAGCGGTGAGGGAAACTCATGCATGAGCGGGGAATCCATGGCGGATGCTGCCGGCGGCGGCCCCTGCGCGGGACGGTGAGCCCCGCGCAGGGAATTCGCCTTCAGCCTTCAGTCGCGCCGCTCACGCTGCCGCGAGCTGGCGGAGCACGTAGTGCAGGATGCCGCCGTTCTGCATGTAGTCCCACTCCTTCGGAGTGTCGACGCGCACGTTGACCGTGAAGCCGATCGTGCGGCCGTCCGTGCGCTCCGCGCGCACCACAGCCTGCTTCGCGCCCAGGTCGAGGCCGTCGATGTGATAGACCTCGGTCCCGTCCAGGTGCAGCGACTGCGCGTTCTGGCCAGCCTGGAAGGTCAGCGGGAAAACGCCCATTCCGACCAGGTTGGAGCGGTGGATGCGTTCGAAGCTCTCGGCAATGACTGCCTTGACGCCCAGCAGGTTCGTGCCCTTGGCCGCCCAGTCGCGCGACGAACCCGTGCCGTACTCCTTGCCGGCCAGCACCACCAGCGAGGTGCCGTGCTTGATGTACTGCATGGCTGCGTCGTAGATCGAGGTCTGTTCGGCCTCGGGCAGCGCCATCGTGACGCCACCCTCGACGCCCGGAACCATGAGGTTCTTGATGCGCGTATTGGCGAAGGTGCCGCGCATCATCACTTCGTGGTTGCCGCGGCGCGAGCCGTAGCTGTTGAAGTCCGCCGGCGCCACGCCATTTTCCTGGAGGTACTTGCCCGCGGGGCCGTCCTTCTTGATGTTGCCGGCCGGGGAGATGTGGTCGGTGGTGATGGAATCGCCGAACACCGCGAGGCAGCGCGCACCCTCGACTTCCGGCAGCCCCGGCGCTTCGTGGCGGATGCCCACGAAGTACGGCGGGTTCTGGATGTAGGTGCTCCTGGCGTTCCAGCTGTAGGTCTCGGACGGCGTTACGCCGATGCCCTGCCAGCGCTTGTCGCCCGCGAACACGTTGGCGTAGGAGGCCTTGAACAACGCGGCCGACAGCGAGCCGGCGATGGCCTGCTGGATCTCGTGCTGGCTGGGCCAGATGTCCTTGAGGTAGACCGGCTTGCCGTCCTTGTCCGTGCCGATGGCGTCCTTCGTGAGGTCGATGTCGACCGTGCCGGCGATCGCGTAGGCGACCACCAGCGGCGGCGAGGCCAGGAAGTTCATGCGCACGTCCTGGTGGACGCGGCCCTCGAAGTTGCGGTTGCCCGACAGTACCGAGGCGACCGAGAGCTTGTTGCCGGCGATGGCCCTGGAGATCGGCTCGTTGAGCGGGCCCGAATTGCCGATGCAGGTCGTGCAGCCGTAACCGACGACGTGGAAGCCCAGCGCCTCGAGGTCGACGAGCAGGCCGGCCTTGGTCAGGTAGTCGGTGACCACCTTCGATCCGGGCGCCAGCGAGGTCTTCACCCAGGGCTGCGACTTGAGGCCGAGCGCCGCCGCCTTGCGGGCGCGCAGGCCGGCGCCGATCAGCACGGCGGGGTTCGAGGTGTTGGTGCAGG
>JADZCS010000046.1 GCA_020851435.1 Gammaproteobacteria bacterium | reverse complement strand
GTCATGCCGGCGACGTAGTCGGCGACCGCGCGCGCCCGGCCGGGGGCACCGTGCTCGCCCTCCATGCGCGCGGCATTGCCGCGGTGCTCGTCGGGCAGCAGGCGCGGATCGTCCATGAAGGCCGTGAACAGCTCGGTCAGCGTGCGCTCGGCCTTGGCCTTCATGCGCAGCACGCGGTAGTGCTCGTACATGCGCGTGCGCAGGAAACGCTTGAGCTCCTGGTGCTCGGCGGCCTTTTCCGCGGAAAACCCGACCAGCGGGCCGGGTGCCGCGCGCACCGCGTCGATGCTCGCCGGCGCGGCGGCCGCGAGGCGGCGGCGCGTCTCGTCGATGAGGTCGGTGACGACGTCGTTGATCATGCGCCGGATGGTCTCGTGCACGACGCGGCGCTCGGCCAGGCCGGGGTAGCGCGCCAGCACGGTGTCGTGGTGGCGGCGGAACAGGGTCACGTCGCGCAGTTCAGCGATGCCGACGAGCCCGGCGCGGATGCCGTCGTCGACGTCGTGGTTGTTGTAGGCGATCGCGTCGGCGACGTTGGCCAGCTGCGCCTCGAGGCCCGGCTGGCGGCGCTCCAGGAAGCGCAAGCCGATGTCGCCCAGTTCCCGCGCGTTGGCGGCGGAGCAGTGCTTGAGGATGCCCTCGCGGCATTCGAAGGTGAGGTTGAGCCCGGCGAAGTCCGCGTAGCGCTCCTCCAGCTCGTCCACGACCCGCAGCGACTGCAGGTTGTGCTCGAAGCCGCCGTAGTCGCGCATGCAGGCGTTCAGGGCGTCCTGGCCGGCGTGACCGAAGGGGGTATGGCCCAGGTCGTGGGCGAGGCAGATCGCCTCCGTGAGGGCCTCCGAGAGGCCCAGCAGCCGCGCTACCGAGCGGCCGATCTGCGCCACTTCCAGCGAATGCGTGAGCCGCGTGCGGAACAGGTCGCCCTCGTGGTTGACGAAGACCTGGGTCTTGTAGACCAGCCTGCGGAAGGCGTTGGAATGCACGATGCGATCGCGGTCGCGCTGGAACTCGCCGCGGTAGCCGGCCGGCGGCTCGGCGTGGCGCCGCCCGCGCGAGGTGGCCTCGAGCGCCGCCCAGGGCTCGAGACCGGCGTCGTGGCCGCGCGCCTCGCTCACGGCGCCGCCTCGCCGACGCGCGCCTTGAGCAGGAGCTCCAGCTCGTCGGCGGAATAGTCGGCCGTGAACACGGCATTGCCCAGCCGCTTCAGCAGGACGAGCCGGAGCTGGCCTTCGCGGACCTTCTTGTCCATGCGCATGAGCTGGAGCATGCGCGTCCGGCCGAGGCGCGGCGGGTCCGTCGGCAGGCCGGCGCGCACCAGCAGCGCCCGGATGCGGTCGACCTCGGCGACGCCCAGCCAGCCCAGGCGCTGCGAGAGCTCGGCCGCCAGCAGCATGCCAGTGGCCACGGCCTCGCCGTGCAGCCAGGCGCCGTAGCCGGCGGCCGTCTCGATGGCGTGGCCGAAGGTGTGCCCGAGGTTGAGCAGCGCGCGCGTCGCGCCGGTCTCGCGCTCGTCGAGCGCGACGATCTCGGCCTTGATCTCGCAGGACCGGCGGATCGCCTGGGCGAGCGCGGCCGGGTCGCGCGCCAGCAGCGCATCCAGGCTGGACTCGAGCCAGCCCAGGAAGGGCTCGTCGCGGATCAGCCCGTACTTGATCACCTCGGCGAGCCCCGCGCGCAGCTCGCGTTGCGGCAGCGTGCTCAGCGCGTCGGTGTCTGCCACCACGGCGATCGGCTGGTGGAACGCGCCGATCAGGTTCTTGCCGCCGGAGTGGTTGATGCCGGTCTTGCCGCCGACCGAGGAATCGACCTGCGCCAGCAGGGTCGTCGGCATCTGCACGAAGTCCACGCCGCGCTGGTAGCACGCCGCCGCGAACCCGGCGATGTCGCCCACCACGCCGCCGCCGAGGGCCACCACCACGCAATCGCGGTTGAAGCGCGCGTTGACGAGCGCGTCGAGCACGGCCGAGAAAGCCTCCATCGTCTTGTACTGTTCGCCGTCGGGCAGCAGGTGCTGGGCAAGGCGCCGCGTGCCGAGCCCGCTGCGCAGCCGTCCCAGCCACAGCGGCGCGACGGTCTCGTTGCTGACCACCAGCACGTCGCGACGGCCGAGCACCCGCTCGAGCAGCCCGGCATCGCCGAGCAGGCGAGGTCCGATGTATATCGGGTAGGCGCGCTCGCCGAGTTCGATCCGCAGGCTGTCCATCAACATGGCTCCGGTGTGATGCGCTCGCCCAGGCCATCGATGATGTCCTGGACGACTGACTGTACCTTGCGCCCGTCGGTGCGCACGGCGAGCCTCGAGACCTCGAGATAGAGGGGCTCGCGCATGCGCATCAGCTCCGCGAGCCGCCCGGCGGGATCGTCTGTGTTGAGCAGGGGCCGGTGGCGCCCGTGGCGCGTGCGCTCTACCTGGTGCCGCAGCGAGGTCTCAAGATAGACCACGATGCCGCGTCCGGCCAGGCAGGCGCGGTTTTCCGGCAGGATGATCGCGCCGCCACCGGTCGCCAGGACGATGCCGGGCTGGCGCGTGAGGTCCTCGATGACCTCCCGCTCGCGCTGGCGGAAGCCGGCCTCGCCTTCCTGCTCGAAGATGAAGGAGATGTCGACGCCGGTCCGGGCCTCGATCTCGGCGTCGCTGTCGACGAAGCGCAGGCCGAGCCGCCGTGCGAGGCCCCGGCCCACAGCGGTCTTGCCTGAACCCATCGGACCGACGAGGAAGATGCTCTGCTGCATGGCGCCTGAAATGAAGTGGCCGCCCCGGGGGGCGGCCACGTGAAGATGCCTCGACAGGCTCGCCGGCGCAAGGACCGGATCAGTTGAGGTTCGAACCCTCGCGCAGGATCTTCGGCGTCACGAAGATCAGCAGCTCGTCGCGGTTGTTCGTCTTCGACTGCGTCTTGAACAGGCTGCCGAGTCCCGGGATGTCGCCCAGGAAGGGAATCTTGCGCTCGGACTCGCGGTGCTCGGTCTCCATGATGCCGCCGAGGACGACCGTCTGGCCGTCGCTGACCAGCACCTGGGTCGACAGGTTGCGGGTGTCGATCGACGGCACGAAGCCGCCGGTCGCGCTCGCCACGAGCTGGCCGACGCTGTCCTTGCTGACCTTGAGGTCCAGGATCACGCGGTTGTCCGGGGTGACCTGCGGCGTCACCTTGAGCGAGAGCACGGCCTTCTTGAACTGGGTCGTGGTCGCGCCGCTGGACGCCGACTCCTGGTACGGGACCTCGACGCCCTGCTCGATGACGGCCTCGCGCTGGTTGGCCGTGATGATGCGCGGCGACGAGACGATCTCGCCGCGGCCTTCCGACTGCGCGGCCGACAGCTCGAGGTCGATCAGGTAGTCGTCGATGTCCAGGATCGACAGGGCCAGGCGGCCGGCCGGGTTGGCGACCGGCAGGTTGACGTTGTAGCGGTCGAAGTTGCCGAAGGGCACCGAGACCGGGTACGGCGTGCCGCTGGCGGCGATGTTGTCGACCGCGGAACCCATCATGGTGTCGGTCGCCTGCGCGCTGCCGCTGACCGAGTAGAAGTCGCCCGGGCCGCCCTGCGCGAAGCGCGTGAAGCCCCAGCGCACGCCCAGGTCGCGCGCGAAATCGTCGTTGACGATGACGATGCGCGATTCGATGAGCACCTGCCGCACCGGCACGTCGAGCGTCGCCACCAGGCGGCGCACGTCGACCAGGTTCTCGGAGGTGTCCTGCACCAGCAGCGTGTTGGTGCGCTCGTCGACCGTCACGTTGCCGCGCGGCGACATCAGCGAACCGCCGCCGGCGGCCTTGATCAGGCCGGCGATGTCGCTGGCCTTGGCGTAGTTGACCTGCAGGTACTCGGTGCGCAGCGGCGCGAGTTCCTGGATGTCCTTGCGCGCCGCGAGCTCGGCCTTTTCGCGCGCCGCGATCTCGGCCTGCGGGCCGACCATGATGACGTTGTCCTGGCGGCGCATGTCCAGGCCCTTGGTCTTCAGGACGATGTCCAGCGCCTGGTCCCAGGGCACGTTCTGCAGGCGCAGCGTGACGTTGCCGCGCACGCTGTCGCTGACGACGATGTTCTGGCCGCTGGTGTCGGCCAGCAGCTGCAGCACCGCGCGCACGTCGATGCTCTGGAAGTTCAGCGTCAGGCGCTCGCCCGTGTATTCCTTCTTGTCGGCCGCGCCGACCTGCTGCGACCGCTGCTTGACCTCGATGACGTACGTCCCCTCGGACTGGTAGGCCAGGTGCTCGAAGTCGCCGCCGGCGTTGACGGCCACGCGAGCGCCGTTGGCGCTGCGGGTGACGTCGAAGCTGGAGACCGGGGTCGCGAAGTCCGCGACGTCGTAGCGACGCATGATGTCGTCGCCCAGCGCGGCGCCCGTGAAGTCCACGAGGATCTGGCTGCCTTCCTGGCGCAGGTTGACGGGCGTGCGCGGATCCGAGAGCTGTACCACGACGCGGGCGGCACCCTCGGGCGAACGGCGGAAGTCGACGCCGGCGATGCGCCGCGGCCCGGGACCGGCCGCGGGAGCCGCGGCGGCAGGAGCCTCGGCGGCGGCCGCCTGTGCGACAGCGCCTCCGCCGAGCGTGACGATGACCGCATTGCCCTCGGCGCGGGCGGTGTAGGCCACCAGCGACTCGAGGTTGAACACGAGCCGCGTCCGGCCATTGGCCTCGGCCGCGACGATCGTGTCGACGCCGCCGGAGTTCACGTCGATGCGGCGGCTGGCGAGCGCGAGCCCGACATCCGGCAGGTCGACGGACAGCCGTGCAGGCCGGTCGATCGTGAATGTAATGGGTTGCGGCGCCGGGGCCGAGGTGACGAGACGGACCTGCAGCGCCTGGCCGCCTGCCGTCTGAACCTCAACCGCAGTGAGCTGGTTGGCCGGCTGCGCGGTGGCCGGCAAGGCCCCTCCGAGCAGTGTCGCGGCCAAGGCCGCGCCCAGCAAACCACGCAACGCACGAGCGCTGCGCCGCATCTTCCCTGTCGCCTGGTCGTTGCCAGCCATCAGACGTTCTCCCAGCATCTCAATCGCTCAGCGCGAGGGCCGCCGGCCGCTCGATGTATCCGCCGAGGCCGTCGGGGACCAGCTCCACGAGCGTGATCTTCGACTCCGTGATCGCAAGCACCGTGCCATCGTTCTGCCCGAGGCGGTTGCCGGGCAGCACACGGTGTATGAGTCCATCCTTGGCCTGCACCAGGCCGTAGGTGCTGCGACCGAGTCGCAGCGTACCGACCATGCGCAGCGTGTCCAGTGAATACTGTTCGAGGTGCTCGCGCGGCCGCTTCGAGTCGGGACGCGGACCGGCCGCATCGCCTTCCGAGACCAGCGTGGCGAAGAACGGCGAACGGAGGTCGCCCGCCGTATACGCGCTGCTCTCGTAGGGCTTGACCTCGGGCAGGGGCTTGACGCGCCCGCCCGGCCGCGACTTCGCGGCGTCGATTTGCGCCTGCAGCTCGTCGATTCCATCGGAGCAGCCCGCGAGCGTCAGCAACGGGGCCACGGCGAGCGCGGCGAGTGTCAGGCGACGGATGGGCCGGTTCATGGCTTCCTCGCCCCCTTGCGATCCTTCTTGCCCTTCGACGACTTGGCCTGCTGCTCGGCGGCGAGCTCGGCCTCGTCGAGGTAGCGATAGGTCTTGGCCGTGAGGTCCAGGACCAGGCCGGTGTCCGCCGTGCCCTTGGCGGCCTTGTCGCGCGAGATCGCGATGTCGTGCAGGGTCACGATGCGGGGCAGCGCGGCGATGCCGCTCACGAACTCGCCGAACTCGTGGTAGGAGCCGGTCAGGCGGATCTTGATCGGCAGCTCGGCGTAGAAGTCCCTGCGCGACTCGCTGCCGGGCTGGAACAGGCGCTCCTTGAGGCCGGCGCCCAGGCCGGTCTGGGAGATGTCGACGAGCAGGTTGGGCACTTCGGTCTTGCCGGGCAGCTGCCGCAGCATCGCGCCGAAGGTGCGCTCGATTTCCTCGAGCTGCTGCTTGTAGGCGCCGAGGTTGGCGGCCTTGCGCTGCTTCTCGTCGAAGGTGCGCCAGAGTTCCTGCTGCTTGGCCTCGGCCGCCTTGAGCGTCGGGACGTTGCCGTTGATCACGAAGTACCAGATCAGCAGCCCGGACGACACGACCATGATGAGGCCGATGGCCAGGGCCCGGAACAGCAGCGGCCAGCGGCCGACGTCCTTGGGATCGAGCGCCTTGAGTTGTCCGAGGAAGTTCATCGGCTGGCCTCCCGAACGCGCGGCTTGCCGCCGGCCGGTTTCAGGCCCTCTTCGTCAGGCTGCTCGGCGGCGCGCAGCTGGGCGAACAGCGTGAACTCGGCGCCGGGGGAATTGTCCTTGCGGGTCTGGATGACCTTCAGCTCGGGCGCGGACAGCGTGTCCGAAGCGTCGATGTTGCGCATGAACGCCGACACGCGCGTGCTCGACTGGGCAACGCCGATGATCTCGAGCTTGCGGTCGGTCTGCTTGACGGAAGTGAGGTAGACGCCGTCCGGCAGGGTGCGCACGACCTGGTCGAACAGCTGCACGACCTGCGGGCGGCTGCGCTGCAGCTTCTCGATCACTTCCATGCGCGCGAGCATGCGGGCCTTCTGCTCCTCGAGCGCGACGATCTCCTCGATCTTCTTGTCGAGCTGCGTGATCTCGCCGCGGAGCAGGTTGTTGCGCTGCTCCTGCGAGTCGATCATCGAACTGACCCAGAAGTGCGAGACCAGCGTGACCAGCAGCGCCAGCAGCACGGCCCCGATGGAGCCGAACACGAATTGCTTCTGGCGACGCTTGCGCTGCTCCTGCCGCCAGGGCAGTAGATTAATACTTGGCATCTTCGTCGAAGCTCCGCAGTGCGAGCCCACAGGCAGTCAGGAGCGCTGTCGCGTCACGGGTGACGCCGAGCGCGCGGGCCTTGGAGGAAATCTTCATCTGGCCGAGCGGATCGCCGCGCTCGGCGCGAATGCCGACACGGCTCTGGATCATCTCGGCGGCGCCGGGGATGTTCGCACAGCCGCCGCAGATCAGGATCTGCTCCGGCGGTTCGCGACCGCTGCCCGAGGCCAGGTAGAACTGCAGCGAACGGCTGACCTGCTGGGTCATGTCGTCGATGAACGGGTCGAGCACCTCGGGCTGGTAGTTGGACGGCAGGCCGCCCTCCTTCTTGGCCCGGCCGGCTTCCTCGAGCGAGAGCCCGTAGGTGCGCATTATTTCCTCGGTCAGCTGCTGGCCGCCGAAGGCGAAGTCGCGGGTATAGGTGACCTTGAGGTCCCTGAGCACGCTGAAGGTGGTCGTGCTGGCGCCGAAATCCACCACCGCGATGGTGCGCTCGATGCCGCCGTCGGGCATCTGGTGGGTCATCAGGCGGCAGGCGTTCTCGAGCGCGAAGGCCTCGACGTCGACGACCTTGGGCACGAGCCCGGCCGCCGAGACCGCGGCCACGCGCTGCTCGACGTTCTCGGTGCGGGTGGCCACGAGCAGGACGTCCAGCATCTCCGGGTCCTTCTCCGAGGCGCCGAGCACCTGGAAGTCGTAGCTGACCTCCTCCATCGGGAAGGGGATGTACTGGTCGGCCTGCATCTCGACCTGGGCCTCGAGATCCGACTCGGACAGCGCGCGCGGCATCGGGATCACCTTGGTGATCGCCGCGTCGCCGCTGATGGCGATCGCGCATTCCTTGCTGCGGACGCCCGAGCGCTTGATCGCGCGCCGGATGGCTTCGCCGACGGCAATGGAGTCGACGACGGCCTTCTCGTTGATGGAATTGTGCGGGGTCGGCTCGGCCGCGTAGGCCTCGACGCGATACTGCCCGCCCGACTGCACCAATTCGATGAGTTTTATCGAGGACGTGGTGATGTCCAACCCGACTAGGGCCCTCGTCGGGGAGCCAAGCGAGATGGTGGGCAGCTTGAACACGGAATATTCCCTTTCAGGTCGGGCACTTAGGACCCAATGCGCCGAACAGACTCAACTATGCGTGCTAACTATATAGCAAGCAACTGTTAAATTGAACGTGACGGGAATCGCAATTCAGCACGGGGCCTCAAACATCCCCCCTCCCTGACGGTTTTGTCCTCGGACCCGCCGGGTACTATGCATAATCGCTGCCTCGCGCGGCAACCGGACACTCCGCAATTCCCGTGGCTTCCAGAAAACGACTCCTCGCCATCGCTGCAACCGCCCTCGTCGCGCTTGCCGGGTCCATCACGCTCGCCTTCCTGGCGACGTATTACTACCTCAAGCCGACCCTGCCCGACGTGGCCGCCCTCAAGGACCTCAAGCTGCAGGTCCCGCTGCGGGTCTACAGCCGCGACGGCCGGCTGATCGGCCAGATCGGCGAACAGCGTCGCGTGCCTGTCAAGTACGAGGAAATCCCGCAGGTCGTCGTGCACGCCGTGCTGGCCGCCGAGGACGACCGATTCTTCGAGCACCCGGGCGTGGACTGGCAGGGCATGGCCCGCGCCACGGTCATCGCCATGACCACCATGCAGATGAGCCAGGGCGGCAGCACCCTGACCCAACAACTGGTGCGCTCGACCCTGATCACCAAGGAGCGGCGCATCCGCCGCAAGCTGCGCGAGATCTTCCTGTCCCTGGCCCTCGAGAACGAGCTGTCCAAGCAGGAGATCTTCGCCCTTTTCGTCAACACCCAGTTCCTGGGCCAGCGCGCCTACGGCTTCGCGTCGGCCGCCGAGACCTACTTCGGCAAGCGCCTCGAGGACCTGGACGTCGCCGAGGCCGCGCTGCTGGCCGGCATCCTTCAGGCGCCGTCGCGCTACAACCCGGCAGCGAGCCCCAAGCTCGCCGAAAAGCGCCGCGCCTACGTGCTGCGCCGCATGCAGGAACTCGACTACATCGACGAGCCGACCTACAAGAAGGCCATGGCCAAGCCCGTCTCCGGCGAGATGCACGGCCCGGGCGTCGAGGTCGACGCGCCGTACGTCGCCGAGCTCGTGCGCATCTCCCTGGCGCCGACCTACGGCGACAAGCTCTATTCCGCCGGCTACCGCGTGGTCACCACGGTCGACAGCCGGCTGCAGCGCGCGGCCGACGTCGCGCTGCGCAGCACGGTGCTGGAATACGACCGCCGCCACGGCTATCGCGGCCCCGCCGGCCACGTGAAGCTGCCGAGCGATGCCGACGGCGCCATGATCGAGGAGGCGCTCGACCGCCACCCGGTCGTCGGCGGCCTGTTGCCGGCCATCGTCACGGGCCTGTCGGACAACGCCGTGCGCGTCGCCACGCGTTCGCGCGGCCGCTTCACCATCCCGCTCGAGTCCATGAAGTGGGCCCGCCGCGGCGACGGCAAGGGCGGCGTGGGAGCGCCGGTCAAGAAGGCCGGCGACGTGCTGAAGCGCGGCGACATCGTCTACGTGCTGCCCGACAGCCCGGGCACCGCGCTGCTCACGCAGCTGCCGGACGTGCAGGGCGCGTTCGTGGCGCTGGATCCCAGCGACGGCGCGATCGTCGCGATGGCAGGCGGCTTCGACTATTACACGGCGAACTTCAACCGCGTGACGCAGGCGCGGCGCCAGCCGGGCTCGGCCTTCAAGCCCTTCATCTACTCGGCCGCGCTGGAGCGCGGCTTCACGCCGGCCACGGTCATCCTCGACGCGCCGGTCGTCTACGAATCGGGCGAGGCCGGCGACTGGCGGCCGGAGAACAGCGAGGGGCGCTTCTACGGTCCGACGCGCATGCGCGACGCGCTCGCGCGCTCGCGCAACCTGGTGTCCATCCGCATCATGCGGTCGCTGGGGCTCGCCGACACCCTCGCCCACGTCGAGCGCTTCGGCTTCCCGAGTTCGCAGTTGCCGCGCGACCTGACGATGGCGCTGGGCACCGCCTCGCTGACCCCGCTGGAGGTCGCCACCGGCTTCGCGGCGTTCGCCAACGGCGGCTACCGCGTCAAGCCCTACCTGATCGATCGCGTCGAGGACTCGAACGGCACCGTGCTGATGCAGGCGGAACCGCTGCTGGTCTGCCGCAGCTGCTACGGGACGGCCGATTCGTCGTCGCCGCCGCCCCTCACGGTGGCCGGCGACGGCACGGGTGTGACGCGCGCGGCCGACGTCCACGGCTCCCTGCCGCAGGTCGCGAGCAAGCAGCGGGCGCCGTCGGTCATCTCGGCCGCCAACGCCTTCATCATCACCGACATGATGCGGGACGTGATCCGCCGCGGCACCGGCCGCCGCGCGCTGGCGCTCAACCGCAGCGACATCGCCGGCAAGACCGGCACCACCAACGACCGTCGCGACGCCTGGTTCTCGGGCTTCAACGCCAGCCTGGTGGGCACGGCCTGGGTCGGCTTCGACCAGTCGCATTCGCTGGGCGCCAACGAGGAAGGCGGCCGCACGGCGCTGCCGATGTGGGTTTACTTCATGCAGGAGGCGCTCAGGGGCATGCCGGACAGCCGCCTGCCGATGCCCGAGGGCGTGGTCACCGCGCGCGTGTCGCCGACCACCGGCCTGCTGGCGGGCGCGGACGAGACCGATGCGATGTTCGAGTACTTCCTGGCCGAGCACCTGCCCGCAGCCGGGGCCGCCGGCTCGGCCGGCGAGACCGGCACCGAGCAGGGGCCGGCCGCCGAGACGCAGAAGCCGTCGGAGGAGCCGCTGTTCTAGGCGGACGCCATGAACAAGCGATCAGTACGGGGCGACATGCTGCGCAGGGCGCTGGCGCAGGAAGCGGCGCGCATCATGAGCGAGCACGGCATCGACGATTACGGCTTCGCCAAGCGCAAGGCCGCCGAGCGGCTTGGCGTGACCGACCAGGCCATCCTGCCCAGGAACACGGAGATCGAGGAGGCGCTCGCCGAACACCAGCGCCTGTTCGAGGCCGACACCCACGACGAGGGTCTCGCGGGCATGCGCCGGACGGCCCTGGAGGCCATGCGCGTGCTCGAGCCCTTCGAGCCGCGCCTGGTCGGCCCCGTGCTGGCCGGGACGGCCACGCCCCATGCCGAGATCTCGCTGCACGTGTTCGCCGACACGCCCGAATCCGTCGCGTTCCGGCTCATGGACAACGGCATCCCGCACCGGATCGTGGAACGGCGCGTCAAGGTCCAGCGCGACGAGAGCGCGCAACTGCCCGCGATCCGCTTCGTCGCGGGCAGCCACGAGATAGATGCGACGGTGTTCCCCAGGGACGGCATCCGCCAGGCTCCCATGAGCCCGGTGGATGGCCGCCCGATGCGCCGGGCCAGCGCCGCCGAGGTGGCGGCGCTGCTCGACGGGGACGCGGCCGGCTTCAGCCGCGCTTGACCAGCGGCACGTAGTCGCGCGTGGTGGCGCCGCGATACAGCTGGCGCGGACGGCCGATCTTCATGGCCGGGTCGGCGATCATCTCCTGCCAGTGCGACACCCAGCCCGCGGTGCGCGCGATCGCGAACATCACCGTGAACATGGACCGCGGGATTCCCAGCGCGCTGTAGATGATGCCCGAGTAGAAGTCGACGTTCGGGTAGAGCTTGCGCGACACGAAGTAATCGTCCTGGAGGGCGATTTCCTCGAGGCGCAGCGCGAGCTCGAACAGCGGGTCGTTCTGGTCGCCCAGCTCGCCCAGCACCTTGTGGCACATCTCGCGGATGAGCTTGGCGCGCGGGTCGAAGTTCTTGTAGACGCGGTGGCCGAAGCCCATGAGCCGCACGTTGTCGGACTTGTCCTTCACGCGCGACAGGAACTTGGTGACGTTGTCGACGCTGCCGATTTCCTCGAGCATCTCGAGCACGGCCTCGTTGGCGCCGCCGTGCGACGGGCCCCACAGCGCGGACACGCCGGCCGAGATCGCCGCGTACGGGTTGCAGCCGGTGCTGCCGGCGAGCCGGACGGTCGAGGTCGATGCGTTCTGCTCGTGGTCGGCGTGCAGGATGAACAGCAGGTCGAGCGCGCGCGCCGCGAGCGGCGAAACCTTGTATTCCTCGCAGGGCACCGCGAAGAACATGTGCAGCATGTTCGCGCAGTAGTCGAGGTCGTTGCGCGGGTACACGAAGGGCTGGCCCAGCGCGTGCTTGTAGGCGGCGGCGGCGATCGTCGGGATCTTGGCGACGATGCGGTGCGCGAAGATCTCGCGATGGCGCGGGTCGAAGATATCGGTGGTGTCGTGGTAGAACGCGGCCATCGAGGCCACGACCGCCGACACCATCGACATCGGGTGCGCGTCGCTGTGGAAGCCGTTGAACATGCGCAGCAGCGACTCGTTGAGCATCGTGTGCCGCGTGATCGAGCGGTTGAACTCCTCGAGCTGCGCGCTGGTCGGCAGTTCGCCGTACATCAGCAGGTAGGACACCTCGAGGTGCGTGCTCTTCTCGGCCAGCTGGTCGATCGGGTAGCCGCGGTACAGCAGGACGCCCGCATCGCCGTCGATGTAGGTGATCTTGCTCTCGGTCGATGCCGTGGCCATGAAGCCCGGATCGAAGGTCCACACACCGTGGTCCTTGTTGATCGCGGAAATGTTGATGACGTCCGGGCCGACCGTGCCCTTCAGGACGGGAAGATCGGTGCTCTTGCCCGTGGCGGTGTTGGTCAGCTGGAACTTGGCGGGAGGCGCGGGTTGGTTGCTCATCGCTTTCTGCTCGTCAGTGGGTACTGGTGGGCATTGTATACAGCATGAGCAGTGGGCTTGGAGATCCGGGTTTACACTTGCATGATGCAATTCCCGCTATCCCTGTACGTCCACCTGCCCTGGTGCGTCCGCAAGTGCCCCTACTGCGACTTCAACTCGCATGCGGCGCCCGCGGAGCTGCCGGAGGCGCGGTACGTCGAGGCGCTGCTGGCCGACCTGGACGCCGACCTGCCGCTCGCGGGGGACCGCGAGCTCGTGTCGGTGTTCTTCGGCGGCGGCACCCCCAGCCTGTTCAGCCCCGCCGCGATCGCGGCGATCCTGGACGGCGCCCGGGCACGGCTGCCGTTTTTGCCGGATGCCGAGATCACGCTGGAAGCCAACCCGGGCACCATCGAGCGCGGCCGCTTCGAGGGCTACGCCGCGGCCGGGGTCAACCGCGTGTCGCTGGGCGCCCAGAGCTTCGACCGCGCCAAGCTCGCCGTGCTGGGCCGCATCCATCGCGAGGACGAGATCGGCGCGGCCGTCGCCGACCTGCGGGCGGCGGGCATCGGCAACTTCAACCTGGACCTGATGTACGCATTGCCGGCGCAGGCCCTCGAGCAAGCCGTGGCCGACGTGCGCGCGGCACTGGCGCTGGGTCCAACGCACCTGTCGCACTACCAGCTGACGCTGGAGGCCGGCACGGTCTTCCACCACCGCCCGCCGGCGGGCCTGCCGGACGACGACCTCGCGTGGGAGATGCAGTCCGCCTGCCAGGCCGAGATCGCCGCGGCCGGACTGGCGCAGTACGAGGTCTCCGCCTACGCGCGGCCTGGCCACCAGTGCCTCCACAACCGCAATTACTGGCTGTTCGGCGACTATCTCGGCATCGGCGCCGGCGCGCACGGCAAGCTGACCCGCGACGGCCGCGTGATCCGCACGGAAAAGCCGCGCCAGCCGCGGACCTACCAGGACGACGCGATGGCCGGCCGCGCCTGCAGCCGGCGCGAGGTGCCGGCCGCGGACCTGCCCTTCGAGTTCATGCTCAACGCCCTGCGCCTCAACGAGGGATTCACCGTCGACGCTTTCGTCGCCGCCACCGGCCTGGCGGGCGGGATCGTCGAGGCGCCGCTCGCCGCGCTGGAGGTCCGCGGGCTCATGCGCCTTGCGGGCGGAAACTGGCGCCCCACGGAGGCGGGCTTCCGGTTCCTGAACGACCTGCAGGCCGAGTTCCTGCCCGCGGCTCGCGCCGGAGACGCTGTCAAGCACGAGCTGCGCCAGGGGTAAGGGTTTTACACAAGCCGCGAAGTAACGGACCGCAACCGTCACCTACGTGCGTTTCCTACCGTAGTGCCTGAAGATACCTGTTGTAAGTCATTGACGGAACAATAGAAAATAGCCTGTTCAATTTTTAATCAATTTGACATCTACGCATTTTTTTCGCTGCGAACGACCTCCGCCTCCAGCACTGTCCACACACTTATCCACAGGTTCTGTGGATAAGGAAAAAACCCTTTCTGATCCGATGACTTGCGTCGTTCCGGAGCCTGGAGCGGCACAAGCGACGCCAGCGGACTTGCCCAAGGGACCCTCGCGCCGGTAGACTGCGCCCCCCTTTTAGAAGGCCCCGCAGCGGGGCGCCAGCGAGTAACGGTCATGAAGTCCGGCATCCATCCCCAGTACAAGGCGATCGGCGTCACCTGCTCCTGCGGGAACGCATTCACGACCGGCTCGACGCTCGGCGAAGACCTCCAGATCGAAGTCTGCTCGAACTGCCACCCGTTCTACACGGGCAAGCAGAAGCAGGTCGACACCGGCGGCCGCGTCGACAAGTTCCGCAAGAAGTACGCTGCAGCCGCGGCCCGCTGAGGCTCGCACGCTGCGCATGGCGGGCTGCGCAGGCCCGCCGCGATCCAGGGCGCCCCAGGGCGCCCTTTTTCGTGGCCGGCACTTTCGCCGGCGGCGGGCGTCCAAGCGCTGAAGCCCTTGAGGCGACGCGCCGGGCCTCGCTATAAGGGTTCCCTGCTCCCGGAGAATCGCATGATGCACGCGCGCCCCGCAGTCCTGATCGCCTTCCTGGCCGGCGCCACCGCGCTGCTGGTCACCGCCTGCGCCACCAACCCGGTCTCCGGCAAGTCGGAGATGGCGCTCATGTCGGAGGCCGAGGAAATCGCCACCGGCAAGAAGCTGCACGTGCAGGTCACGCAGCAGATGGGCGTCTACGACGATCCCGCCCTCGCGGACTACGTGCAGGAACTCGGCACGCGACTCGCCAAGTCCAGCCATCGTCCCAATCTCGACTGGCATTTCACGGTCGTCGATACCGACGACGTCAACGCCTTCGCATTGCCCGGCGGGTATGTCTACATCTCGCGCGGCATCCTGCCCTACCTGAACTCCGAGGCGGAACTGGCGGCCGTGCTGGGCCACGAGATCGGGCACGTCACCGCGCGCCATTCCGTGCAGCAGCAGAGCCAGTCGACCGTGGCCGGCGTGGCGGCCGCAGCCGCGGCGATCCTCACCGGGCAGCAGGCGGTGGGCGAACTCGCCAACTACGCCGGCACGGCGCTGATCCGCGGCTATGGCCGCGAGGACGAACTGGAGGCCGACCGCCTCGGCGCCGAATACCTCGCGCGCACCGCCTACGACCCGGACGCGATCATCGAGGTGGTGACCGTGCTCAAGGACCAGGAGATGTTCGAGCGCGAGCTGGCCCGCGCCGAAGGCCGCGAGCCGCGTATCTATCACGGCGTGTTCTCGACGCATCCCGACAACGACACCCGCCTGAAACAGGCCATCGCGGCCGCCCACAAGGTCGAGGGCGCGGCCACCGGGCAGGTCGCGAACCGCGAGACCTTCCTCAAGATCACCGAGGGCCTCGCGATCGGCTCCAGCCGCAACCAGGGCATGGTCCGCGGCAACCGGCTGTACCACGCGGGTTTCCAGATGACGATGGCCTTCCCCCAGGGCTGGCAGGTCGTCAACGAGCCACAGCGCATGCTCGCGGTCGCACCCGACAAGAACAGCTACCTGGAAGTCACCGCGCAGGGCGCGCCCGCGGGCGTCACCAACGCGCGCGACTTCCTCACGCGCGCGCTCGCCAACCAGTCGCTGACCGGCGCGCAGCAGCTCAACGCCAACGGCCTCGACGGCTACGCCGTGGTCGCGCGCGGCCAGAAGACCCCGTTCGGCACCGGCAACGTCCGCTACGCCGTCGTGAACTTCAACAACCTCATGTGGATCTTCCGCGGCGCCAGCCGCGGCCAGACCGACGTGCCCGCGGCCGACGGCCTGATCCTGTCGACTGCGCAGACGCTGCGCCGGCTCAAGGACAACGAGTTCGCGCTGGCCGAGCCCTACAAGCTGCGGCTCGTGCGCGCGCGCGAGGGCACGCGCATCGAGGACCTCGCGAAGGACTCGCCGCTCAAGGGCAACGCCGTGCAGCAGCTGCGGCTCATGAACGACCTGTACCCGGACCGGCAGCCCAAGGCGGGCGACTGGGTCAAGGTGGTCCGCTGATGCCGGCCGCGCGCCGGGTGGTACTCGCCACCGGCAACGCCGGCAAGCTCGTCGAGATGCGCGCGATCCTGGCGCCCCACGCACTGGACGTGGTCGCGCAGGCCGCGCTCGGCGTGACGCCGCCCGAGGAAACCGGCACGACCTTCGCGGACAACGCGCTGCTCAAGGCCCGGCACGCCGCGCAGGCCACCGGCCTGCCCGCCATCGCCGACGACTCAGGCCTGGAGGTCGACGCGCTCGATGGCCGGCCCGGCGTCTACTCCGCGCGCTACGCCGGCCCCGGCTGCAGCGACGAGGACAACAACGCCAGGCTGCTCGCGGAACTCGCCGGCATACCCGCCGCGCGCCGCAGCGCCCGCTACCGCTGCGCCATGGCCTTCGTGCGCGACGCGAACGACCCCGCCCCCATCGTGTGCCAGGCCGCCTGGGAAGGCGCCATAGGCTTCGAGCGCCGCGGCAGCGGCGGCTTCGGCTACGACCCGCTGTTCATCGTCGCCGGCGGCACGCAGACCGCCGCCGAGATGCCCGCCGCCGCGAAGAACGCAGTGAGCCATCGCGGACAGGCACTACAGGCGCTGGCCGCCGCGATGCTGAGCGCGGGCTGGTAGCGGCGCTACCTGACCGCGGCGTCGGAGGTCAAAGAGACTTTCGGGATCGTCGCGGGTAGTTGCGTGGGGACACAGTCAAACTGTGTCCCCACACACCCAGGCCCGCGCGAAGCTCACATGGATGTGCTCTCGCGGTCCCAGGCAGGACGCTAGTCTCAGGCCGGGTTCAGCGCCTGCTGCTGCAGCGCCGTGAGCTGCCCGATCCCGCTGGACGCCAGGTTCAACAGCACGTCGAGTTCCTCGCGCCGGAACGCGTGACCCTCGGCCGTGCCCTGCACCTCGATGAAGCCGCCGCCGGAATTCATGACCACGTTCATGTCGGTCTCGGCCTGCGAATCCTCGGCGTAGTCGAGGTCGAGCACCGGCACGCCCTTGAAGATGCCGACGGATACGGCGGCAACCTGGCCGTGCAGCGGGCTGGCCGTCAGCGTGCGGCGCCGGATCAGCGCATCGATGGCGTCCGCGAGGGCCACGTAGCCGCCGGTGATCGCGGCGGTGCGCGTGCCGCCGTCGGCCTGCAGCACGTCGCAGTCCACGGTGATCGTGCGCTCGCCGAGGGCCTCGAGGTCGATGCAGGCGCGCAGCGAGCGGCCGATCAGGCGCTGGATCTCGAGCGTGCGGCCGCCCTGCTTGCCCTTGGCCGCCTCGCGCGCCGAACGCGTGTGCGTGGCGCGCGGCAGCATGCCGTATTCCGCGGTGACCCAGCCCTGGCCGGAATTGCGCAGGAAGGACGGCACGCCGTTCTCGACGCTGGCCGTGCACAGCACGCGCGTGTCGCCGAACTCGACCAGCACGGAACCCTCGGCGTGGCGCGTGAAATGGCGGGTGAATCGGACGGCGCGCAGCTCATCCGGGGCTCGGCGACTCGGACGCATGGGATTCTCCTGGCGGGGGCCGCTCAGCCCAGCCAGCGCAGGGCGGCAGCGGTGACGTTGTCGCTGTAGGGCGAGGAGGCGGCAACCGCCTGCAAGGCGAGCTCCTCGAGGGCCACCTGGAAGGCCGGGCCCCCGTTCCGCCAGGTCGCGGCGATGTCGGAATCCCTGAGGTTGGCCCACAGGCCATCGCTGCAGACCATCAGGACGTCGCCGGGCTCGAGGCGCTGGCGCTGCGAAATCGACATCTCGGGGATCGTCGCGTCGCCGCCCAGGCAGCACTCGACGAAGTTGCGCATCGGGTGGTACTGCACCTCGGCCTCGGTGATCAGGCCCTCGCGCAGCAGGATCTCGACGTGGCTGTGGTCGCGCGTGCGGGTCCGGACGCTGCCGTCGCGGACATGGTAGATGCGGCTGTCGCCTATGTGGGCCCAGTAGGCGGCACCGTCCTGCACCAGCGCCAGGGCACAGGTCGCACGCGGGCGATGCTCCAGCGGGATGCCCTTGCCGAGCGCGGCGACGTCGTCGTGGGCCCGGCCCAGCGCGAGGTGCAGGAAGCCGATGGGATCGAACAGCGGCTGCTGTTGCGAGGCGAACGACGCCAGCAGGGAAGTGCGGGCGGTCTCGGCCGCGAGCGCGCCGCCGGCATGGCCGCCCATGCCGTCGATGGCCATGATCAAGGCCGAGTGGACATTGGCCGCGACCGCGCAGCGGTCCTGGTTGTCCTCGCGGTGCCCGATCATGCTGACCTGGGCGTGCTCGATGCGCAAAAAGGTGACTCCCTGGGGCGCAGTACACCGTCTGATACACTCCAGCGGCGCACTTGTGGCGCGGAAGAGTACAACATCGCCCGCCTCGAGTCAGGACCGGGCGCACATTCAGCGAATTGCTTACGTTACGGTTGAACCCATGATCCGCAGCATGACCGGCTTCGCGAGAAAGGAGCAGGCAGCAGAGTTCGGCTCGCTCGCCTGGGAACTTCGCACCGTCAATCACCGCTACCTCGAGGTGTCGCTGCGACTCCCCGAGGATTTCCGCGCCGCCGAGGGCGAGTACCGCCAGACCATCGCCGGCGTCGTCCGGCGCGGCAAGGTCGACGCGGCGCTCTATTACCGGCCCGCCGCCGCGGGCGCCCGCGAACTCGACCTCGACGACGCGCTGGTCAGCAAACTGGTCGAGCGCGTTACCGAGATCGAACGCCGCTTCGGCGGCATCGCGACCATCAACACCATGGACCTGCTGCGCTGGCCCGGCGTGGTCCGCGAGGGCGAGCGCGACAACGTGGCGCAGCTCGCGGCCTCGCACGGACTGCTGAAGTCGGCGCTCGACAGCCTCACCGCCTCGCGCGAAAGCGAGGGCGGGCGCACGGCGGAGGCACTGCTGTCGCGCGCCGCGGCGCTCGAGCAGGCCGTCGGCGGCGTGCAGGCGCGGCTGCCGGAGGTGCGCGAGCGCATCCGCACCCGGCTCGTCGAGCGGCTCAGGCAGGTCAGCATCGAGCCCAACGCCGACCGTCTCGAGCAGGAGCTCGTACTGGCCCTGCAGCGCATGGACGTGGACGAGGAAATCGACCGCCTCATGAGCCACGTCGTGGAGCTGCGCAAGGTGATCGCCGGCGAGGAGCCCGCGGGACGCCGCCTGGACTTCCTCATGCAGGAGTTCAACCGCGAGGCGAACACGCTGTCGTCGAAGTCGCAGGACGTCGAGACCACGCGCGCGGCGGTGGACATGAAGGTCCTGATCGAGCAGATGCGCGAGCAGGTGCAGAACGTCGAGTAGCGCCCTGACGACAAACGACGCGGAGACCCCATGATCCAGAAACTGCTGTTAGTGATCCTGCTCGCCGTCACCGGCTCGGCCTTCGCGGCGACGCCCGACGAGGAGGCGATCGCGGGCATCCGCGCTTCGGGTGCGGCATGGACCGCGGCCTTCAAGTCCGGCGACATCGACGCGCTGATGCAGCTGTACATGCCGGATGCCGTGGTGGCGCTGCACGACCAGCCCAAGCTCAAGGGCCTCGACGCGATCCGCGCGTACTTCGCGCCGCGCATCGGCAAGGGCAAGGTCAGCTTCGAGATCGAGCTCGAGGAACTCGAAGTCCACGGCAACATCGCGCACATGGTCAGCAAGTACTGGTTCACGCTCGAGCCGGCGGACGGCGGCCCGATCTATCGCGAGCCAGGGCGTTCCGCGCTGCTGTACGAACGCGATACCGACGGGCGCTGGAAGATCCGCCTCGACATCGACCAGTCGACGCCGGACGTGAGTTTCGCGGGACGCTGATCCGGGCGAAGAAAAGGGCGGGAGGCTTGCGCCGTCCCGCCCCCAGGAGTGGACCGGGGAGGGTCCAGAACCAGCGGCCCACCAGGGATCAAGGGGCCGCGGTTCAGGATGACGCAATGGCAAATACGGGCAAACTGGCCCTGTCGCAGGCTGCCGACACCCTGCCCGGAAGCGGTCAGCGGCCGCCGCCCCCGATCCAGGCGTCGACGCGCTGCTCGAGCACCGCGAGCGGCATGGGCCCCGCCCCCAGCAGCAGGTCGTGGAACCGCCGCAGGTCGAAGCGCTCGCCGAGGCTCTTCTCGGCGCGACGGCGGAGTTCGAGGATCTTGAGCTCGCCGACCTTGTAGGCCAGCGCCTGCCCGGGCCAGGCGATGTAGCGATCGACCTCGAACTCGATCTCGCTGGACGCCAGCGCGCTGTTCTCGCGCAGGCAGGCCACGGCCTGCTCGCGCGTCCAGCCCATGACGTGCATGCCGGTGTCGACGACCAGCCGGCAGGCGCGCCAGATCTCCAGCGACAGGCGGCCGAAACGCTCGTACGGGTCTCGATAGATGCCCATATCCTCGCCGAGTTTCTCGGAATAGAGGCCCCAGCCCTCGACGTAGGCCGTGATGTCGTCGTTACGGCGGAACTCGGGCAGGCCCGTCAGCTCCTGCGCGAGCGCGATCTGCAGGTGGTGGCCGGGCACGCCCTCGTGCAGCACCCAGGCAGCCTGTCCGAACAGCGGCATTTTTTCCGCCATCCAGGGCTTGTAGACCACCAGCCCCGCGACGCCGAGCTCGGGGCTGCCGGGCAGGTAGCCGTTGGCGCTGCTCTCGAGGCCCTTGGGAATCGGCCCTACGCCGTAGGTCAGGCGCGGCAGCCGGCCGAAGAAGCGCGGCAGGGCCTGGTCGGCGCGCTTGGCGATCTCGCTGGCCTTCTCGCCGTAGGTCGCGGCATCGACGTAGAAGCGCGGCTCCTTGCGCAGGTACGCGAGGAACTCGGCATGCGTGCCCTTGAAGCCGACTTCGGCGCGCACGAGGTCCATTTCCCTGCGGATGCGCGCGACCTCGGCGACGCCGAGCGCGTGCACTTCCTCCGGGGTCATCGTCGTCGTGGTGTGCCGGCGCAGCACGTGGGCGTAGTACTCGCGGCCGCCGGGCACGCCCGCGATGCCGATGGACTTGCGCGCCGCGGGCAGGTACTCGCGCTCCAGGAACGTGAGCAGGGCGCGCTGGGCCGGCTTGACCTGCTGCTCGACCGCGGCGAGCCCGGCCGCGCGCAGCGATACACGCCGCGCCTCGGGCAGCGCTGCCGGCAGCGTGGCGAACGGCGCCAGCAGCAGCGAATCGGCGGCGGGCTGGGCGGCCTGCGCCCGCACGTCGGCGATCGCGCGCTCGGCGGTCATGCGCGGCTGGGTGAAGCCGGTGGCGATGCCGCGCGACAGGTTGGCCGTCTCGATGGCGTAGTAGGCCGGCAGCGCCTCGATGCGCGCGAGCCATGCCTCGGCGTCGGCCTCGCTGCCGAGCACGGTATTGAGCGCGGCGTAGTCGGCGGTGGTGTAGAAGCCGTCGCCGCTGATGAACGCGATGCGTTCCTCGTCGAAGCCGAGCGCCTCGAGCGCGGTGGCGACGCGCGCCGTCAGCAGCACGTGGTTGAGCGCGTCCTCGCCGGCCAGCCTGCCGGCCGGGATGGCGGCGAGCCGGTCGCGGAAGCGCTCCAGCGCCTGCCGGCGCGTGGCCACGGCTGCCGGCGAATTGTCCGGCCAGCGCCGCATCGCCTCGGCGTCGCCGTGAAGCGCGGCGCGCAGCGGATCCTGCGCACGGGCGTAGGCGTCGTACTCGTGCACGATCGTCGCCACGTCCTCCGCGACGGCAACCCCGGCGGGCGCCACGGCAAGCATCGCCGACATGATCATGGCCCTGGCTTCGTCCATTGCAGTCCCCCGGTTGCTGGCCGGGCGACAGCATACCCGGGCCCGCCTTGATCGGCTCCGCGTCGCCCCCACATCGGGCAGATGGACGCCCTGCCCCTTTCCGCCGCCGTTCCGCAGGCGGCCTCTGCCGAGTGGGCGCTCGTGCTCGACGCCGCGGGCATTCGCTACGAAGCCCGCGCCGAGCCCGGCGGCGTGAGCCTGTGGGTGGCGCCCGAGGATCACGCGCGCGCGATCGTCGAACTCACGCAGTATTTCCACGAGCGCCGGGCGCCCGCGAGGCCGCGCGAATGGCCGCGCCACCGGCATGCGAGCTGGGCGGTGATCGGCTATGCGCTGGCGCTGCTCGCGGTCGCGATCGCCGCCCTCAGCGACCTGGGCATGCACGACTGGTACGGCCGTGGCGTGGTCGATCCGGGCTTCCTCGCCCGCGGCGAATGGTGGCGGGCGATCACGGCGCTGACCCTGCACACGGGCACGCTGCACCTGGCTTCCAATCTGGTGTTCGGCGCCGTGTTCGTCTACGCGGCCGGGCAGATGCTGGGCGCAGGCCTCGCCCTGCTGCTGATCCTGGCCGGCGCGGGGCTCGCCAACACCGCGGACGCGCTGGTGCACCCGGCCGGCCACGTGATGCTGGGCGCCTCGACCGCGGTGTTCACGGCGCTCGGCCTGGTCGCGGCGCTGGCCTGGCGCCGCCGCGCGCAGGTCTGGCCCTCGCTGCGCGAGCGCGTCGCGCCGGTGGTGGCCGGCCTCGCGCTGCTGGCCATGACGGGCACCGCGGGCGAGCAGACCGACATCGTCGCGCACCTGTTCGGGTTCATCGCGGGGCTGGGCCTGGGCGCCGTCGCTGCTGGGCTGCCCCTGCCCGCGCCCGGACGCAGTCGCCCGCAATGGGTCGCGGCCGGCGCGGCCGTGGCGCTGCTCGCGGCTGCCTGGATCGCCGCGCTGTCCTGATTCGGCTTGGGCGCATGGCGGCGCAGGGGCCGCTGCGCTACGCTTCCGCCCCCCATGACCGATCCCAGCCCCACCACCCGCCGCGGCCGCCTGTTCGTCGTCGCCGCGCCCTCGGGCGCCGGCAAGACCAGCCTGCTGCGCGCGCTGATGGCCCTCGAGCCCGCGCTGGGGTTCTCGGTGTCCTACACGACGCGCAAGCCGCGCATCAACGAGGTCGAGGGTCGCGACTATTTCTTCGTCGACCACGAGCGCTTCGAGCGCATGATCGCGGCCGGCGAGTTCGTCGAGCACGCGCGGGTCTTCGACAACTACTACGGCACGGCGCAGTCGACGGTGCAGGCCGCGCTGGCCGAGGGCCGCGACCTGATCCTGGAGATCGACTGGCAGGGCGCCCGGCAGGTGCGCGCGCGGCTGCCCGAGGCCCACCACGTGTTCATCCTGCCGCCGTCGCGCGCGACGCTCGAGGCCCGGCTGCGCAAGCGCTCGACCGACTCCGACGCCGCCATCGCGCGCCGGCTCCAGGACTCGGTCACCGAGCTGTCGCACTGGCGCGAGTTCGACTACGTCGTGATCAACGACGACTTCGACACGGCCCTGGCGGACCTGCATTCCATCTTCCGCGGCGACGGCGACGCCCTGCACAGCGACCGGCCCGGGCTGGCCGAATTCGCGGCGGGACTTCTGCAGGCCTAGAACTGTCGCGCGCGCGCAACGGCGCTGTGCGCTGCTGCGGGTTTTCGCTATACTGTCCGACCACGCTTTCAGCAGACCGGTTTTACTATGGCCCGCATTACCGTCGAAGACTGCCTCAAGAACATCGACAACCAGTTCGACCTGGTGTTGCTCGCTTCCAAGCGCTCGCGCCAGCTCGCGAACGGCGCCGAGGCACGCATCGACTGGGCCAACGACAAGCCCACCGTGGTCGCGCTGCGCGAGATCGCCGAGGGCAAGGTCACGCTGGAGCTGATGCTGGAGCCGGATCCCGAGCCGGAGCCGATGATGATGCAGGAGCCGATCCCCGAGAATCCGCTCGACCTGCCGCCCGACTTCCGGGCGCCGCAGTTCGGCCTGGGGGACTGACCCACCGGGGCGCCTGCCATGGACGCGTCTTCACTCCTCGGCTTCCTGCCGGGCGGAAGGCGCGCTCCGGGCATCAAGCAGCTGCTCTCGAAGCTCGAGAGCTATCTCCCGCCTGACGACATCGAGCGCGTACGCGAGGCGTACGAGTACGCCGAGGCCGCGCATTCGGGCCAGAAGCGCCGCTCGGGCGAGGCGTACATCACCCACCCGGTCGCGGTCGCGGACATCCTCGCCGAGGTCCACTTCGACGGACCCACGTTGATGGCCGCGATCCTCCACGACGTCGTGGAGGACACCGCCTCCTCCAAGACCGAGATCGCCGAGCGCTTCGGGCGCGAGGTCGCCGAGATCGTCGACGGCGTCACCAAGCTCGACCAGATCCAGTTCAAGAACCGTGCCGAGGCCCAGGCCGAGAGCTTCCGCAAGATGCTGCTGGCGATGGTCCGCGACATCCGCGTGATCATGGTCAAGCTCGCCGACCGCCTGCACAACATGCGCACGCTCGGCGCGATGCCGGCGACCAAGCGCCGCACCATCGCGCGCGAGACGCTCGACATCTACGCGCCGCTGGCCAACCGGCTGGGCATCCACTCGCTCAAGCTGGAACTCGAGGACCTCGGGTTCCGCACGCTGTACCCGACCCGCTATCGCGTACTCGAGCGCGAGATGAAGCGCTCGCGCGGCAACCAGAAGGAATTTTTGCCGCGCATCACCGACAACATGCGCCAGGCCCTGGGTCGCGCCGGCATCGCCGGCCAGGTAGAGGCGCGCGAGAAGCACCTCTACAGCGTCTACTCGAAGATGCGGCGCAAGAAGATCTCGCTCGGCGAGATCATCGACGTGTTCGGCTTCCGCATCGTGGTCGGCTCGGTGGACGAGTGCTACCGCGTGCTGGGCCTCGTGCACGGCCTGTACAAGCCGATGCCCGGGCGCTTCAAGGACTACATCGCGATCCCGCGCGTCAACGGCTACCAGTCGCTGCACACGACGCTGTTCGGCCCGGGTGGCATGCCGCTCGAGGTGCAGATCCGCACCGAGGACATGCACCGCCTCGCGGAGTCGGGCATCGCCGCGCACTGGAAGTACAAGACCGGCGAGGGCGACGGCGCCTCGCACGCGGACCAGGCGCGCGAGTGGCTGAAGGGCGTGATGCAGCTGCAGGACGGCTCGGCCGAGGAACTCGTCGAGAGCGTCAAGGTCGACCTGTTCCCCGACAAGGTGTACGTGTTCACGCCGAAGGGCGACATCATGCGGCTGCCGCGCGGCGCAACCTGCGTCGACTTCGCGTTCGCCGTCCACACCGACGTCGGCAACCGCTGCGTCGCGGCCAAGGTCGACCGCCGCCTCGTGCCCCTGCGCACGGTGCTGCGCAACGGCCAGACCGTCGAGGTCATCACCGCCAAGGGCGCCCAGCCGAACCCGGCCTGGACCAACTTCGTGGTCTCGGCCAAGGCGCGCGCGGCGATCCGCCACTTCCTCAAGAGCCTGCAGCGCGACGAGGCGATCGAGCTTGGCGAGAAGCTGCTCGGCTCGGCGCTCGAGGAATTCGCGATGCGCTATCGCGACATTCCCCGCGCGCGGCTCGAGGCTGTCGCCAAGGGACTCGGCATGGCGGATGCCGACGACCTGCTCACCAGGATCGGCCTGGGCGAGCGCATGGCGCCGCTCGTGGCCCGCAGGCTGCTGCCAGACGAGAGCGGCACCGCCGCTCCGAGCTCGGCGCAGGCGCCGATCGCGATCGCCGGCACAGAGGGCCTGCTCGTCGACTACGCGCGCTGCTGCTTCCCGATTCCGTTCGACCCGATCGCAGCGTTCCTGTCGACGGGGCGCGGCGTCGTGATCCACCGCGACATCTGCCCCAACGTCAGCGGCTCGCGCAAGCAGGCCGACAAGTGGATCCCGGTCGTCTGGGAAAAGCTGCCGCACGGCCTGTTCAGCGTCGGCCTCAAGGTCGAGGTCAACAACCGCACCGGCGTGCTCGCCGCGGTGGCCGCGCAGATCGCCGCGACCGACACCAACATCGAGCACGTCCTGGTCACTGCCCAGCAGGACGACGAGCATTCGACCATCACCTTCGAGGTCAAGGTCAAGGACCGCACGCAGCTGGCGAAAGTCGTGCGCGCCATCCGCCACATGCCCGACGTGCAGAAGGTCGAGCGCATGATGGCGTGAAGGGTGGCGCCGACCGTGGGGAGGGCGCGGCCTTTCACGGAACTGCGGCCGCCGGGAGACCGGAGGGGTCAGACCCCGCCGCGGGGTCTGACCCCTCCGGCTCCCTGAAGCGTGGCGCGACATTTGGCGGGGTCTGACCCCTCCGGTTCTTTACAGCTTAGCGCGAGGCTCGGGGAAGCATGAGGGGTC
>JADZCS010000045.1 GCA_020851435.1 Gammaproteobacteria bacterium | reverse complement strand
GACCCCTCGCTGATCGAGGAAGGCGTGGACAAGAGCGTGATCGTCGCCACGCCCACCACCCTGATCGCGCTGCTGCGCGCCGTGGCCTACGGCTGGCGCCAGGAGCAGGTGGCCGAGAACGCGCGCGCGATCAGCACGCTGGGCAAGGACCTCTACGCGCGCCTCACCAAGCTCGGCGAACACTGGGGCAGGGTCGGCAAGAATCTGTCGCAGGCCGTCGAGGCCTACAACGGCGCCACTGCCTCGCTGGAAACGCGCGTGCTGGTGACGGCGCGCAAGTTCCGCGACCTCGACCATGGCGCAGGCGAGCTCGCGGAACTCCCGACTGTGGAAACCACGACTCGCGAACCGCAGGCCGAGGAACTACTGTTGTCCAAGGATTCGGCCACGCCCGACTCTCCCTGAGCCGGCCGCTGAAATCAGGCCGGGGCCGTGCCCCGGTCCCGTCGTGAGGGCATCACGTGAATCGCGCCGCACCGGTGTGGATCACGGTAATGGTTCTTCTCACCGGCCTGCTGATCGGCGTCGGCGCTTACACCTTCGTGTACGCCGAGGGCTTCTCCTACCTCAGCACCGATCCCGCCGCCTGCATGAACTGCCACATCATGCGGCCGCAATACGATTCCTGGCTCAAGGCCTCGCACCACGACGTCGCGAAGTGCATCGACTGCCACCTGCCGCACGACTTCGTCGGCAAATGGCTGGCCAAGGGCGAGAACGGCTACCACCATTCCAGGGGGTTCACGTTCCAGGACTTCCATGAGCCGATCATGATCAAGGCCAAGAACGCCGCGATCCTGCAGCAGAACTGCCTGCGCTGCCATGAAGGCCTGGTTCACGAGCTGATCGGCGCCCGGGGCGCCGGCGAAATCCAGTGCGTCCACTGCCACCAGTCGGTCGGTCACGGCGAGATGACGGGGCTCGGGCGCGACGTGGGCGGTCACGACGCCGAGGGAGCCGGATCATGAATGCACGTCAGACGGGTTGGTCGAAGACCACTATCGTGGCCGGCATCGCCATCGTGGCGGTCGCCTCCGCGGCTGTCACGGCGCTGCTCGTCAACGTGGTGGAGCGCAAGGCCGAGGCGCGCGAGCCCTGGGTGCAGCTGGTCAAGGTCACCGAGGACACGACCGACCCGGCGCAGTGGGGCATCAACTGGCCGAAGCAGTACGACTCCTACCAGCGCACGGCGATCACCACGCGCACGCGTTTCGGCGGCCATGGCGGCAGCGAGGCGATGCCTGCCGAGAAGATCGAGCGCGATCCCTGGCTGAAGCGCATGTTCCTGGGCTACGCGTTCTCCATCGACTACCGCGACCGTCGCGGTCACGCCTACATGCTCCAGGACCAGGAGCAGACCGAGCGCCTGACCAAGCCGCAGTCGGGCTCCTGCCTGCACTGCCACGCCTCGCTGATGCCGCTGTACCGCGAGCTCGGCGGTGGCGACGCCATGAAGGGTTTCGCGGAGAGCTACAAGTTTTCCTACCAGGAGCTCAACAAGAAACTTCACGACTCGGGCCACGCGCACCCGGTGTCCTGCGTCGACTGTCACGAGCCCATGACCATGAAGCTGCGCGTCACGCGCCCCGGCTTCATCAACGGCATCCGGGCGCTGGCAGCGTCCGACGCGCCGGTGCCGCACCTGCCGTCCATCCAGCAGTGGCGCGACGGCGACCGCAAGACGCCCTATGACCCGAACGTCGACGGCACGCGCAACGAGATGCGCTCGTACGTCTGCGGCCAGTGCCACGTCGAGTACTACTGCTCGACCAAGATGCCGCTGACCTTCCCGTGGGGCAAGGGCCTGCGCGCGAACGACGTCGAAACTTTCTGGAACGAGACGAAGTTCCCCGACGGCGAGCAGTTCTTCGACTACAGGCACGCCGAGAGCGGCGCGGCCATCCTCAAGGCGCAGCATCCCGAGTTCGAGCTGTGGAGCCAGGGCGTGCACGCCCGCAGCGGCGTCGCCTGCGCCGACTGCCACATGCCCTACGCGCGCGACGGCTCCACGAAGGTCTCCGACCACTGGGTCCGCAGCCCGCTGCTGCAGGTCAATCGCGCCTGCCAGACCTGCCACCACTTTGCGGAGGACGAGATCAAGGCCCGCGTCGACCTGATCCAGACGCGCAACTTCGAGCTGCTGCAGAAGGGCGGCACGGCACTGATGGGCCTGCTCGACGCCGTGCAGGCCGCGAAGCAGCGGGGCGCGACGCCGGAGCAGCTGCGCCCGGCCCTCGAGCTGCAACGCAAGGCTCAGTGGCGGCTGGACTTCATCGCCGCCGAGAATTCCATGGGCTTCCATGCGCCTCAGGAGGCCGCGATGGTGCTCGGCGAGGCCATCGACTACGCCCGCCAGGGCGAGCTGGCCGCCATGCGCTGGAGCACCCCGAGCAAGTAGCGCCTGCGTCTGGCATCCTAGGCGGGCAGGCCAGGCCCGACGGGGGGTCGGCCCTCGCGTCAGGGAGATGCCAGCATGCTCGATTTCTACACGGCCGCCACGCCCAACGGGTACAAGATCTCCATCGCGCTCGAGGAGCTCGCGGTTCCATACATCGCGCACGTGCTGGACCTCTCCAAGCTCGAGCAGAAGGAGCCGTGGTTCCTGGCCATCAATCCCAACGGCCGGATTCCCGCCATCGTCGATCGCGGCGCCGACAACTTCCCGGTGTTCGAGTCCGGCGCGATCCTCATCTATCTCGCCGAGAAGACCGGCCGCCTGATGCCCAGCGATCCCAAGGGCCGCTCGCGCGTGATCCAGTGGCTCATGCTGCAGATGAGCGGCGTCGGCCCGATGATGGGCCAGGCGAACGTGTTCTTTCGCTATTTCCCCGAGAAGATCCAGCCGGCCATCGACCGCTACCAGGGCGAGGTGCGCCGCCTGTTCACCGTCCTCGACACCCAGCTCGAGCACCACGAGTTCCTCGCCGGCGACTATTCGATCGCCGACATCGCCCACTGGGCCTGGGTGCGCAGCTACAAGTGGTCCGGCGTCAACATCGACGGCCTGCCGCACCTCGCGCGCTGGCTCAAGGACATCGGCGAACGCCCGGCCGTGCAGCGCGGCGTCGAGGTGCCGCCGAAGCCCGTCGCGGGCGACGACGAAGAGGCCGCCAAGAAGTTCATCGAGCGCGCCCGCAAGATGGTCGAGACCGGCAAGAAGAAGCACTGAGCGGGAGGGCGGCCGCGATGATCGTCGTCGAGACCGGGCGGCTGCGCCTGCGCCACCTCGTTGAAGGCGACGCGGCGTTCATCGTCGAGTTGCTCAACGATCCCGGCTTCCTGCGCTTCATCGGCGACCGCGGCATCCGCACGCTGGACGACGCGCTGGGCTACATCGCCAGCGGCCCCGGCGCGAGCTACGCGAAGCACGGCCACGGGCTCTACTGCGTGGAAACCCTGGCCGGCGGCACCCCCATCGGCATCTGCGGCCTGCTCAAGCGCGACACGCTCCCCGATGCCGACCTCGGCTACGCCTTCCTGCCCGCCGGACGAGGCCACGGCTACGCGCAGGAATCCTGCCTCGCGGTACTCGCGCGTGCGCGCGACGTCCACGGCCTGTCGCGCGTGATCGCGATCGTGAACCCGGACAATGCGGACTCGATCAAGGTGCTCGAGCGGCTGGGCTTCCGCTACGAGGAGCAGGTCAAGCTGGGCGCGGACGATGCGCCGGTCAGCCGGTATG
>JADZCS010000044.1 GCA_020851435.1 Gammaproteobacteria bacterium | reverse complement strand
GGACTCGACGAATCGCTGCGCTGGTCCGCGCGCCGCCTGCAGCAACTTCACCCGCGGGCCCGCCTCGAGCAGCAGGCCCAGCACGTCGACGAACTCGACACCCGCCTCCAGCGCGCGCTGCGGCGTCGTCTCGAGCGCGCCCGCCAGGACCTCGCCATCACCAGCGCCCACCTCGCCCGCCTGTCGCCCGAGCGCCGCATCGCCGCCGGCAACCAGCGACTCGCCCTTCTCCAGGCCCGCGCCGGCAGCGCGCTGCGCGCCGGCCTCGAACACGCCCGCAGCCGCTTCGAACTCGCCGCGCGCGGCCTCAACGCCGTGAGCCCGCTCGCCACGCTCGAACGCGGCTATGCGATCGTCAGCGTCGACGGGCACGTCGTGACCGATGCGAGCGAAGTCGCCGCCGGCGCGGAGATCGAAGCGCGGCTGGCGCGCGGGACGCTCAAGGCGACCGTAAGCGGCTGAACCCTCGACGTGCCGCAGTCGGTCGTAAGAGTGCAGTCGACCGCGTCCCGCCAGTCTTCCATTGCTGTTTGCGGGACCGCTAAGAGCACGTCCGTGTGGGCTTCGCGCGGGCCATCCCTGGCCCGCGACGATCCCGCAAACAGCAATGGAAGCCTGTCGGGCCGCTGCGTTGCGCACTCCCTAGCCGTCCGCGCCGCACGCGCCGCGACACCGCACGAACGCCACGACACCCGCCGGCCGGGCACGTCCAGCCGCGCCGACGCAGGGGTCGTCCCGAACATGGCATGACCCAGCGTTGCCGACGGACCGGATGGGGCCCGCGGGATCGTCGCGGGCCAGGGATGGCCCGCGCGAAGCCCACACGGATGTGCTCTTGCGGTCCCGCGGGCCCCATCCGGGCCGGCGGCGACGCGCGAACATAGCACTGCTTTCAGGACAGACTAGTGCCGGTGCCGCTCGATCTGCCGCTTCCGCTTGCGCTGCTGCCGCGGCGTGAGTTCGTTGCGGCGCCCCGCGAAGGGGTTGACCTCGCTCTTGAACAGCACCTTCACCGGCGTGCCGCGCAGGTCGAAGGACTTGCGGAAGACGTTCACGAGGAAGCGGCGGTAGTCTTCTGGCGCCTGCTCGGCCTGGCCGCCGTGGATCACGATCACCGGCGGGTTGCGGCCGCCCTGGTGGGCGTAGCGCAGCTTGATGCGCCGTCCGCGAACCAGCGGCGGCTGGTGCTGCTCGATGGCCGCCTCGAGCACGCGCGTGAGCTCGGGCGTTTCGAGTTCGCTCATGGCCGCCGCATAGGCGCGGTTGACCGAGAGCATGAGTTCGCCCACGCCGCTGCCGTGCAGGGCGGAGATGAAGTGCACCTGGGCGTAGTCGAGGAACCTCAGGCGCAGGTCGATCTGCATGCGGATCTCGTCGCGCTGGTCGGGCGGCACGTGATCCCACTTGTTGACCGCGATCACCAGCGCGCGGCCGCGGTCGGCGACCAGGCCCAGCAGGCTGGCGTCCTGGTCCGCGACGCAGTCGCGCGCGTCGAGCACGCCGACCACGACGTTGGCGCGGTCGATGGCCTGCAGCGTCTTGATGACGCTGAACTTCTCGAGCGCCTCCTCGACCTTGGCGCGACGACGCACGCCCGCAGTGTCGATCAGGACGTAGCGCTTGCCGTCGCGTTCGAACGGCACCTCCACGGTGTCGCGCGTGGTGCCGGGCTGGTCGTAGGCGACCAGCCGTTCCTCGCCGAGCAGGCGGTTGATGAGCGTGGACTTGCCGACGTTGGGCCGGCCGACCACGCAGACGCGAACTTCGCCGGGCTTTTCGGCGCCCTCGAGGTCTTCCTCCGGCATGACCGGGAAACCCTCGAGCGCGGCGTCGACCAGGTCTTCGACACCGATGCGGTGCGCAGCCGCAACCGCCATCGGCTCGCCCAGCGCCAGCTGGTGGAACTCGGAGACGGCGACGTCGTCGTCGCGCCCCTCGCTCTTGTTGACGGCGAGCGTCACGGGCTTGCCGCTGCGGCGCAGCAGGTTGGCGACGAACTGGTCGGTCGGCGTCAGGCCCTCGCGGCCGTCGACGACGAACACGACGCGGTCCGCTTCCTCGATGGCCTTGAGCGTCTGCTCGGCCATCTTCTGCTCGATGCCGCGCGGCGACTCGGTGAGTCCGCCGGTGTCGATGACGATGAAACGGTACAGCGACGACCGGCCGTAGCCGTACTTGCGGTCGCGCGTCAGGCCGGGCACGTCCGCGACCAGCGCGTCACGCGTGCCGGTCAGGACGTTGAAGATCGTGGATTTGCCGACGTTGGGCCGCCCCACCAGCGCAAGTACGGGCAGCATGGGGCGAGTCTTCCTGTCAGCCGCGCGGAGTGGCGCGGAATGCGTAAACCGTTCCGCCGTCGGACTGCACGAGGACATGGCCCTCGGCAGCGACCGGCCCGTTGCTCACGCGACCGCCACCTGCGGAAGCGCGCGCGGAAATCGCGCCGCTCGCGCGGTCGAGCCAGTGCACGTAGCCCTCGAAGTCGGCCACCACGACCGCGCCGCCGTCGACGGCCGGCGCGCTCAGCATGCGGTGCTTGAGCGCCGACTGGCGCCACAACTCGGTGCCGTCGCGGCGCAGCAGCGCGACCACGTCGCCGTCCGAGGTGCTCAGGTAGACGTTGTCCTCGTCGAGCGCGATGCCGCGATGGCTGGACAGCTCACGCGACCACCAGGCCTGCCCGGACTCGATCGCGAGCATCGCGACGCGGCCCTGGAACCCGGCGACGAAGATGTTCTTGCCCGTCACCACCACGGCGGAATCGATGTCGGCCAGCCGCTCCAGCTCGGTGCGGCCGCTGGGCGGGTTGACGGCTGAGTCCCACAGCAGGTCGCCGTTGGCGAGGTCGACCGCCACCACCTTGCCGTTGTCGAAGCCGCAATAGACGGCATCGCCGGCGATCACGGGTGCGGCGGCGCCGCGCAGCGACAGGCGGGGCACAGGCTGCTCGTAGACCCAGGCCTCGGTGCCGTCCGCAACCCGCAGTCCGCGCAGGCGGCCGTCCACGGTGCGTACCACCACGATCGCCTCGCCCACGGCGGGACGCGACAGCACCTCGCCGAGCACGCGGACCTGCCAGCGCCTGGCGCCGGTCGTGGCGTCGAGCGCGATCACGTCGCCCTTGATGGAGCCGACCACGACGAGGCCGTAACCGACGCCCGGGCCGCCGCCGAGCGGAGCCTTGACGTCGGCGGACCACAGCGTGCGCCCGGTGGCCAGCGTCAGCGCGCGCACACGGCCGTCTGCGCCAGCGAGGTAGGCGCTGTCGCCCTCGACCGCCGGCGACAGGCCCAGGCGAAGGACGTCGTCGCCGCCCCCGGTCGACTCGGTCCAGGCCTTCTGGATCCCCAGCGTGGCCTTGAAATCGACGAGTTCGGCCGGCGGAGCGACGTCCTTGTCCTTGCTGCAGGCAGCCAGCGCGAGCAGGCCCAGGACCAGGACGGCGCGCTTCATGGCGGGCGTCCTCACGGCGCCGCTGCCGCGGTCGCGGCTCCGGCAAGGTCGTCGATCTTGAGTTCGAGCAGTTCGACGTCGACGAGCCCCTGCTCCTGCGACGCCTGGGCGGCCGTGCGCGCGGCCTGGTAGGCCTTGAGCGCACCGGCGCGGTCGCCCTTGGCGAGCAAGGCATCGCCGCGGAGTTCCTGGACGCGGGCGTCGCCCACGGTGGTCTTGGCGCCATCGAGCGTGGCGAGCGCCTGGTCGGCGCTGCCCTGCGCGATCTGCACGCGGGCGAGGCGCAGGCGCGCGACCAGCGCGAGCTCTGCGTCGTCGGTCGAGGACATCACTGCCGCCAGGCGCGTCGCCGCCTTGTCGAGTTCGCCCGACTCGACGTGCGCGCGCGCGAGCACGAGTTCCGCCTGGTCGGCGAAGGGCGTGCTGCCGAATTCGTCCTTGATCTCGGCGCCGATCTTGAAGGCTTTCTCGCGCTCGTTGCGCGAAAAGGCCTCGAGCATCTGCTCGAAGCGCGCCGAGGCGTCGACGGACCGCTGGTCGAGCGAGCCCTGCCAGGCGCGCCAGCCGTACAGCCCGCCCAGGGCGATCGCCACGCCGAGCACGGCGTAGATCCAGTTGTCGCGGATCACGCCCTTGAGCCATTCGGCGCGTTCGATTTCAGACAGGTTCTCGTCCACGATGCCTCCAGGTGGCTCGCGAGCTCAGGTGAGCGCGCGGATCCGCGCGGGCAATTCCGCCCACGAACATTCCTGCTGCGGCGCTTCCGCGCGCAGCGACTTGATGGCGGCAGTGCCGCGTTCCACTTCCGCGTCGCCGACGATCACGGCGATCGCCGCGCCGCTCTTGTCGGCGCGCTTCATCTGCGCCTTGATGCCGCCGCCGCCCAGGTTGGCCTGCACGCCGATGCCGGGAAGGGCCTCGCGCAGGTCCTCGGCGAGCTTGAGGCCGACGCGCATCGCCGGCTCGCCCGCCAGCACCAGGAACACGCCGGGCGCGCCCGAGGGCACCGCGACGCCGGCATCCTGCAGCAGGCCGACGATGCGTTCCTCGCCGAGCGCCCAGCCGATCGCGGGCGTCGGCTCGCCGCCGAGCTGGGCGATGAGGCGATCGTAGCGCCCGCCGGAGCACACGGCGTCCTGCGAGCCGAGCGCGTCGGTGGTCCACTCGAACACCGTGCGCGTGTAGTAGTCGAGCCCGCGCACCAGCCGCGGGTTCACGGTGAACTCGATGCCGCAGGCGGACAGGTGGGCGCACAGGCCATCGAAGTGCGCCTTCGACTCGGGGTCGAGGTGATCGGTGATCATCGGCGCACCGGCGATCATGTCCTGCATGGCCGGGTTCTTGCTGTCGAGGATGCGCAGCGGGTTGCCGCCCAGGCGGCGCAGGCTGTCCTCGTCGAGAACCGCGCGATGCTGCTCGAAATAGCGCACGAGCAGTTCGCGGTAATCCTTGCGCGACTCCGGCGTGCCGAGCGAATTGACCTGAAGCTTGACGCGGCGGATGCCGAGCCGGCCCCACAGGCGCGCCGACATCAGGATCATCTCGGCGTCGATGTCCGGGCCGTCGTAACCGAAGGCCTCGATGTCGATCTGGTGGAACTGGCGGAAACGGCCCTTCTGCGGGCGCTCGTAGCGGAACATCGGTCCCGACGTCCACAGGCGATGCTTCTGGTTGTGCAGCAGGCCGTTGCTGATTGCCGCACGCACCAGGCCCGCAGTCGCTTCCGGCCGCAAGGTGAGGCTGTCACCGCCGCGGTCGGTGAAGGTGTACATCTCCTTTTCGACGATGTCGGTGAACTCGCCGATCGAGCGCTTGAACAACTCGGTGGGCTCGAGCAGCGGCAGGCGCACTTCCTGGTAGCCGTAGGCCGCGAACAGCGCACGCGCCTCGGCCTCGAGGAACTGCCACCAGGGCATCTGTTCCGCGAGCACGTCGTTCATGCCGCGCACCGGCTGCAGCGTCTTGTCCAAGCTCAACTCTCCGGGGAACGCGGCGTCGGCTGCGCCGTATCGGCGCGACGGACCGCGCCGGTGGTCTCGACCTCGACCCAGGCGACGTTGCGCGCCGTGAGTTCCGCGGGCAGCGGCAGGGGCCGGCCTCCGAGCACGAGCTTTGCGGCTGCGGCGTTGCCGATGAGCACCTTCCAGGGACCGCCCTGGTAGCTGCGCTGCGCCGCCGCGGGCGCCATCTCGAACGCGACGCGCTGGCCCCTGGCGTCGTAGATCTCGAGCCAGCACGGCGCCGTGAGGCGAACCTCGAGGACGGGCGCGGCGCCGCTCACGTCCGCCGGCGTTGCCGCAACCGGCTGAGCCGGAGCGGACTCGGCGACCGGAACGTCGGGTGTCGCTGCGGGGGCAGCGGCCGCGGACAGTTCGCCCTGTCCGGCGGCGGGCTCGTTCGTGGACGCGTCGGGCGCCGCATCGGCGGGCGGGCTTTCCTGGACGGCCGGGACGGTCGCCGGCGGCGCGGCAGGCGCGCCCCGGAAGCTCCACCAGATCGACAGCGCGACGAAAATGGCGACGACCAGCGCGGCGACCGGCAGCAGCCAGGGCTTGGGCCGCGGGAAGCCTCTCGCGCTGGCGGCCGGGATGAGCGTGGGCGCCAGCGGGCCGGACGCCAGCCGGTCGTAGGCTGCCACCAGCTCGTCGCCGGGAACGCCCAGCAGCGCGCCGTACTTGCGCAGGTGGCCGCGCGCGTAAACGGGCGCGCCGAGGCCTTCGAAGTGATCGGCCTCCATCGCCTCGACGATGCTCACGTCGAGCCGCAGCT
>JADZCS010000043.1 GCA_020851435.1 Gammaproteobacteria bacterium | reverse complement strand
GTGCGCGCGAGGCTGCGCACACTGACCATCGCGATGGCCGCCAGGATGCCCGACGCCAGTCCTATCACGGCGATCGGCGTGAACAGCCCGGCGCCAGGCTTGAGGATCAGCGCGATACCGGCGAATCCGAGCAGGATCGGTCCCCACAGCCGTGCCGGTGGGTGCTCGTCGAGGCCGACCGCCGCAATCAACGGGATGTACAGCGGCGCCGCATAGTTGAGCAGCATCGCCTCCGCGAGCGGCATGCCGCCGATGGCGAAGAACAGCGCATACATCGCCGCGAGCCCCGTTCCCGCTCGGAACAGGTGTGCGCGCCAGCGTGTGCTGCGCATCGTCGCGAGGCCATTGCGGAGCACCCACGGCAGCAGTGTCGCGAGGCTGAAGGCGTTGCGGAAGAAGACGACCATCGTCGTCGGCAGATCCGTCGAGGCGAGCTTGATGCCGGCACCCATGGAGGCGAACAGCAGCGTGGCGATCAGCACGAGCCCCGCACCCTGCCGCAGATCACGGGCGGCGGCAGCCCTGTCGGTGTCTGCAGGCACCGTCATGCGGTCGCGGGCAGGATCAGGGCGCACGCGACACGGCGTCCTTCACTGACGAGCACGTTGTAGGTGCGACACGCCGCGCCGTTGTCCATGACCTCGAGGCCGATACCCAGCGCCGAGAAACGGACCAGCAGGCGCGGGTCTGGAAACACCTGTCGGTCGCCCGTGCCGAGCAGCACGATCGCGGGTACAAGGTTCTCGATGGCACCGCAGTCCGCCGGCCCGAGGCGCGTGGCGTCGCAGACCGGCCAGTCCGTGATGAGCGTGTCGGCCGCCACGATCAGGCTGCCACGGTAGACGGTTGCACCGATGCGGACCTCACCCGCGGCATAGCCGCGGATCAGATTCACACGGGCGGGAGCTTCGAGACTGAACTTCATGCTGCTTCCGGCGATGCGGGCCCGGCTGCTTCGTTCCGGCAGCGGCGGGTCATTCAGGCTTCGGACGAGCTGGACGAGGATTAGTGCGGGCAGGATCGAGCCGCTATGATGCCACGCGCATGAGCCGCGCCATTGTTGCCGTCACTGATTTTCCGCACCCGGGCAGTCTCGCAGAGCCGCCGCGCCTGCCGGCGCTCGAGCGGCTGCTGGCGCGTGCGGAGACTCCACCCGAGGCCGTGCCGGACTGGCGGCGCTGGGTGCAGCAGCAGGTCGGAATCCGCGTCGCAGGAGCGACACTGCCGGTCGCGCGCATCGCGCGCGGGCGCGAGGGTCACTGGCTGCTCGCCACGCCTGTGCACCTGATGGCAGGGCTCGAACGCGTGCACCTGCATCCCGAGGGAGCGCTCGCACTCGATGCCGGGGAACGCGCAGCGCTCGAGCGCTCGTTCACCGCCTCGTTCGGCGAGGCCGGCATGCGCCTCGAGTTCGATGAGCGCGGCGAGTGCTACATCGAGATGCCGCACGGCATCGACGCGACGACCCGTGACCCGGCCGAGGCGACGGGCCGCATCGTGGACGAGTACATGCCCACCGGGGCCGATGCCGGCCTGCTCAAGCGGCTCATGACCGAGATCCAGATGTGGCTGCATGTGCAGCCACTCAACGCGGCGCGCGAAGCGGCGGGCCGTCTCACCGTGAACGCGCTCTGGCTGTGGGGTGCGGCACCCGGGGAGCCCGCCGTGACGCTGCCCGCGAGCCTGCCGGTGCTGTGGAGCACGGACGCGTATCTCGTCGGCCTGTGGCGTGCGGCCGGCGAGGCGGTCCAGGGTCCCGGCGAGGCGGTGAGCCTCTGGCTCGGCCGTGGCGCGCGCCGCACGGCGGCGACGCTGTCGCTCGCGACGATGGGCATGACCGCAGCGGGACTCCCCGGCACTGATCGCGACTGGTTCGAGGCACTGCTGCAGGCTTTCGCGATGCGCCGGCTCGACGAGGTCGAGCTGTGGATCACGGGTCGCGCCGTGCTGCTGGCGCAGCGCGACCGCTGGCGCGTCTGGCGGCGCGTTCGACCCTGGCACGAGGTGCTGAGCGGATGAGGCGCCTGATCCGCCGTCGTGCCTGCGACGGCATCGAGGCGTTGCCCCGCTCGCTGCCGCCGCTGCTGCGCCGCCTTTACGCGGCACGCGGGGTGCGCGCGGCCGATGAGCTTGCGCTGGAGCTGCGGCGGCTGTTGCCGGTGAGCTCTCTCGATGGCGTCGATGCTGCGACCGGCCTGCTGCTCGATCATTTGGCGCGCGGTTCGCGCATTGTCGTGGTCGGCGACTTCGACGCTGATGGTGCCACCAGCACGGCGCTGGTCGTGCGCCAGCTGCGCCGCCTTGGCTTCGCGGACGTCGGTTTCCGGGTTCCGGATCGCATGCGCCATGGCTATGGTCTGTCGCCGCTGCTGGTCGAGGAGATCGCGGTCGACCGGCCCGCACTGCTGATCACGGTCGATAATGGAGTCGCGGCACAGGCCGGTGTCGTGGCGGCGCGCGCACACGGCATCGATGTGCTGGTCACCGATCACCACCTGCCGGGTGCGACGCTGCCCGACTGCGCAGCCATGGTGAATCCGAACCTGGTCGGTGCAGGCTTCGGCAGCCGTGCGCTCGCCGGTGTCGGCGTGGCGTTCTATCTGATGGCGGCGCTCACGCGCAGGCTCGAGGAGCAGCGGGGCTCGCGGCAGTCGCCGGTCGCGGAGCTGCTGGACCTCGTGGCGGTCGGCACCGTGGCCGACCTCGTGCCTCTCGACCGCAACAACCGCATCCTGGTCGCGGAGGGGCTGCGCCGCCTGCGTGCGGGGCGTGCGGTCGCGGGGCTGCTCGCACTGGCGGAGGTCGCCGGGCGCAGGCCGGCGGAGCTCGGCGCACGTGATCTCGGTTTCGCGCTGGCACCGCGCATCAACGCGGCCGGCCGCATCGACGACATGGCGATCGGTATCCGCTGCCTGCTCACCGACGATGTGACGCAGGCGCGTACCCTCGCCGGAGAACTCGACCGGTTGAACCGCGAGCGTCGTGAGCTCGAGACGCGTATGCGCGCGGAGGCGCAGGAGGTGGTGCGCCGCGTACGCATCGAGGAGGGGCGGCTCCCTGCCGGGCTTACGCTGTTCGACCGGGGCTGGCACGCCGGCGTCGTCGGGCTGGTCGCGACGCGCATCAAGGACCGGGTGCATCGACCGGTCGCGGCGTTCGCGCCGGCCGACGGTGACACACTGCGCGGCTCGGTGCGCTCGGTCACGGGCGTACACATCCGCGATGTCCTGGAGGCCGTCGATGTCCACCACCCGGGACTCATGGATCGCTTCGGCGGCCATGCGATGGCCGCGGGGCTCAGCCTGCCGCAGCGGCATCTCGCACGCTTCGAGATCGCATTTGCCGAGGAAGTCGCGCGCTGGCTCGCGCCCTCCGAGATGCAGGGCGTCCTGGACAGCGACGGTCCACTCGAGGTTGCCGAACTCTCTCTGGCGACGGCCGATGTCATCGAGCAGGGCGGGCCCTGGGGTCAGTCCTTCCCGGAGCCGCTGTTCGACAACGAGTTCGAAGTGGTCGAGTCACGTACCGTGGCCGGCGCGCACCTCAAGCTGTGGCTGCGGGCGGCGACGGCAGCGCCGCCCGTGGAGTCGATCGCCTTCGGGCATTTCAGCGAAGCCGGTGCGCTCGCGGTGACGGCCGGCGACCGCGTGCGGGTCGCGTATCGGCTCGGCCGCACGGACTTCGGCGGGACACGACGTCCCGAACTGCGCATCGAGTATCTCGAGCCCGTGGCACGCTGAGAACGGGGGCATTCGGGATTTCCTGTGAGGCAGTCGATCGGAACTCAACCCACGACGCCGTTGCCGGCGTCCTGTGCGCCTGCGTAACCGGCCCCGGGCCTGCTGTCATGGCAGCCCGGGCGACCCGGGTTGGCACAGCGATTCGCGCCATGGTCCACGAAAGTTTTTTGCTAAGATCGCGCGCCCCGTCCCACCGGTTTCTCGACGATGGAAATCACCCAGCTCAGACGCACCCTCGAGGATCTCGAAGGCCGCAGCAGCGGCCTCAGGGGGTATCTTTGAGTACGCCGCGAAACGCGAGCGTCTGGAGGAGATCAACCGCGAGCTCGAGGATCCGAAGATCTGGGGCATCCCGGAGCGTGCCCAGGAGCTCGGCCGCGAGCGCGTGCGTCTCGATGCTGCTGTCAGTGCGCTGGACCGTATCGCCGGTTCACTGAACGACATCAGCGAGCTGCTCGAACTCGTCGAGGCCGAAAACGATGAGGCGGGTTTCCGCGATCTCGAGTCCGACGCGCGTCGCGTGGAGGCGGCCGTCGCGGAACTCGAGTTCCAGCGCATGTTTCCCGGCGAGATGGATTCGCACAACGCCTTTCTCGACATCCAGGCCGGTGCCGGCGGCACGGAGGCCCAGGACTGGGCCCAGATGCTCGAGCGCATGTACCTGCGCTGGGGCGATACGCGGCGCTACACCGTCGAGGTCGTCGACGAGAACCCGGGTGAGATCGCCGGTATCAAGAGCGCGTCGCTGCGCTTCGAAGGCCCCTATGCCTACGGTTGGCTGCGTACCGAGACCGGCGTGCACCGGCTCGTGCGCAAGTCACCGTTCGATTCCGGTAACCGCCGCCACACCTCGTTCGCGTCGGTGTTCGTCTCGCCCGAGGTGGACGACGACATCGCGATCGACATCAACCCGGCTGACCTGAAGATGGACGTCTACCGCTCGAGTGGTGCCGGCGGCCAGCACGTCAACAAGACTGAGTCGGCGGTGCGCATCACGCACGCACCGTCGGGCATCGTGGTCGCCTGCCAGAGCGAGCGCAGCCAGCACAAGAACCGCTCGACGGCCATGAAGATGCTGAGGGCCAAGCTCTATGAACTCGAGGTCAACAAGCGTAACGCGGCAGCGCGGGTGCTGGAGGAGTCCAAGGCCGATGTGAGCTGGGGCAACCAGATCCGCAGTTATGTGCTGGACCAGTCGCGCATCAAGGACCTGCGCACGAACGTCGAGATCGGCAATACACAGGCCGTGCTCGATGGCGACCTCGATCCCTTCATGGAGGCGAGCCTCAAGCAGGGACTCTGATCCGGCCCGTGGCCGGCCCTTCGCGAACCGAGCGCCAACGATGACAGCGGACACGCCCCGGACCGACGATAACCTGCTGATGGCCGAGCGCCGCGCCAAGCTCGCGGCGCTGCGCGCCGCGGGCAGCGCGTTCCCCAACGACTTCCGCCGCGACGCGCTGGCGCAGGACCTGCACGAGGCCTGGGGAGAGCGTGACGATGCGTGGCTTGCGGGGCATCCGGTGCGGGTGCGGATCGCCGGCCGCATGATGTTCAAGCGCGTGATGGGGAAGGCCTCCTTCGCGAAGCTGCAGGACTCGTCGGGACAGATGCAGGTGTACCTGCAGCAGCAGGTGCTGGGCGAGGTGTACGAGGCCTTCAGGACCTACGACGTCGGTGACATCCTGGGCGCGGAGGGCACGCTGATGCGCACCCGCGCCGGCGAACTCACCGTGAAAGTCGAGAGGCTCGTCCTGCTGGTCAAGGCGCTGCGGCCCCTGCCCGACAAGTGGCACGGCCTCGCCGATACCGAGACACGTTACCGGCAGCGCTACGTTGACCTGATCGTCAACGAGCAGACGCGCCGCACCTTCGAGAGCCGCACGCAGATCATGCGTTTCCTGCGCAGCTTCCTCGACGCGCAGGGCTACATGGAAGTCGAGACGCCGATGATGCAGGTCATCCCGGGCGGTGCCGCTGCGCGACCGTTCCGGACGCACCACAATGCGCTCGGCCTCGACATGTACCTGCGCATCGCGCCGGAGCTGTACCTCAAGCGGCTGGTCGTCGGCGGCTTCGAGCGCGTCTACGAGATCAACCGCAATTTCCGCAATGAGGGCCTGTCGACACAGCACAATCCCGAGTTCACGATGCTCGAGCTGTACCAGGCCTATGCCGATTTCCACGATCTCATGGAGCTCACGGAGCGGCTGTTTCAGGGTCTTGCGGACACGCTGCCGGGCGGCCGCCAGGTGCCCTACCAGGGCGAGGTGTTCGACTTCGCGCGGCCGTGCCGCCGCGTGTCGGTCGAGGCCTGCATCCTGGAGCACAACCCGGGCTTCGATGCCGGTCGCCTGCGCGACCGGGACTATCTCGCCGGTACCTGCGCGCGGCTCGGCATCGAGACGAAACCGCACGATGGTCCGGGCAAGCTGCAGCTCGAGATCTTCGAGAAGACCGGTGAGCATGCACTGCGACAGCCGACCTTCGTGCATTCCTACCCCGCCGAGGTCTCACCACTCGCGCGCCGCAACGACCACGATCCGTTCATCACCGATCGCTTCGAGTTCTTCGTGGGTGGCCGCGAGCTCGCCAACGGCTTCTCCGAGCTCAACGATCCGGAGGACCAGGCGCAGCGTTTCCACGAGCAGGCCGCGCGCAAGACCGCGGGCGACGAGGAGGCGATGTTCTACGATGCAGATTACGTGCGCGCGCTGGAGTATGGTCTGCCGCCGACTGCGGGACTCGGCATCGGCGTCGATCGCCTGGTGATGCTGCTGACGGACTCGCCCAGCATCCGCGACGTACTGCTGTTCCCGCACCTGCGGCCCGAGGCCTGAGCGCCCGCGCGCCGCCTCGGCCCCATCGCAGCATGACCGACGCAAGCCCCCGCTCCGGCGATCTCTGCGGTCACGCGATCGGCGTGTTCGATTCGGGCGTCGGCGGGCTCACGGTGCTGCGCGCACTGCGCGCGCGCCTGCCGGGCGAGAGTTTCGTGTATCTCGGCGACACGGCGCGTCTGCCCTATGGCACGAAGAGCCGTGAGACGGTGGTGCGCTATTCGCTGCAATGCGCGGCGCAGCTCGTCGCACGCGACATCAAGGCGCTGGTCGTGGCCTGCAATACGGCCTCGGGCGTGGCGCTCGAGGCACTGCGCGAGCGCTTCGCACCGCTGCCCGTGATCGGCGTGCTCGAGCCGGGGGCGCGCGCCGCAGTCGCGGCCACGCGCAACGGCTCGATCGCCGTGATCGCCACCGAGGGCACTGTGCAGGGTGGCGCCTACCAGCGTGCGATCGCACAGCTGCGTTTCGAGGTGCGTATCGTCGCACGCGCCTGTCCGCTGTTCGTCGCGCTCGCCGAGGAGGGCTGGACGGAGGGTCCGATCGTCGAGTCGATCGCGCGGCGCTACCTCGATGAACTGTTCGCCCCGGGACCGGGACGCCCCGATACCCTGGTGCTGGGCTGCACGCATTTCCCCGTGCTGCGGGACGCGATCGCGAGTGTCCTCGGCGGGACTGTCACGATCGTCGACTCCGCGTCGACCACGGCCGATGTCGTGCACGATCTGCTGCAGGCAAATGGCCTCACGAACCCGGTTTTCGCGACGCCGCGTCTGTCGCTGCTCGCAACTGACGGCGCCTCGCGGTTCGCGCGCGTGGGCGGGGTGTTCTCGGGTGCGCCGCTCACTGCCGACGATGTCGAAGTCGTGGACCTGTAGGGGTGCGGCGCGCTGCCGGCCACCGGCGGCGACTGCGGCTCCACGGGTGGCGGGGGCGTCGGGGACGTGAACACCCTGCGGCGGTGGCTGGCACCACGGGTCCTGTCGGTCGGCGTTGCGCTCGCCTTCGCAACATGGGCCTTCGTCGAGGTGGCCGAGGACGTGGTCGAGGGCGACAGTGCGGCATTCGATCAGGCGGTGCTGCTCACGCTGCGGGGTCAGGATGATCCGGCGCTGCGGATCGGGCCCGTGTGGCTGGAGTCACTGGCGCGGGATGTCACGGCGCTCGGCAGCACCACGGTGCTCGGCCTGCTCGTAACCTTCGTGGCGATCTTCCTGCTGTTGGCGGGCCGGCGCTGGAATGCCCTGTTCGTGCCGCTCGCCGCGGCTGGTGGCGCACTGGCCTCGGCCACGCTGAAGATGGCATTTGCTCGTCCCCGCCCGGATCTCGTGCCGCATGGCGATTACGTCGTCTCGGCCAGCTTTCCGAGCGGGCACGCCATGCTGTCGGCGGTCGTGTACCTGACGCTCGGCACGCTGCTGGCGCGCGTGGTGCACACGCGCGCCCAGAAGGTCTATGTGATGCTGGTGGCCGGATTCCTGACCACCGCGGTGGGATTGAGCCGGATCTATCTCGGTGTGCACTGGCCAACCGACGTACTGGCCGGCTGGATGGCCGGAGCTGCCTGGGCACTGGGGTGCTGGGGATGCGCCGAACTGGTGAAGGGACGAACGAGGTGAAAGCGCAGCCTTTCAACCGGCGGCTCCGCTTCGCGCTGCGCGGGCTGAAGCTGACGGCCATGCGCGAGAAGAATTTCCGTGCCCATCTGTTCGTGGCTGCGGCCATGCTCATGGTGATGATCATGATCCGGCCGGCGGCCGTGTGGTGGGCGATCGTGATCCTGGCGATCGGAATGGTGCTGGTCACCGAGCTAGTCAATACTGCGCTGGAGACGCTCGCGGATCGCGTCCACCCGGAACAGCATCCGGAGATCGGTGCAGCCAAGGACATCGCGGCCGGTGCGGTGCTCGTCGCCGGTGCCACTGCTGCCGCGGTCGGTCTCGCGTGGTTCCTTCACTGGCTGGGCAGCTGAACACCTGCGCAGTGGGTCGCTGCATGACCGGAGCCGGTCCGTGCCTCACGTTCCCGCCAGCACGAGGGCCCGCCCGGGCAGTGTGGGGGGGCTTTGCAGGCCGGCAGGCCGTCCAGGGTTACCTCAACCGCGGAACGGGTGCGCGCCGCGCTCCTGATCGAGAGAGTACGGCAGCGGCTGCGGCAGGAGCACGGTGCCGTTCTCGAGATGCAGAGGCGAGGTCGCGTGGTCGAGACTGACCACCGCGAGCAGCTCCGCCCTCGAGCCATCGGCCGCGGCACGTACGACTTCACCGGCCTTGCCCGCCGCGGACAGAATCGAGTCACCCGGGGCGGGCGGTACCGTGTCGAGCGCCGCATAGCGCAGCATGCGGCGCTTGATCTGGCCGCGGTGCTGGGTACGTGTCACGATTTCCTGGCCTGTGTAACAGCCTTTCGCAAAACTGATGCCACCGATCAGGTCGAGATTGAGCATCTGCGGCACCCAGTGCTCGCGTGTCGCGGCGACGACCACGGGCTCGCCGTCGCGGACCGCGGCGAGTTCGAACGACGGTCCGTCCGCAATGTGCATGCCGGCCGGAGGGGAAGCTGCCGCGGTGCCGTGATCCGGGTCGCCGGTGGCGATCGACAACGCACGCCGCGACCCCGCACGCAGCCACGTCGCGTCCGACCGGTGGCACACGGCGAGTTCTGCGGGTGCGGACGCATCGGGCGCCAGCAGCGCGTCGAGTGTCACGGGGTGGTCGGCGAGCCAGGCATGCACGGGCGCGTGCGCGTCGGCTGTCGAAATGCTGAGCTTCGCGCGCAGCACGTAGCGCCGCAGTATGGCCGCAGCCGGCTCGGCGAGCTCGCCGGGCAGCATGACCCACACGCCGGGCTCGGCGGCTGCGGGCGCGGTCTCGATCAGCCAGGCACAGGCCGTCACGCGGCCCTGTACGGAGCACAGCGCAGCACGCAACGCCGAGCCCGGGGTCAGTGCACGCAGATCCTGGGTCAGCTGGCCCTGCAGAAAGGATCGGGCATCGCGACCCTGGACGCGGATGGCGGCCCACGTCGATGCGATGGCGGACGCGGCGGGCGGGGGACTGGCGAGCGGCCGGGATGGCGAGCGGGTTGACATGAGGTGCAACAGTCAGACGGGGCGGCTATTTACCGATGCATGGCCTGGGCTGTCAAAGACCCTCCTCTGCGTTTGAGTCGTGCCTTGCCTTCCGGTTCCCGCCCCCGATGGCGTTGCACGCGATGGCCGGATACGCGCAGCGTCGGCACGGAACGCGCGTGGCGGTGCCTCACGAGTGCGCGGACCCGGGGTCGCGCCGGAGCTGCGCGCGTTCTGCCGTCCCGGCACCTCGCGGGTGCGCGGATTTGGGGCCGGCCGTCGATTTCTGGCACACTTGCGGCGATGCAAGAAGATGCCGGTCAGTCGCCAGAGCAAGCCGCACCGGAGCGCGAGCGTGAGCCGATGGACACTGTGCCGGTGCGACCGGCGGTGCGCGAGGTGGGCGGGCCACAGGGGCCCGAGCCGACACGCTATGGCGACTGGGAGAAGGCGGGCCGCTGCATCGACTTCTGATTCTGGCATCAGTGCCGCACACCCGGCCCGGTGAGCAGGGCGGCGGCGCCTGTCGTGTGTTCGACGCGAGGAGAAAGGGCCCCATGGCCACACGAGAACGTCCACTCTCGCCCCATCTGCAGGTGTACCGCTTCGCGTACACGATGTCGTTGTCCATCCTGCACCGTGCGACGGGCGTCGCACTGTTCGTCGGCCTGCTGCTGCTGAGCTGCTGGCTGCTCGCTGCCGCGGACGGCGAGGAACACTATGCCCGGGTTGCGGCTTTTCTCGGGCATCCGCTGCTCCGGATCGCCCTGATCGGCTGGGTCGCCGCCTTCTGGTATCACGTGTTCGCGGGTCTGCGCCATCTGGTCTGGGACTTCGGCGTGGGCTTCGAGAAGCCGACCGCGCGCCGTAGTGGCGCAGGGGTCGTGGTCGCGACGGTCGTTGCGGTGGCCGTGACACTGGGGCTCGCCGCGCACCTGTTCGGAGGTGGAGCATGAGTCTCCGCTCACCGATGTCGCGCGCGCTGGGCCTCGGCTCGGCCAAGGAGGGCGCCGGCCACTGGTGGGACCAGCGCATCAGCGCTGTTGCGCTCGTCGTGCTGGGTGTGTGGTTCCTGTTCTCGATCGTGACGCTGCCGGACCTGTCTCATGCAACAGTCGTGACCTTCGCGGGTACCCCGTGGCGTGCGGTGCTGATTGCGCTGTTCGTCGCTTTCTCGGCCTGGCACTCGGCGCTCGGCGTGCAGGTCGTCATCGAGGACTACGTGCATGCACCCGTCGCGAAGGTGGTGTTGCTGGTCGGCGTGAAGCTGGTGCATGTCGTCGCCGGGGCGGCAGGCGTGGTCGCTGCGTTGAAGCTGGGTTTCGGAGTTCAGGCATGAGTGAGTATCCGTTCGTCGACCACACCTACGATGTCGTCGTCGTCGGCGCCGGTGGAGCCGGCCTGCGCGCGACCATGGGGCTCGCGGAAGCGGGGCTGTCGACCGCCTGCCTGACAAAGGTGTTCCCGACCCGCAGCCACACCGTCGCGGCACAGGGCGGCATCAGCGCCGCGCTCGGCAACATGGGTGAAGATGACTGGCGCTTCCACTTCTACGACACCATCAAGGGTTCCGACTGGCTCGGCGACCAGGACGCCATCGAGTTCATGTGCAAGGAGGCTCCGGCGGCAATCCTCGAACTCGAACACTACGGCCTGCCGTTTTCGCGCACCGCACAGGGCAGGATCTACCAGCGTCCGTTCGGCGGCATGACGACGCACTACGGCAAGGGCATTGCGCAACGTACCTGTGCCGCTGCGGATCGAACCGGCCACGCGATGCTGCACACGCTGTATCAGCAGTCGCTCAAACACAGCGCCACCTTCTTCATCGAGTACTTCGCGATCGACCTGATCATGGAGAATGGCGAGTGCCGCGGCGTGGTGGCTCTCGACATGGCCGAGGGTACGCTGCACCGCTTCCGCGCGCACCAGGTGATCCTTGCGACGGGCGGCTACGGCCGGGCGTATTTCTCCTGCACCTCGGCGCACACCTGCACCGGCGACGGGGGTGGCATGGTGCTGCGTGCCGGTCTCCCGCTTTCTGACATGGAGTTCGTGCAGTTCCATCCCACGGGCATCTATGGCTCGGGCTGTCTCATCACGGAGGGCTCGCGCGGCGAGGGCGGCTACCTCACGAACTCCAAGGGCGAGCGCTTCATGGAGCGCTACGCGCCGAACGCGAAAGATCTGGCCTCCCGCGATGTCGTGAGCCGCTCGATGACGGTCGAGATCCGCGAGGGGCGCGGCGTCGGTGCGCTGAAGGACCACATCCACCTGCATCTCGAACACCTGGGACCCGAGGTCATCCACAAACGCCTGCCGGGCATCGCCGAGACGGCACGGATCTTCGCGGGTGTCGATGTCACGAAGGCGCCGATCCCGGTGCTGCCGACCGTGCACTACAACATGGGCGGCATTCCCTGCAACGTGCACGGCCAGGTGATCGCACCGCGCAACGGGGATCCGGAGGCGGTGGTGCCGGGCCTGATGGCCGTGGGCGAGGCCGGCTGCGTGTCGGTGCACGGCGCCAACCGGCTCGGCTCGAATTCGCTGCTGGATCTCGTGGTGTTCGGGCGCGCGGCGGCGAAGCACTGTGCCGACACGCTCAAGACGGGCACCGGCCACCGGCCGCTGCCGAAGGATGCGGGCGACCTCGCGGTCTCCCGCCTCGACCGCTACCGGAACGCGAAGGGCTCGCGTCCTACCGCCGAGGTGCGGCTCGAGATGCAGCGCGTCATGCAGAACCACGCTGCGGTGTTCCGCACCGGTGAGGTGCTGCGCGAGGGCATGGGCAGGCTTGCGCAGACGTTTGCGTCGTTCAGTGACGTGCGCATATCCGACCGCTCGCTGGTGTTCAATACCGACCTGCTGGAAACCCTGGAACTCGACAATCTGCTGCTGCAGGCGACAGCGACCATCCATTCGGCCGAGAACCGCAAGGAGAGCCGCGGCGCGCATGCGCGCGAGGACTTCTCGGATCGCGACGACGCCAGCTGGCTCAAGCACACGCTGGTGTGGGTCGATTCCAGCGGTCGCGTGCGGTTCGACTATCGCCCTGTACACCTGAACACGCTGACCAACGAAGTCGAGCCCGTTGCGCCGAAAGCGCGGACCTACTGAGAAACCGGCCCGAGCGTGCCAGGAAATCCGCAGCTCACGGGAGTATTTTCTGGCGACGGGGTCGGGTGGCACACGATGGAAAACTACTGACAAGAGAGAGCAGACGATGGCCGAGTTCCGCCTGCCCGCGAATTCACGCTTCAAGGACGTGCCGGGCCACACGCATCGCGCAGCTTCGACCGCGAAGAAGGTGCGCACCTTCAGGATCTACCGCTTCGACCCCGATTCAGGTGAGAAGCCGCGCGTCGACAACTTCGAGATCGATCTCGATAGCTGCGGTCCGATGGTCCTGGACGCGCTGATCAAGATCAAGAACGAGGTCGATGCCACGCTGACGTTCCGTCGCTCCTGCCGCGAGGGCATCTGCGGCTCCTGCGCGATGAACATCGACGGCCTGAACACGCTGGCCTGCACGAAGGGCATCGACGAGATCAAGGGTGACGTCAAGATCTTCCCGCTGCCACACATGCCGGTCGTGAAGGACCTGGTGCCGGATCTGACGACTTTCTATGCGCAGTACGCCGCGATCAAGCCCTGGCTGCAGGCCCGCACACCCGCGCCGCCGGACGGCGAGCGGCTGCAGTCGCCCGAGGACCAGGAGAAGATCGACCGGCCGTCGGCCTGCATCCTGTGTGCCTGCTGCTCGACCGCGTGTCCGAGTTACTGGTGGAACAGCGACCGTTATCTGGGCCCCGCGGTGCTGCTGGCCGCGTATCGTTGGATTGTGGATACGCGCGACGAGGCGACCGGTGAGCGGCTCGATGCGCTGGAAGATCCGTTCCGGCTGTATCGCTGCCACACGATCTTCAACTGCACGGAAACCTGTCCAAAGGAACTGAACCCGGCCAGGGCGATCGCCGAGATCAAGAAGCGGATCGCCGAGCGTCGACACTGAGCGTCGCCAGGTCGCCGCGCTCTCGTGGGCGTCTCGCCAGGATGGATGGCACGACCGCCGGCAGGCCCTTACCGTGGCTGGCAGCGCGGCAGGCTGATCGTGGCAGGCGCCATTGATGCGGAAATCGTGAATGCCCCGTTAGCTGACGTGAATACCCCCATTACCGGGCGCGACAGGTGACCGACACGATTCGCCACGACCTCGGCAGACTGCGCTGGCGCTGCCGCCGTGGCATGAAGGAACTCGACGTGCTGCTGACACGCTGGCTCGATGACCATCACGCCGGCGCCACGGCGGCGCGCCGCGCGGCATTCGAACGCCTGCTCGAGCGGCCCGACCCGGATCTCGCTGCGTGGTTCCTTGGTCGCGTGCGGCCGGAAGATGCCGGACTCGCGGAACTCGTCGATGAGATCCTGGCAAGTCGCCGCTGAGCTGCGACCGGACCGCGCGCTCGCCATAACCATGGTCCTGGCGCACCTGCTCGCGGCGATGCTGCCCTGGATCTGCCGCGTCGGGCCGTACACGGCAGCGGCCCTGAGCCTCACGGCATTCCTGCTGCTCGCGGGTTCCTGGCGCCGGTTGCCCGCCTGGGGCGGACTCAGCGGCCTGGTGCTGGATCCCGGATCCTGCGCGTGCCGTGATGCCGCGGGCTGGTGGCCTGCGCGGGTCGAACCGCAGAGCCGCGTGTGGGAGGGACTCGTGCTGCTGCACCTTGCCACGGCCACCGGCCGCGTCGGGGTTCTGGTCACGCGCAGGAGCATGGGGTCACTGGATTTCCGGCGGCTCAAGGTCCTGGTGCGCATGAGAACCGGCCGGCAAGGGGTCTTTTGCTAGAATCTGTCCAGTATTTCCCGCAAGAGGTGTGCGGCATTGCGCAGTCCGCCGCCGATCACGAGAACTTTCGCGAGGACGGCCGGTCTACCGGCTCGTGGCTGTCGCGCGCACATTGCTGGTTCCGGATCCCATGGTCGCTGATGCCAGCGATCTCGCGCTCGTCCGACGGGTCCAGAAGGGCGACAAGTCTGCGTTCGACGCCCTCGTGCTCAAGTACCAGCACCGGGTTCTGAAGCTCGTGCAGCGGTACGTGCGCGATGCCCAGGAAGCCGAGGACGTCACGCAGGAGGCTTTCATCAAGGCCTATCGGGCGTTGCCCGGATTCCGCGGCGACAGCGCGTTCTATACCTGGCTCTACCGCATCGCGACCAATACGGCCAAGAACGCCCTCGTGTCCTCGGCGCGCCGGCCGGTGGAGTACGACCTGGACCTGCAGGATCCGGAGCAGTACGACGTGCAGGGACGCATGAAAGACACGGCAACGCCCGAGGCGATGCTGCTCACGGACGAGATCCGGGAGACCGTCAACGGCGCAATCGCCGATCTGCCCGAGGACCTGCGCACGGCGATCGTGCTGCGCGAGCTCGACGGACTGTCGTACGAGGAAATTGCCAGGACCATGGACTGCCCCGTGGGCACGGTGCGCTCACGCATCTTCCGTGCCCGCGAGGCGATCGACAGCCGCCTGCGGCAGGTGTTCGACGGCGGCCTGGGGCGAATCGAGGAATGACCATGACCGAGCCTGTAAAGGAACAGCTTTCGGCGTTGCTCGATGGCGAGCTGCCGGATGGTGAAATGGAACTGCTGGTAAAGCGACTCGATCGTGATCCGGACCTGCGTCTGACGCTGTCGCGCTATTCGCTGATCGGTGCGGCCCTGCGTACGGACGGGCAGATCCCTGCCGCCCGCGCAGTGGCAGCACGTGTGAGCGCCGCACTCGCGCAGGAGCCGCCGCTCGCGGCCGCTTCGTCGCAGGGCTGGTCGCGATGGACGCAACTCGTCGCGGGGCTCGCGGTCGCGGCGTCGGTGGCGGTTGTGGCCGTCATGTTGGCCGCGAGCCCGGCACCGCTGCCGGCGGCACCGGCGGTGGCCGCGGTGAGTATTCCCGGAGTGGCACCGCTGCAGCCCCTCGTGCTCGCACCGCCCGCAGCCGCGCCGGTGGCGCTCACGAGCCTGCCCGGCGGCTACACGACTCCGCCCGCGGTCGGCAGCGCCGGGCAGGCCACGGATACACAGCTGGCCCGCTACGTGATGGCCCACGCCGATTACGCGACGCCGCTCGTGCGGCGCAGCCTCGTGTCCTCGCTGGTCTCGACGGAGGAGACAGCGGTTCCGGTGGCCGTCCGGATCCCGGAGTAGGTTCGTGTCCGGAGCACGGTTCGCTGCGGTCCTGATCGCCCTGGTTGCCGTGTCTCCCGCTCTCGCTGATGAGTCCGCGCGGCTGCTGCTGACCCGGATGAGCCAGGCGCTCGCAGCACGCAACTACAGCGGCGAGTTCCTGCATTCGACCTCCGGGCACCAGGAACGGCTGCGTATCGTGCACCGCGTCCGCGGCGGGCGCGTCAGTGAACGCCTGCAGGCGCTGGAACGCAACGGGCGCGAGATGGTGCGCGACGGCGACGAGGTGGTCTGCTACCTGCCGGATCGCAAGCTCGCGCTGATCGAGCGACGGGTGGCCGGCAAGCCGCTGCTCGGTACGCTGCCGCAGTTCGGCCCCGACGTGGAGCGCTGGTACGACGTCGAGATCGTCGGACACGACAAACAGGTGCTCGGGGGCAATGCCCGGATCGTTGCGGTCCGCCCGCGCGACCAGTATCGCTTCGGATACCGGCTGTGGATCGACGAGCGGACGCACCTGCCGGTGCGGACGGAGCTGTGCGACGAGTCCGGTCGCGCGATCGAGCGCGTGGAGTTCAGCGCGCTCGAGATCCGCGCCGACATTCCTGATGCCGAGTTCGAGCCGGTGGTCGATGCGAGCGGCTTCCGCTGGGTGCGCCAGGCCCCCGCACCCGCATCGGATCAGCTGCCCTGGCGCATCGCGGTGGCACCGCCGGGGTTTCGGGTCGCGGCAGCTCAGTACCACAGCTTCCAGGGGTCCGCCGAGCCGGTACCGCACCTCGTCGTGTCGGATGGGCTGGCTTCGGTGTCGGTGTTCGTGGAACCGGATCCGCGTGCACAGCCACCGGAGCGACATCAGGGACGACTCGGGTCCTCGAATTCGTTCACGACGACGATTGAGGGTCATCAGGTCACGGCGGTCGGTGAGGTTCCAGCCGCGACCGTCCAGGCCATTGCCGTCGGCCTGAAGCCGGTGGTGCGACCGCCGGGTCGCTGAGCGTGGCGAGTGTGCCCGGGCTCGCAGTCGTGAGCCGTGAGAACTGCCCCCTGTGCGAGGAGATGCTCGCGGTACTGGCCGAGACGCTGGCCGCCGTCGCCCCGGCCCTGGCGGATTCCGTGGCGGTGATCGACGTGGACGCGGATGCGACGCTGCAGCGCCGCTATGGCCTGAAGGTGCCGGTGCTGCTGCTCGACGGTGAGCCCGTGTGCCACGGGCACCTCGATGCGGCCGAGGTCGTGCGGCTGCTGCGGGGCCGCGGCACCGCCGGGGCCTGAGCGGACGTCGCGAGAGCGCGCAACTCGTGCGCCTCGGTCTGCAGCACCGCCGCGGCACCGCCGGGGTCTGAGCGGACGTCGCGAGGGCATCCGTTCCGGCGATGCGGCCGGTCGGGGCAGCCCCTATAATGCGCGCTCGCCGGGCGCGGCCCGCCCTGGACCACGCCCCATTGATGCAGCACATCCGCAACTTCTCCATCATCGCGCACGTCGACCACGGCAAGTCCACGCTCGCCGACCGGTTCATCCAGGTCTGTGGCGGCCTCGATGCCCGTGAGATGCAGGAACAGGTGCTCGACTCGATGGACCTCGAACGCGAGCGCGGCATCACGATCAAGGCCCAGAGTGTCACGCTCAGATACCGCGCCCGGGATGGTGCGGATTACCAGCTCAACTTCATCGACACCCCGGGCCACGTCGATTTCTCGTACGAGGTCTCGCGGTCGCTGGCGGCCTGCGAAGGCGCGCTGCTGGTCGTGGACGCCGCCCAGGGCGTCGAAGCACAGAGTGTGGCCAACTGCTATACGGCACTGGAGCAGGGCCTGGAAGTGCTGCCGGTCATCAACAAGATCGACCTGCCGAGCGCTGACCCCGACCGCGTGATCGGCGAGATCGAGGACATCATCGGCATCGATGCCTCCGGGGCCGTACGCGTATCGGCCAAGACCGGTGAGAACGTCGAGGCCGTACTCGAGGCGCTGGTGCACGCGATTCCGCCGCCGAAGGGTGATCCCGAGGCACCGCTGCAGGCGCTGATCATCGACTCATGGTTCGACAACTACGTGGGTGTCGTGTCGCTGGTGCGCGTGGTCAACGGCGTGCTGCGGGTCGGTGACCGGATCCGCGTCATGTCGACCGGGCGTGCCTGGCAGGCCGATCGCCTCGGGCGTTCGACACCGAAGCGCGTCGACGGTGAGATGCTCTCGACCGGGGAAGTCGGCTGGATCATCGCCGGCATCAAGGACATCGAGGGCGCACCGGTCGGCGATACGATCACGCACGAGTCACGACCCTGCGGCCGGGCGCTGCCGGGCTTCAAGACCATCAAGCCACGCGTGTTCGCCGGGCTCTTCCCGGTCAATTCCGACGAGTACGACTCGTTCCGCGACGCCCTGCACAAGCTCCGGCTCAACGACTCCGCGCTGCACTTCGAGCCCGAGGTCTCCGCAGCACTGGGCTTTGGTTTCCGCTGTGGATTCCTCGGCCTGCTGCACATGGAGATCGTGCAGGAGCGGCTGGAGCGCGAGTACAGCCTGGACCTCGTGACGAGTGCCCCAACGGTCGTCTACGAGGTGCAGCTGACCGACGGGACGATCGTCCATGTCGATAACCCCGCCAAGCTGCCGGCCACCAACCTGGTCGAGGAACTGCGCGAGCCGATCATCGTCGCGAACATCCTGGTGCCGCCCGAGCACGTGGGCGGCGTGCTGAAGCTGTGCCAGGAGAAGCGCGGCGTACAGAAGAAGATGCTGCAGCACGGCACGCAGATGTCGCTGCAGTATGAGCTGCCGCTCGCCGAGGTCGTGCTGGACTTCTTCGACCGGCTCAAGTCCGTGAGTCGCGGCTACGCCTCGTTCGATTACGAGTTCAGCCGCTTCCAGGCAGCGCCGCTCGTCAAGCTCGACGTGCTGATCAACGGTGACCGTGTGGATGCGCTGTCGATGATCGTGCACCGCGATACGGCCTATCAGCGCGGCCGCGAACTCGTGGACAAGATGCAGGAGCTGATTCCGCGACAGATGTTCGAGGTTGCGATCCAGGCGGCGATCGGCAGCGCCGTGATCGCACGCGCCACCGTCAAGGCGCTGCGCAAGAACGTGCTTGCCAAGTGTTACGGTGGTGACGTGAGCCGCAAGCGCAAGCTGCTCGAGAAGCAGAAGGAAGGCAAGAAGCGCATGAAGCAGCTGGGCACCGTGGAAATCCCGCAAGAGGCTTTCCTGGCGGTGCTGCAGGTCGGTAAGAAGTGAGGCTCTACCCCGGCGGCCGGCTCCCGCACCACGTGTGGTGGCCCGGTGCCGTGACGCCGCGTGGCAGTACGGAGACACGATGATCATCGATTTCGCATTCGTACTGGTGGCACTGCTGTTCGTGTCGGGGGCGATCCTGCTCGCCGACCGGCTGTGGCTGCGCACACGGCGGCCTCCCGGCGCACGTGAGCCGGTGCCCGTCGACTATGCCCGTTCCTTTTTTCCGGTGATCCTGCTGGTGCTCGTGCTGCGCTCGTTCCTGTTCGAGCCGTTCCGCATCCCTTCCGACTCGATGATGCCGACGCTGGTGCAGGGCGATTTCATCTTCGTCAACAAGTGGCGCTATGGACTGCGCCTGCCCGTACTCAATACGCGCATCGTCGCGATCGGCAGCCCGCAGCGCGGCGACGTGATCGTCTTTCGCAAACCGACCGAGCCGTCGGTGACGTTCATCAAGCGGCTCGTGGGGCTGCCCGGCGACGTCATCCGCGTGACCGAACGCGGCGTGTTCGTCAACGATGTCGTTCAGCCGCTGCGGCTCGACGGCCTCTACGAGGGGCCGAAGGAATCGCTGTATCCCTTCACGGTCGTGGCCGAGGAACAGCTTGGAACCGCACGGCACCGCATCATGCTGGATCCGGCGCGTCCCGCGGTCCTCGGCGAATGGCGGGTGCCCGAGGGCCATTTCTTTTTCATGGGCGATAATCGCAACAATAGCCGCGACAGCCGTTTTCCCGAGGTGGGGTTCGTGCCGGAGGGCAACATCGTCGGGAAGGCCGTGGTGATCTGGCTGTCCTTCAGCCCGGACAAGGGGCGGCTGCTGTTGTGGGAGCGGATGGGATCCGGGATCGATTGAGCCGCACACTGAAGTCGTGGGGGGAGGAGTCGACATGCGTCGCTTGCAGTCTGGTATGACGTTTCTGGGCGGGCTCGTGCTGGTGCTCGTGGTCGGTGGCTGGGTCTACGTCGGCATCAAGCTCGTGCCCATCTACCTGAACTACATGAAGGTTGCGGGCACCCTGGACAAGGTCAAGGATGAGTTCAGTGCCAACCCGTCGAACAACGAGTTCGCCATTCGCAAGGCCATCGAGCGGCATTTCGACATCGAGAGTGTGGACTTCCCCAGCTTCAGGGACATCGTCATCAAGCGTGAGGGCAGCAGTTTCCAGGTGACGGCGGCCTATGACGATGCTGCGGCGATCGCGGGCAATATCTCGGTGCAGGTCCAGTTCAACCGCACCGTCGAAGTGCCTGCCAATTGACGGCCCTGCGGCGGGCAGCGCGATGCCGGCGGCGGCCGACTGGTTGCGTGAACGCCTGGGCTACGACTGCCACGACGCTGCACTGCTCGAAGCCGCGCTGACCCATCGAAGTGCTGCTGCCCTCAACAACGAGCGGCTGGAATACCTGGGTGACGCCGTGCTGTCCTTCGTCGTCGCCGAGGCGCTGTACCGCAGGCTGCCGCGTGCGCCCGAGGGGGACCTGTCGCGGCTGCGGGCCAGCCTCGTGAGTGGCGAGACGCTCGCGGCCGTCGCCGCCGAGCAGGGCATCGGCGACTGGCTCGTGCTCGGCGAGGGCGAACTCAAGTCCGGCGGACATCGTCGCAAGTCCATCCTCGCCGATGCGCTTGAGGCGCTGATCGGGGCGATCTACCTCGACGGCGGCATGGAGCCGGCCCGTGCCGTGGTCGAACGGCTGCTTCGGCCACGGTTCGAGAACCTGCCGCCTGCGGACGAGCTGAAGGATGCGAAGACGCGCCTGCAGGAGACGTTGCAGGGCCGCGGGCAGGAACTACCCGTCTACGCCGTCCTTGCGGCTTTCGGTCCGCCGCACCAGCAGACCTTCCGCGTGCGCTGCGAACTGCCGGGCCGCGACCTCGCGGCCGAGGCCGAAGGCAGCACCCGGCGCGGGGCCGAGCAGGAAGCGGCGAGGCTCGTGCACGACGAACTGCTGCGGCGCGAGTGCCGTCCATGAATCCGGCGTCGCACCGGTTCGGCAGCGTGGCGTTGCTCGGGCGGCCAAATGTCGGCAAGTCGACACTGCTGAATGCGCTGATCGGCCAGAAGATCAGTATCGTTTCGCCGAAGCCCCAGACCACGCGGCACCGCATCCTGGGCATCCTGACGCAGCCGCAGGCGCAATTCGTGTTCCTCGATACGCCTGGGTTGCATCCCGGCCGGCAGCGGCAGCTCAACCGTGCCATGAATCGCGTGGCGCTGGCCGCGCTCGCCGAGGTCGACGTCATCGTGCTGGTCACGGATGCGCGCGGCTTCGGCGACGAGGACCAGGTCGCCCTCGACCACGCCATCGCGGTGCGGCGTCCCGTGGTGCTCGCGCTCAACAAGGTCGACGCGCTCCGGCCGCGCAGCCGCCTGCTGCCCGCACTCGAGGCACTGGCGCAGCGTCACGCGTTTGCCGCGCTGGTGCCCGTGTCGGCGACGCGCGGTGCGAACCTGGACCGGCTGCTCGCCGAGATCGAGAAGCTGCTGCCGGAGGGCCCGGCCGTCTGGCCCGAGGACCAGGTCACCGATCGCAGCGAGCGCTTCCTCGCCGCCGAGATGGTGCGCGAACGCCTCGTGCACGCGCTGCATGACGAGGTGCCATACGGTGTGAGCGTCGAGATCGAACGCTGGCAGGAGGACGACGGTCGTATCGGCATCAACGCCGTGATCTGGGTCGAGCGCGAGGCTCAGCGGCGCATCGTGATCGGTGAGGGCGGCGCGCGCATCAAGGGCATTGGCCGTGCCGCGCGGCTCGCGCTCAACGAGCTGCTGGGGCGGCGCGTGCACCTCGAACTGTGGGTGAAGGTGCGCGAGAACTGGGCTGACAGCGAGCAGGCGCTGCGGCAGTTTGGTTACGACCAGGACTATTGAGGGCGTCATGCGCACGCGCCGTGTCCAGCTGCAGAGCGCCTGGCTGTTGCACCAGCGTCCATACAGCGACTCGAGCCGCATCCTCGAGCTGCTGACGCGGGATTGCGGGCGCGTGACGCTGTTCGCTCGCGGCGTGCGCGGCGGAGGCGACCGTTCGGGCTGGCGCGCCGCGCTGCAGCCTTTCAACCGCCTGCTCGTGGGCTGGTCCGGCTCCGGCGACGGCGGCCGGCTGACGGGGGTGGAGCTGGCCGGGGCGCCGGCCCGGCTCGCCCCGCAGCGGTTGCTCATGGGCTTCTACCTGAATGAGCTGCTGCTGCGGCTGCTCGCGCGCGAGGATCCACACGTCGTGCTGTTCGACTGCTACGGGGATGCGCTGCACGGCCTCGAACTCGAGGCCGAGGCGGAGGCCGTGCTGCGCCGCTTCGAGCGGCGCCTGCTCGAGGAGCTGGGCTACGGCATCGACTTCGAGCGCGATGCGGGCGGGGCTGCGCTGGATCCCGCCGCGTACTACCGGTTCCGTACCGGTGTCGGCTTCGTTGCAGCCCGTCCCGGGGCGGTGGACGGCGCATTGCCTGGCGCCGAGCTGCTGGCGGTCGCGGCGGAGCGCTACGAGAATGCCGGTGTGCGCAGTGCAGCGCGGCGCGTGTTTCGTGATGCGCTGGCCGTGTGCCTCGACGGGCGAGAACTCGGCAGCCGAGCGGTATTCGTCGACATCAGACACAGGGAGCAGGGACGGTGAGCATCGCCCTCGGCGTGAACATCGATCACGTGGCCACGCTGCGCCAGGCGCGCCGCGTGCGGTATCCGGATCCGCTGCACGCGGCGCTGCTCGCCGAGCAGGCCGGTGCCGACAGCATCACGCTGCACCTGCGGGAGGACCGCCGGCACATCCAGGATGCCGACGTGACGGCGATACGCGTGGCGCTGCAGACGCGCATGAACCTTGAGATGGCCGCGACGCCCGGGATGCAGACCATCGCCCTGCGCGTACGGCCGACTGATGTCTGCCTCGTGCCCGAGCGGCGTGAAGAGATCACGACGGAGGGTGGTCTCGACGTGGCCTCGCAGGTGCCGCGCCTGCATGAGTACGTGGCGGCACTGACTGCCGCGGGTATCCGTGTATCGATGTTCATCGATCCGGACCCGGAGCAGATCGATGCCACGATGCGTGTCGGCGCGCCCGTCATCGAGCTGCACACCGGCGCCTATGCCGACGCGACGGGTGAGGTGCGGGCCGCGGAACTGCATCGGCTGCGGGTCGCGGCGCGCGAGGCCGCGGGGCGCGGACTGGTCGTGAACGCGGGCCACGGCCTCACGCATCACAACGTGCAGCCGGTGGCCGCGATCCACGAGATCGTCGAGCTCAACATCGGCCACGCGATCATTGCGCGGGGCGTATTCACCGGGCTCGCCGAGTCTGTGCGCGAGATGAAGCAGCTGATGCTGGATGCACGCCGGGACCCGGACCGGCGCGGCCCATGATGCCGGGCCCTGGTCCGCGCCGATCCTGGCACGATGCGGGGCGCCGTCCGTGATCTTCGGCGTCGGCACCGACCTCGTGCAGGTGGAACGCGTCGAGAGCGTCTATGCACGCTTCGGCCGGCGTTTCGCCGAGCGCCTGCTGATGCCACAGGAGCTGGCGGCATTCGATCACTACCGCCGCCCTGTGCGTTTCCTGGCCATGCGCTTCGCCGCCAAGGAGGCCATCGTCAAAGCCATGGGCACCGGCTTCGCCCACGGCGTCTGGGTGCGCGATGTGGGCTTCATCGCGAATGCCTGGGGTCGGCCCGAGGTCGTGTTCTCGGCACGGGGCCGCCGGGTCGCTGACGACCTCGGCGTGGGCGAGGGTCACGTCAGCCTGTCGGACGAGGCGGGCATGGTCGTGGCGTTCGCCGTACTGATGCGGCGCACGCCATGAACTGCTTCGCCTTCGACATCGAGACCGTGCCCGACATTGAACTGGGCCGCTGCCTGCACGACCTGTACGACGCCAGCGACGCGGAGGTCGCCGCAGCCATGTTCGCTGCGCGGCGCGAGGCCACCGGCTCCGATTTCCTGCCCTTTGAGATGCATCGCATCGTCGCGATCGCGGCTGTACTGCGCAGCCGTGACCAGTTCAATGTCTGGAGCCTCGGCGATGCGGATGCCCCGGAAGCCGAACTGGTGCAGCGCTTCTTCACGGGCATCGAGAAATACCGGCCCACGCTGGTTTCCTGGAACGGCTCGGGCTTCGATCTGCCGGTGCTGCACTACCGTGCGCTGAAGCACGGCGTCGTGGCAGCACGTTACTGGGACACGGGCGATCTGGATGCGGGTGCGCGCTACAACCATTACCTCGGCCGCTACCACTGGCGGCACATCGACGTCATGGACGTGCTGTCGCTGTATCAGGGCCGTGGCCGCGCGAAGCTCGAGCACGTCGCGGTCCTGCTCGGCCTGCCGGGCAAGCTCGGGATGAGCGGCGAGAAGGTCTGGCCGCAGTTCCAGGCTGGCCACGTGGCGGAGATCCGCGCGTACTGTGAGACCGACGTGCTGAACACGTATCTGGTGTTCCTGAGATTCGAGCTGATCCGCGGCAGGCTGGATGCGGATGCCTATGCCGGCGAGTGCCGGCAGGTGCGTGACTGGCTCGCAGCCCGGACCGAGTCCCACTGGCGTGAGTTCCTGGCGGCATGGGCTACCGCCTGAAGCGCGAGGCCCTCGAGCCGATCGAGGTCGAGGTGACGGCGCTCGCGCACGATGGGCGTGGCGTCGCGCGCCACGATGGCAAGACCGTGTTCGTCGCGGGTGCGCTGCCCGGCGAACGGGTGCGCTGCCAGCGCTACCGGCTGCACCGCCAGTACGACGAGGCGCGTCTCGTGGACGTGCTGCAGGCGTCAGCGGATCGCGTGACGCCACGCTGTGCGGCCTTCGGCACCTGCGGCGGCTGCATGCTGCAGCAGTTGCCGCCGGCGCGACAGATCGTCTTCAAGCAGGAACAGCTGGCGCAGGAACTCGCGCGCATCGGCCGTGTGGAACCGGTGCGCTGGCTCGAACCGCTCACGGGGCCCGCGTGGAACTACCGTCGGCGTGCACGACTCGGCGCCCGGTATGTACCGCGCAAGGAACGCTCGCTGGTGGGTTTCCGCGAGCGCGCGTCCTCGCACGTGACCGAGACGGCCCGCTGCGAGGTGCTGGCCGTGCCCGTCGACGGCCTGCTCGGGCCGCTCGGCGATCTGCTCGGCCAGCTGTCGATCCGCGCGCGCGTGCCGCAGATCGAGGTTGCCTGTGGCGCTGCGAGTACGGTGCTGGTGCTGCGCGTGCTGGATGCACCCGCCACGCCGGACCTCGACCTGCTGCGCGACTTTGCGAAGCGGCACGGCGTAGAGTTCTGGCTGCAGCGCGGCGGTCCGGATACGGCGATGCCACTTGATCCGCCCGGAGCGAGTTTGCGCTACGCCCTGCCGGAGTTCGATCTCACGCTCGATTTCCTGCCGACGGACTTCGTGCAGGTCAATGCGCCGCTCAACGAGCGCATGGTAACGCAGGCCGTCGGACTGCTGGCACCCGGACCCGGTGAGCGCGTGCTCGACCTGTTCTGTGGCCTCGGCAATTTTGCGCTGGCGCTGGCACGCCGGGCCGGTACGGTGACCGGAGTCGAGGGTGAGCGGGGGCTCGTCGAGCGTGCACGCGCCAATGCCGTGCAGAACGGTATCGGTAACGCTGTGTTCTTCACGTCCAACCTGTTTGAGCCGGACACGACCGCTCGCTGGGCCCGGGGCGCTTATGACAAGGTGCTGCTCGACCCGCCGCGGGCGGGCGCACGCGAAATCCTGCCGCTCGTCGCAGCTTCTGGCGCCGTACGTGTCGTATATGTGTCCTGCCATCCTGGCAGTCTGGCGCGGGACGCCGGGATCCTCGTGCAGGAGCATGGTTTCAGGCTGGCCGCGGCCGGGGTGATGGATCTGTTTCCACACACGGCACACGTCGAGTCCATCGCCGTGTTCGAGCGTGGCGTTGCCGGCGTTGCGGGCCGCGCTGTCGTATGACACCAGGGGGGCGGAGGTCGTGACGCTGGGACCCTTGATGGTCGATGTCGCCGGTCAGCAGCTGACCGCGGAGGACCGCGAGCTGCTGCGGCACCCGCTCGTCGGCAGCGTCATCCTGTTCACGCGCAACTACGCGGAGCCCGCTCAGCTCACGGCGCTGGTGGCGGATATCCACAGCCTGCGCCAGCCGTCGCTGATCGTCGCGGTCGATCACGAGGGCGGCCGTGTGCAGCGCTTCCGCCAGGGGTTCACACGCCTGCCGGCACTGCGGCTCATCGGTCGGCGGTTCGATCACGATCCACGCGGCGCGCTCGATCTCGCGCGCCAGCTGGGCTGGCTCATGGCCGCCGAGCTTCGTGCCGTCGGCATCGACCTGTCGTTTGCCCCCTGCGTCGATCTCGACCACGGCGCGAGTGAGATCATCGGCGACCGCGCGCTGCACGCTCATCCGGCACGGGTAGGCGAGCTGGCAGTTGCCTACATGTACGGCATGCGGGACGCAGGCATGGCCGCGGTGGCCAAACATTTCCCGGGGCACGGCGCCGTGGTCGCAGACTCGCACGTGGCACTGCCTGTGGATCGCCGGCCGCTCGCCGACCTCGATGGCGATCTCGCACCGTACCGCGTACTGATCGCAAACGCGCTGCCGTCCGTGATGGTCGCGCACGTCGTGTTCCCGGAAATCGACGCTCTGCCCGCGAGCCTGTCGCCACGCTGGATCCGCGGCATCCTGCGTGGCGAGCTCGGCTTCGACGGGGCAGTGTTCGCCGACGATCTCAGCATGGCGGGAGCCGCCGCTTTCGGTGCCATCGAGGAACGTGCGGTGCTGGCGCTGGCCGCGGGCTGCGATGTGCTGCCCGTGTGCAACGACCGCGCGCAGGTGGTACGGCTCGTCGACCGGCTCACTGCACCCGTGGAGCCCGTCTGCGCGATGCGCCTCGTGCGCCTGCACGGGCGCCCGATGCCTTCGCTTGACGAGCTGCGGGCCGACCGGCGCTGGCAGAGCGCCGGCGCTGCGGCGGCGGCGCTGCTGGACCGACCCCCGCTGAAACTGGACGCCTGACATGACCCTGTCGCAGGAAATGCTCGAAGGACTGCTGGACGGGCTGCCAGACGGTGTGAGCCTGATCGAGGTCGGCCCCGTGCACCGGGTCGTCTATGCCAACCGCGCGTATGCGCGGATCACGGGTCTCGACCGGACGACACTCACGGGATCGGCCTCGCGGCTTTTCGGGGAGGCGATTGAGTCCACGGTGCGCGCCCAGCTGGAGGCGGCGATCGTCGCGTCACGTGAGTGTCGCGTGCTGTTCCGGGACCGCCGCGCCGATGGCACGGAGTTCTGGCACGACGTACAGCTGCGCCCCGCGGAGCCGGGGCCGCTCGCGGGCCACATTCTGGCCGTGCATCGCGAGGCCGGTGCACGCGTCGCAGGCCGTGCGGATGCGGCTGCCGTCGAGGTGGTCCAGCGCGTCGACGTGCTCACCGGTCTCGCCACACGGCTGTGGTGCGAGCAGATGCTGGCGCGCGACTGTTCCGCGGCGGGACGTGAGGGCCGGGCGCTCACACTGTTCGTGGTGCACATCGATGCGCTGGACCGCTACGCGGAGACCTTCGGCCGCCAGGGCGCGGACGCCTGCGAGCGCCGCATCGGCCGCGCCCTCGCCGCTGCATTCCGGCGCGCGAGCGACTGCCTCACGCACTGGGAGTCCGGCCGCTTCCTGGCCTTTGCGTCGGCGATGACGCTCGAGCAGGCCTCGGCCCACGGGGCGACGCTGCTCGCGCGCATGCGGGAACTTCGCATCCACCACCCGCGCTCCACCACGGGCCGCTATCTCACGGCCAGCGTCGGCGTTGGCTGGGGCGTGCCGGGTCGCCAGGGTGGGGAACAGGCGCTGATCGCGGCGGCGCTGTCCGCGCTCGAGATCGCGCAGGGTGAGGGCGGCGACCGGGTGCGGTCCGTGCCGCTTCCCTCCGATGGACCCGAGGGCGGGGCGAGCGCATAGACGCGCGGGAGGCGGTGGCCGGCGCCGATGCGGCGTGTTCCCACGTCGTGGCGACGGCGCAGGCCGCCGGCTGGTGGTGCTCGTGAGCGGCTGCGTACGTGTCCTTTGCCTCAGGGATCGGGAGGCCGCGAACCGGTACGCCGGGGGCACCGAATGCTTTTCGTGCAGAAGCCACCTGAAATCCGGCACTGCTGCGATGGCCTGTTGCCATAACGTGTGCGGAAGGGCCTGTGGGGGTTCATCGCCGGAACGGGAGGGAAAGGGCATTCATGGAACTGCAGTACGCGCTGTATGATGCATTGATCGGCATCAACGTTCCGAGCGACAAGGCAAGGGCGGTCGTCGATGCTGTGGAGCGCGACATGGGCACGACGCTGGCAACCAAGCTCGATCTCAGGAGGTGCGCGACGCAGGAGGGCGTGATGGCTCTGCGTGGCGAACTGCGACAGGAAATCTCGGGCGTAAAGCAGGATGTGGCAGCGCTTACACAGGACGTTGCCGGCCTGAAACAGGATGTCACTGGCCTTAAGCAGGACGTGGCTGGCCTGAAGCAGGACGTGGCTGGCCTGAAGCAGGAAATCGCGGCCGTACGTACCGAGATGCGGCAGGAGTTCGGCGCGGTACGCCAGGACCTGGACGCGAAGACCGCCCTGCTGCGGCACGAAATCGACACGACGCGGCAGCTGCTGTCGAAGGACATCGAGGCCATGCGCTCGTCGATCGTGATCTGGCTCGGCTCGGCCATCGTCGTGGCCGCCGGGGTGGTGTTCGCGGGCCTGCGGGCCTTCTGAACACTGCGGTCAGTACGCTGGCCGATAATATGCCGCGACCCTTCCTGACGTGGCCGGCCCAGCCGACGAGCGCGGCTCTGCCGCCCTGCGCCACAGGGCTTCCCGGTTCCAGACGGGTTTCCTCCGCACGGAACCCGGAACCCCGTCATTGTTTCGTGGCTACGTCAAGGCATCCAGTACTGCACCCGCGAGCTTGAGTCGCGCCGCTTCGTCTGCGGCCGCGATCGCGAACCGCAGCTTCTGGCCGCCGTCCAGCCGGTAGCGCCGGTCGCGCTGCACGAGCTTGATGAGCCGCGCCGGATCGACACGGCTGTCGGCCGCGAATTGCACCAGCCCCGCTCCAGGGCCCACGTCGAGGCGCGCGATTCCGAGCGCCGCGGCACGCAGCTTGAGCGCGCTTGCGGCGAACAGCGTGTGACCCGCGGGTGGCAGCGGTCCGAAGCGGTCGACGAGCTCGACCTGCAGCTCGTCGAGGACGGCACGATCGGCGGCGCCCGCAATGCGCCGGTACAGCTTGAGGCGCTGGTGCACGTCCGCGATGTAGTCCTCCGGCAGCAGTGCGGGCAGGTGCAGATCCACCTCCGTGCCCCGGTCGAAGGGTGCGTCGGGATCGGGTTCACGGCCTGCACGCAGCGACTTCACGGCACGGTCCAGGAGCTCGAGGTAAAGACTCATGCCCACCTCGTGGATCTGCCCGGTCTGCTCGTCGCCGAGCAGTTCGCCGGCACCGCGGATCTCGAGATCGTGCGTGGCCAGCATGAATCCGGCACCGAGGTCCTCGAGTGACTCGATGGCCTCGAGCCGCTTGACCGCGTCCGCATTGAGGGCGGCGCGCGGCGGTGTGACCAGATAGGCGAATGCGCGGTGATGCGAACGGCCGACCCGGCCGCGCAGCTGGTGCAGCTGCGCGAGTCCGAAGCGGTCCGCACGGTCGACGATGATGGTGTTGGCAGTCGGCACGTCGATGCCACTCTCGATGATGGTGGTGCAGACCAGAATGTCGAAGCGGCGGTGATAGAAATCGAGCATCAGCTGCTCGAGCTCGCGCTCACGCATCTGGCCGTGGCCGACGCGGATGCGTGCATCCGGTACCAGCGCGGTGAGGCGTGCCGCAGCCTTCTCGATGGTCTCGACCACATTGTGCACGAAGTACACCTGGCCGCCGCGGCGCAGCTCGCGCAGGCAGGCCTCGCGCAGCAGGCCGTCGCTCCACTCGGTCACGAAGGTCGCGACCGCGACGCGCTCGGCGGGCGGCGTCGTGATCAGCGACAGGTCGCGCAGCCCGCCCATGGCCATGTTCAGCGTGCGCGGGATCGGCGTTGCGGTCAGTGTCAGTACATCGACGTTGGCGCGCAGCGATTTCAGCCGTTCCTTGTCACGTACGCCGAAGCGGTGTTCCTCGTCGATGATCACGAGCCCGAGTTCCCGGAAGCGCACGTCTTTCTGCAGCAGCCGGTGCGTACCGATGACGATGTCGATGCCGCCCCTGGCGAGCGCATCGAGGATCGCGGCCTGTTCCTTCGCGCTGCGGAAGCGCGACAGGCTCTCGACCCGTACCGGCCAGTCGGCGAGACGGTCGGCGAAGGTCTGGTAGTGCTGCTGCGCGAGCAGCGTGGTCGGCACCAGCAGCGCAACCTGCCTGCCGCCCTGCACGGCCGCGAACGCGGCACGCAGCGCGACCTCGGTCTTGCCGAAGCCCACATCGCCGCAGACGACGCGGTCCATGGGCTTCCCCGAACGCAGGTCGGCGAGTACGGCGTGGATCGCGTCCGCCTGGTCGGGGGTTTCCTCGAACGGGAACTGCGCCGCGAAGGTCTCGTACTCGGCCTCACGCAGGTCGAGCGCCACGCCCTCGCGCGCGGCGCGGCGCGCGTACAGGTCCAGCAGTTCGGCCGCGACGTCGCGCACGCGCTGTGCCGCGCGGTGGCGCGCCTTGGCCCACTGGTCGCCGCCCAGACGGTGCAGCGGTGCGGATTCCGGTGGCCCGCCCGTGTAGCGCACCACGCGTTCGAGTGTCAGTACCGGCACGTAGAGCTTGTCGCCGCCCTCGTAGGCGATGACCAGGAACTCGGCCGCATGGCCCTCGACATCCATGGCCTTGAGGCCGAGGTAGCGCCCGATGCCGTGGTCCTCGTGCACCACTGGAGCGCCGGGCGCCAGCGCTGTGAGATCGCGCAGCAGCACCTCCGGGTCGTGCTCTGCACGCCGTCGCCGGCGTTCCTGCCGGGCACGCTCCCCGGCGAGCTGGCTGTCCGCCAGCAATGCGAGGCCATCGGCGGGCAGCAGCATGCCCGCGAGATCGGCACCGACCGTGATCGCGAGCCGGGCCGGCGAGTCGCGGAAGGCCTGCCAGCCGCCCACGACCTGTGGCTCGAGACTGTCGCGGCGCAGTTCCTCCACCAGCAGCTCACGGCGTCCCGCCGAATCGGCCGTGATCAGCACGCGGCCCTGAAAGGTGCCGAGGAACCTGCGCAGCGCCGCGGCCGGATCCGCTGCGCGCCGGTCGATGCGGACGTCCGGCGCGGGCCGGGCGTTGAAGTCGACACCGGTCGTGCCGGCGGTGACCGCTGGCGTCGACGCCGGAGAAGGCGGCAGCACGATGCGGGGCCGCCGCACGAGCAGCGCGGCCAGTTCCTCCGGCTCGATGAACAGCTCACCCGGCCGCAGCAACGGCCGCTCGAGGTCGTGACGCAGGTCTTCGTGGCGCTCACCGATGCCGGTCCACAGCGCGGCCGCGGCCGCGGGATCGGTGCTGGCATCCGCGAGGCAGACGCCGGGCGGCAGGTAGTCGAAGAAGGAGTCCGTGCGCTCGAAGAACAATGGCAGCCAGGCCTCGACGCCGGCCGGTGCCCGGCCCTCGCCGACCGCCCGGTACACCGGCGAGCGGGAGGGATCGCCTTCGAAGCGCGCACGCCAGCGACGGCGGAACAGGCGGATGCCCTCCGCGTCGAGCGGAAACTCGCGCGCGGGCAGCAGTCGCACGCCGGGCATGCGCTCCCCGGAGCGCTGTGTCTCGGCGTCGAATGCGCGGATGCTGTCGAGACAGTCGTCGAACAGGTCGAGCCGGTACGGATGCGCGGCACCCATCGGGTAGAGATCGATGATCGAACCGCGCAGCGCGAATTCACCGTGGGTCGCGACCTGCGGCACATGCACGTAGCCGGCCGCGACCAGCCGCTCGCGAAAAGCGACGGCATCGAGACGCATGCCGGTCTCGAGCAGCAGCGTGTGGCTCGCCACGTACGCCGCTGGCGGCAGCCGGCCGATCACCGCATCGAGCGATGCCACGACGATACCGCGTGTCAGTGCGGGCAGTGAGGCCAGCGTCGCGAGACGCTGGGATGTGATGTCCGGGTGTGGCGAGAACGGGTCGTAAGCCAGGGTTTCGTTGCCGGGAAAGAACAGGATCGGCAACCCGGCGCCGGCGAAGAACCGCAGCTCAGCCGCGAGGCGGTCCGCCTCGATGGGCGTGCCCGTGATGATCGCGAGTGGCCGCGTGCGTGCCGCGAGTGCCAGCGCCAGCGCGCGTGCGGAGCCGGCGAGACCCCGCCAGTCGATCACGCCCGTGCCCGCGGGCAGCGCCTGCGTGACGCGTTCGAGTGAGAGGACCGAAGCGCCCTCGGTCGCGGGGTCTGGTGCAGCCGCCATACATGTCGCCGGAGTCAGGAGCAATCGAGCCTCCTCCAGCGGGTGCTGGCGGAGGGCGCGCAGGATAGCGGGTCGGACTGCCGGCGTTAAGGTCGATGCACGCCGGGCGCGGTTCGCTGGCGGGCCGTCGAGTGGCGTGGAGGGCGGCGCTGGGCTGCGCCGGTCCGCCTGGCCGTCGGCCCGTGGTTCAGCCCGACGGCGGCAGCGGATGTGCTGCGACGGCGTGAATCACGTGACTGTATTCGAAGAACACCGAGAAGCCCGGATAGTCCCAGCGCGTGATCGGCGGCTTGCCGACAGCGTCGTGCCGGCGCGCGGGCGCACCGAAGCGCGCCTCGACCGCGGACATGCTGGCGCCGCGCGTGGGACGCGCCGTATCGACAGCCGGGGCGGCGAGGTCGGTGCTCAGCGTTTCGGCACCAGCCAGGGCGGGGACCAGTGCACAGAGGGCGAGGATCATGCGGATGGGCTTCATGGAGCAGCTCCTCGAACGGTGGCGCGAGTGTAACACCGCCTCCCGCGGCGTCGAGTTGTAGCCGTCAATTTATTGATCCCATTCGCGAATCTCTCCTGACCTGCGTGCTGCTGTGGTTCAATGACACGATGCTCCATTCGCTCGCCGCCTGGATCGGACTGCGCTACGTGCGCTCGCGGCGTCACAGCTTCTTTGTCTCATTCATCACCTGGGTGTCGCTCGCCGGCGTCTGCGTGGGGACGGCGGCGCTGGTGGTGATCCTATCGGTCATGAACGGGTTCGAGGCCGAGCTGCGCGGGCGGTTGCTGGCGCTTGCCGGCCACGCGGCTGTCACCGGCCCGGAGGCCGCCATGCGCGACTGGCCGCGGCTCGTCGCGACCGTGCGCGCGATTCCGGGCGTGCGCCGCGTCGAGCCCGAGCTCGAACTCGAGGGGCTGATGTCCGCCGGTACGCAGCTCGCGCCGGTGCGGTTGCGCGGTGTGCCGGCCGGCGAGATGGCAGAACGGTCGCTCGGGGGGCTCGTGGTCGCCGGCGAGGCGGCTACGCTGTCCGGGACGGGCCTGCTGCTGGGCGCCGGCCTCGCGCAACTGCTCGCAGTACGGCCGGGTGACGAGGTCACCGTGCTGCTGCCACGCACCGACGCCGGCGGGGTGGTGGTGCCGCGCATCGAGGTGCTGAGCGTCGGTGGTGTGATCGAAGCCGGCGTCAGCGATCACGACACGGTACTGGCGCTCGGCTCGCTCGCTGAAGTGTCGAGGCTCGCGGGTGGCCGGCCGCCGGCGCTGCTGCGGATCGACTACGACGATGTGTTCGCGGCACCGGAGCGCACGCGCGCGGTGCTCGAGCGGCTGGGGCCCGGTTTCGAGGGCCGCGACTGGACGGTCGAGCACCGCAGCTATTTCCATGCGATCCGCATCGAGAAGACCATGATGCTGCTGATCCTGCTGCTGATTGTGGCAGTCGCGGCCTTCAACATCGTGGCGAGCCTGTACATGGTCGTGAGCGACAAACGTCGCGACATCGCAATCCTGCGCACGCTGGGCCTCGAGCCCGGCGCCGTGGCGCGCGTGTTCCTGACGCAGGGTGCCGTGATCGGCTGGCTGGGCGCACTGGCGGGTGTGATGCTGGGTCTGATGCTCGCGACGAACATCGGCACGGTGGTGCCGTTCATCGAGCACGTGCTCGGCTTCCAGATCGTCGACGCGGAGGTCTACTACATCAGCCGCATACCGGCCGAAGTGCATGCGGCCGATGTGCTGATCGTCGCCGGTGCGTCACTGCTGCTGACCCTCGCGGCCTGCGTGTATCCGGCACTGCGCGCCGCACACGTCTCGCCTGCCGAGGCGCTGCGCTATGAGTGAGCGGGTCCGGTACGCCTGGTGGATTGGCGGCCGCTACCTGCGCACGCGGCGCGACAGCCGCTTCGTGTCGTTCGTCTCGGGCATCGCGATGCTCGGCATCGCGATCGGCGTGATGGTGCTGATCGTCGTGCTGTCGGTCATGAACGGCTTCGAGCAGACGGTGCGCGGGCGCATCCTCGACGTGACTTCGCACGCCACGCTCGAGGGCATCGACGGGCCGCTGTACGACTGGCGGCGGCTCGAGGCCGCTACGGCGCGGGCCCGCGGTGTGCGCGCGGTGGCACCGTTCGTGGCAGGTCGCGCCATGCTGGTGGCCGGCGAGCGCACCGCCGGAGTCGAGTTCCGCGGCGTGGATCCCGTTGCGGAGCGGCGCGTGGTTGCGCTCGCCGCGCGCATGACGCATGGCCGTATCGAGGCGCTGCAGCCGGGCTCGTTCGGTATCGTGCTGGGCCGGGCGCTGGCCCGGGCGCTGCAGGTCGAACCCGGCGACCGGCTCACGCTGATGGTCGCGGAGGGTAACGTGACACCGGCTGGCATGACGCCACGCATGCGGCGCTTCACCGTCGTCGGCCTGTTCGATGCCGGCATGTACGAGTTCGACCGCGGGCTCGCGCTCGTGAACCTTCAGGATGCGCAGCGCCTCATGCGCCTGGGTGGAGCCGTGTCGGGGCTGCGCTACGCGATCGAGGACCCGCTCGCCGCACCCCGCTGGATCCGCGATCTCGCCATCGCGCAGGGCGGTGGCTTCACGATCAGCGACTGGACGCGCAGTCACCTGAATTTCTTCCGCTCCATCCAGATCACGCGCTCGATCCTGTTCACGATCCTGCTGCTGGTCGTCGGGGTCGCGGCCTTCAATATCGTCTCGACGCTGGTCATGGTCGTGAAGGACAAGCAGGGCGATATCGCGATCCTGCGTACGCTGGGCTCGAGCCAGGGCGAGATCCTGCAGGTGTTCCTGGTGCAGGGCGCCGCCATCGGCCTCATCGGTACGCTCGGCGGCATCGCGGCCGGCCTGCTGATCGCGTTCAACATCACGGCGATCGTCGCTGGCATCGAGGCGCTGTCCGGCATCACGCTGGTCGACGAGCGTGTCTATTTCATCGGCGAGCTGCCGGCTGACGTCCGGACCGGTGACGTGCTGCGCGTTGCGGCCACCGCGCTCGCCCTCGGCGTGCTGTCGACCTTCTATCCCGCCTGGCGTGCCGCACGGACGGCGCCGGCGGACGCGCTGCGACACGAGGTCTGAGAGGGATGAACGAGCATCCGGTGCTGGAGTGTCGTGCGCTCGCACGCGAGTTCCGTCAGGGCCCGGTCACGGTACCGGTGCTGCGCGGCGTGGACCTCGCGATCGGCGCGGGCGAACGCGTCGCGATCATCGGCGCCTCGGGCTCGGGCAAGACCACCCTGCTGCAGATCCTGGGCGGGCTCGACGTGCCGACGGCCGGTGCGGTCCTCATCGACGGTGAGCCGCTCTCGGCGCTGGATGATGTCGCACGCGGGCGGCTTCGCAACCGCGCGCTCGGTTTTGTCTACCAGTTCCACCATCTGCTGCCCGAGTTCTCGGCACTCGAGAACGTCGCCATGCCGCTGCTCGTGCGGCGGCTGCCGCGCCGCGAGGCTTTCGCCGCGGCCGAGCGCATGCTCGGGCGCGTCGGGCTGGCCGCGCGGCTCGCGCATCGGCCCGCAGAGCTCTCGGGCGGCGAGCGGCAGCGCGCGGCGGTTGCGCGTGCGCTGGTGACGGCACCGCGCGTCGTGCTCGCCGACGAGCCCACGGGCAACCTCGATGGCGCCAATGCGCGCCAGGTGTTCGAGCTCATGCTGGAGCTCAACCGTGACTCGGGCACCAGCCTCGTGGTGGTCACGCACGACGAGCGGCTTGCCGCGCGCATGCAGCGCGTACTGGTGCTGGAGGAAGGAATACTGCGCGAACGCAGCGCATAAGCACCGCCCGCCGCACGCGGTGCGCGGCGACAGTGGGCGCCAGTCGCCGGAGTCGCCCGCGCATGCCCGCCGTCGTGTTCCTCGCCACGATCCTCGTGGTGCTCGCCCTGCCGGAGCTGCCCGATCCCGGGCGGCTGTGGCCTGCGCTGCTGCTGCAGCCGCTGTGGGCAGTGCCGCGCTACCGCTCGGCTGCTGCGATCGCGGCGGGCCTGCTGCTCGTCGTGATCGCCGGGCAGCTGCGGCTCCGAGATGACTGGTCCTGCGCGCGCGACCGCGAGCCGCACGAGGTCACGGGCCGCATTGCGGAGCCGCCCGCGCGGCGTGCTCGCAGCACACGTTTCCTGCTCGATACGGGGGTCGATTCCACCCGGGGCCGGCTGCCCCGCCGCGTGCTCGTGCACTGGTACGGTGAAGCGCCGGCGCTCGTCGCCGGCGAGACCTGGCGGCTGCGACTGCGCCTGCGTTGCCGGCACGGCTGGCGCAATCCGGGAGGCTTCGACCGTGAGCTGGATCTGCTGCGCCGGGGTATCGGCGCCACCGCGACGGTGATGCGCGAGGGCGGCACGCGCCTGGCGCCGCCCGACGCGCGACAGACCGTCGACAGCCTGCGTCAGCGCATCGCGGCACGCATCGCGACGAGCGTCGCCGAGCCACGCGTGCAGGGCCTCGTGCAGGGCCTGGCGGTGGGCCTGCGGGCCGAGATTCCGGCGGATGTCTGGCGCGCCTTCGTCGCGACCGGCACGGTACATCTGCTCGCGATCTCGGGAATGCACGTGACCTCCTTCGCCGCATGGCTGGTCGCGGGCGTTGCGGCGCTGTATCGGCTGCCGCTGCCGCCACGGTTGGGCCGGAGCCGTCTGTCGCTCACGATCGTGGTGATGGGTGCGGGTACCGGGGCATACGCACTGCTCGCCGGTGCCTCGGTGCCGACGCTGCGGACCTTCGCGGGTGTCGCGCTGCTGCTCGCGCTGCGCGCCCTGCGCCGCCATGCGCGGCCGGGATCGTGGCTGCTGGCGACCGCGGTCGTCATCGCGGCCACGGATCCCCTGGCGCTCGCGACGCCGGGCTTCTGGCTGTCGTTCCTGGCCGTCGCCGCGCTGCTCGCCCTGCCCGCAGCGCCGGAGCGCGGCATGCTGTTGCGGGTGTTCGGGCTGTTGCGCGCGCAGGCCGCCGTCACGCTGGGCCTCGCCGTACCGCTCGCGCTGTTCTTCGGCAGCCTGTCGTGGGTTGCGCCGATTGCCAATCTCGCTGCCGTACCATTCTTCGGTGGTGTCGTGCTGCCGCCCGTGCTGGCGGGTGTCGCGTGCACGACGCTGGGACTCGGGCTCGATGCGGTGGCCTATCGACTGGCCGGGCATCTGCTCGAGGCCATCCTGCCCCTGCTCGAATGGCTCGCAGGGTTCGGTGCCGCGCTGCGTCACCTTGCCCCATTGCCACTCGCCGCGCTCGCTGGCGCCGGCGCACTGTTCGCGCTCGCGCTGTGGCTGCCCCTCGCGACCCTGCGCGGCCTCGCGCTCATCGCCGGTCTGGCACTCATTGGCGCACGTGATGTACGGCCGCCAGCGGGGGCCGCGGAACTCGTGCTGTTCGACGTGGGACAGGGGCTCGCCGCGGCGGTGCTGACGCGCAACCATGCAATGCTGTTCGATGCCGGTCCGGCGTTCATGGGCGATTCCAGCGCCGCGGCGCAGACCGTCGTGCCCTATCTCGCGACCCGCCAGGTGCGGCGCCTCGACGTGCTGGTCGTGAGCCATCCGGACGCGGATCATGCCGGCGGGGCCGCGGCGGTGCGTGAGGCCTTTGCGCCGCATCGCGTGCTGGCGGGAGGCACGCCGCGCGCAGCCGGAGCCAGCGCCTGCCGGCAGGGACAGCGCTGGTGGCACGACGGCGTGCGTTTCGAGGTACTGCATCCGCCGCCGGGCGCCGATCTCGACGACAACGACGGTTCCTGCGTGCTTGCGGTACAGACGGGCGCGGCCCGCGCGCTGCTGACGGCCGATATCGGTGCGCGCATCGAGACGATGGCTGCGGACCGCTGGGCGGGTCCGGCGGATGTGGTGCTGGTGCCGCACCACGGCAGCCGCCATTCCTCCGCCGCGACCTTCGTCGATGCCACGCGCCCGCGCCTTGCACTGGTTTCCGCTGGCTTCGGCAACCGCTGGGGCATGCCTGCCGACCGCGTGGTGGCGGCGTGGCGCGGTGCCGGCGCCACGCTGCTGCGCACGGATCGCGACGGCGCCATCCGCGTTCGCCTCGGTGCCACACCGCCGGCCGTCGAGGCCACGACCGAGCGCGAGGTGGCGCGGCGCTGGTGGCAGGCGTCGCCATGGTGATGATCCCTGCGCGCAGGGTATTCGCCCGCCCCGTTCACGCGGATGCCGGCTGGTGGCAGGCGTTGCCATGGTGATGATCCCTGCGCTCTGCGCTCATGGCGGTGCGGCATTGACGGCGGTGTACCGACGCAGGTGCACGTATGACGCCGTCGTGGCATGGGCCGCGGTACGCCCGCGAAGCTGCGCGGATGGCGGTGTGTCATTGACGGCGGTACCTCTGCGACGCTGCACGCACGGCGGCTGCGCTCGCCGCTGTGTACCCGCGACGCGGCACGCATGCCGCTGCGGCATGGGCCGCTGCGTGGCCGCAAACCGGTGCCGCCGGGCAGGTCTCCCCCTGTGGCGGGTACCCGACACAGGGCCGGGTACAGCATCCGGGGCATGCACGGTATGATTCGCGCCGCATGTGGGAAATCTTCAAGGCTGGTGGGCCGGTCATGTGGCCCATCCTGCTGTGTTCCATCACCGCGCTGGCAATCGTGCTCGAGCGGCTATGGACGTTGCAGGCGAACAGGGTCATTCCGCGCGATCTGACCGGCAAGGTCTGGAAGCTCGTGGAGACCCGCACGCTCACGGACCGGCATATCGCGGCGCTGGAGCAGAACTCGCCGCTCGGCCGCGTGCTGGCCGCGGGGCTCGCCAACCGCCACCGCAGCCGCGACGTGCTGAAGGAAGCCGTCGAGGACACGGGCCGGCACGTCGTGCACGAGCTGGAGCGTTTCCTGAACACGCTCGGTACCGTGGCCGTGGTCTCTCCGCTGCTCGGATTGCTCGGCACCGTGACCGGCATCATCAACGCGTTCAATGCCATCACGACGCAGGGTGTCGGCGATCCACGTGTGCTGTCGGGCGGTATCGGCGAGGCGCTGATCACCACGGCTGCCGGGCTGATCGTGGCCATTCCGGCGCTCGTCGCCTATCGCTACCTGCGCGGCAAGGTCGACGCGCTGGTCATCGACATGGAAAAGGAAGCCATGAAGCTGGTGCAGGCGCTCGATCGGAGTCCACCCGCAGGGGTTGCTGCGGCCACGACGGGCGTACCGCCGTCCGCCGTTGCCGCGACCGTCGTCGACCTCACCGGCACATGAAGCTCCAGACGCGGCGCCGCGAGGAACTCGAGCTGAACCTGACGTCGCTGATCGACGTCGTGCTGCTGCTGGTGATTTTCTTCATGGTGTCGACGACCTTCGTGCAGGAAGGCCGGCTGCGCGTCGAGTTGCCGCGTACCACCCGGCAGCCGGCCGCTCCACGCGGCGAGCCGCTCGTCATCACCGTGACGGCCGAGGGTGGTTACCGCGTCAATGAGCGCATGCTCGTCAACAACGCCCGCGCCACGCTGTCGGCGGCACTCACCAAGGCGGCCGGCGAGCGCCGCGACCAGCCGGTGACCATCCGCGCGGACGGCCGGGCCAGCCACCAGAGCGTGGTGACGGCCATGGAAGCAGCGGCCACGCTCGGGTTCACGCGCGTGAACATCGCGACCGTGGACGAGGCCACCGGTGGCTGAACCCGTCGATCCGCAGCGGGTACTGGTACGCCTGTTCAGTTACGCGAAGCCCCACTGGCCGATGATGGCGCTCGGAGTGCTCGGGATGGCGCTGTTCGCATCCGTCGACACCGGCATTGCGTTCCTGGTCCGGACGTTCCTGGACGGCACCTTCGTCGAGCGCGACCCGCGCATGGTCGCGTGGATACCGCTCGCGATCGTGGGCCTGTTCGTCGTGCGCGGCACGGGGGATTACCTCGCGAACTTCGGCCCGGGTCACGTGGGTCGCGCGGTGATCAAGGCGCTGCGCGCCGACGTGTTCCGGCACCTGCTGGTGCTGCCGGTGAGCTATTACGACCGCCATCCGCCGGCGGAGCTGCTCGCGAGGCTCACGTACAACGTCGAGCTGGTCTCGGAGGCGACCACGACCGCCACCACGGCACTCATCAAGGACACGCTGACGATCGCGGGCCTGCTCGGCTACCTGTTCTGGAGCAACTGGCAGCTCACGGCAGCGGCACTCGCGATCGCACCGGTGATCGCGTTCCTGGTGCGCACGGCGAACCGCCTGTTCCGCCGCTACAGCATGCGCATCCAGAGTTCTGTCGCGGATGTCACGCGCGTGGCCAGGGAGGCCATCGATGGCCAGCGGCTGATCAAGGTGTTCACCGCCGAGGCGCACGAGGAGCGGCTCTTCGAGATCGCCAACGAACGCAACCGCCACAACCACATGCGGCTGATCGCGGTGCGCGCGATCTCGAATCCGGTGGTGCAGTTCATTGCGGCGATCGGGCTCGGTCTGATCCTGTTCTTTGCGCTGCGCTCGGTGTTCCGCGACCACATGAGCGTGGGGGGCTTCACATCCTTCCTGGCCGCACTGGTGATGTTGATGTCGCCGCTGCGCCGACTGGTGGGTATTGCCGCTCCCCTGCAGCAGGGCATCACCGCCGGGCACAGCGTGTTCGAGGTGCTCGACGAGGCCGCCGAGGACGAGGGCGGCCCGCGCCGGCTCGCGCGCGCCCGCGGCGAGCTCGCGTTCGAGCACGTGGACTTCGGGTACGTCGGTGGGCCCGGGCCGGTGCTGTCCGACGTGAGCTTCACCACCGGGTCGGGACGCACCATCGCCATCGTCGGCCGCTCCGGCAGCGGCAAGTCGACGCTCGTTTCGATGATTCCGCGCTTCTACGACCCGACTGCGGGGCGCATCCTGCTCGACGGCTTCGACCTGCGCGAGTACCGGCGTGTCGATCTGCGCCGGCAGATCGCGATGGTGAGCCAGGACGTGCTGCTCGTCGACGATACCTTGCGCAACAACATCGCCTTCGGAGCACCGGATGCTTCGCTCGACGCCATCGAGCGCGCGGCTCGCGCCGCGCATGTGCTGGAGTTCGCGGACGAGCTGCCGCAGGGCCTCGACACGCCGGTGGGTGATCGTGGCGCGCTGCTGTCGGGCGGTCAGCGGCAGCGCGTGGCGATTGCGCGCGCGCTGCTCAAGGACGCGCCGGTGCTGGTCCTCGATGAGGCGACCGCGGCGCTCGATTCCGAGTCGGAGCGTGTGATCCAGGGGGCTCTCGCGGAGCTGAGGCATGGGCGCACGACCCTGGTGATCGCCCACCGCCTTTCCACGATCGAGACGGCCGATCTGATCCTGGTGATGCAGGACGGTGCGATCGTCGAGCGCGGCACGCATGCAGAGCTGCTGGCACGCGGCGGTATTTATGCCGGACTGCACCGGCTGCAGTTCAACGCCTGAGCGGCCGTCGCGCGGACCTTGCCGATGAGTCGCCGCGCGACGCTTGCCGAAGGGCTGCACGCCGCCTTGCTGCGGGTCTGGTATGGCGACGGTCGCGGCCACTGGCTGCTGCCGCTCGCGCTCGGGTTCCGGGCCGCTAGCGCGTTGCGCCGCGGCCTGTACCGCGCGGGCCTGCTGCGCACGTGGCGGGCGCCGGTTCCAGTTATCGTGGTCGGCAATATCTCGGTGGGCGGAACAGGCAAGACCCCGCTGACGCTGTGGCTCGCCGCGGCCCTGGGTGACCGCGGCCACCGCGTCGGTATCGTGAGCCGCGGCTTCGGTGGCAGCCGGCGCGATGTGCACCGCGTAGGTACGGATGCGGACGCCGCACGGTCCGGCGACGAGGCTGTACTGATGGCGCGTCGCGATGTGGCCCCCGTGGTCGCAGGCCGTTCGCGTCGTGCGGCCATCGCGCTGCTCGGGAACACCGTCGATGTCGTGATCTGCGACGATGGCCTGCAGCATCTCGCGCTTGCGCGTGACGTCGAGATCGCCGTGGTCGACGGCGCCCGCGGCATCGGCAACGGGCGCCTGCTGCCGGCGGGCCCGCTGCGCGAAGGACCGTGGCGGCTCGATGCCGTCGACGCTGTCGTTGTGAACGGGCCGGGGTTCGAACGCCCTGGTGCGCTGCGTATGAGGCTCGAGGCCGGCGATGCCGTGTCGCTCGCGGGTGACGCGCGCCGGCCGCTGGCGTCATTCCGGGGCGTGCCGCTAAGGGCCGTCGCCGGGATCGGGCATCCCCAGCGCTTCTTCGCGCTGCTGCGTGCTGCCGGTCTCGAGCCACGGGAGAGGGCGCTGCCCGACCACGCCGACTGGCAGCAGGCGGGGCTCGAGGCGGATGGCGTTCCTGTGCTGATGACCGAGAAGGATGCCGTAAAATCCCACGGTCGCCGCCCGGTCGATGCCTGGTACGTGCCCGTTGAGGCGGTGTTCGAAGCTGCCGACGGAGAGATGCTGCTGAACCACATCGAACGGGGCCTGCGACGGCATCGGGCATGACCCCCGGACCCGTGTGGCGAGTGGCTGCCTGACCGGTGTCGCGATCGCTCGCGGCAGATGAAGAGGACGACATGGATCAACGCCTGCTCGACATTCTGGCCTGCCCGGTCTGCAAGGGACCGCTTCAGTTCCTGCGCGATTCCGGCGAGCTGCTGTGCCGTGCCGACCGGCTCATCTACCCGATCCACGACGGCATTCCGTGGCTGCTGGAGGATGAAGCGCGCCAGATTCCTGCCGACGATCCGGTGCTCGGGCACCGCTGAACGTCCGGGCTCCAGTGTCTTTCCGCGTCGTCATTCCCGCCCGCTACGCCGCGGCACGCCTGCCCGGCAAGCCGCTCGCGGACCTCGCCGGGCGGCCGATGCTGGCGCACGTCTTCGAGCGTGCGGTGGCGAGTGGCGCGACGGAGGTCGTCGTTGCGACCGACGATGCACGCATCGCCAACGCTGCACGCGCCTTCGGTGCCACCGTCGAGTTGACCTCAGCCGCGCATGTCTCGGGTACGGATCGTCTCGCGGAGGTCGCGATAAGACGCGACTGGTCCGGTGCGGCGATCGTCGTCAATGTGCAGGGCGACGAGCCGCTGATTCCTCCAGCGAATATCCGCCAGGTTGCCGAGCTGCTGGCGTGCGATGCGGCCGCGGACCTTGCAACGCTCGCGACCCCGGTGCGCAGCCTCGCTGAATTCCTCGACCCGAATGTGGTGAAGGTCGTGTGGCGTGACGACGGACATGCGCTGTACTTCAGCCGTGCGCCGATTCCATGGGCACGCGACGGTGCGCCGGCCGGGCTCGCGAGCCAGCGCGAGTTCGCTGGCGCCTGGCGGCATCTGGGGCTCTATGCCTATCGTGTCGACGCGCTCAGGCGCTTCGCGGCGGCATCGCCCGTCGTGCTGGAACAGACGGAACGGCTCGAACAGCTGCGTGCGCTTGCGCTCGGCATGACTGTCGCCGTCGCCGAAGCGCGCGAGGTGCCGGGGCCCGGCGTCGACACGGCGGAGGACCTCCAGAAGGTGCGGCTGCTGCTGCGGTAGCGCCTGTGCACCCTGCGGGGATCGCTGCGACGGAGCACGGTTGCCCGCGTTGCGGAAACGACGGGTGGTGTAGCGCGGGGCGTGCGTGAGCGGCGGCAGCGCCGCGCGTCAGCTCCGGTGGTAGACGTTGAGCTTGTTGCCGTCGAGATCGCGGAAATAGGCACAGAACCAGCCCGGAGAGCGCACACCGGGAGCGCCTTCGTCCTGGCCGCCCAGGCGCAGCGCCAGAGCATGCACACTGGCGGAGATCTCGTCGGCGTCCGCCTCGAGCCCGATCACTGTACCGTTGCCGAAAGTTGCGGGCTGCTCGTTGAACGGCTTGAGAATCCCGAAGAACGGGCCCTGGCCCTTCGTCCAGAAAACCCCGCGCGGTGTTTCGAACATGCGCTTCGCGCCCAGCAGCGCGAACAGCTCGTCGTAGAAGGCTGCGGCGCGGGCGAGATCGTTGGTGCCGACCGTTGCGTATCCGATCATCGTTCCCCCGGGGAACTCGTGAAACTGTGCCCGACACCTTGGCGGATTCCATGTGACGACGCAACCCGGTACGACGCAACCCGGCACGACGTGACCCGGTGCGATACAACCCGGTGCGGTGCGACCCGGCGCGGTACGACCCGGCGCGGTACGACCCGGTGCGACACAACCCGGCGCGGTGCGACCCGGTGTGGTGCGATCCAGTGCGATCCCGTGCGGTCTGGTGCGGCGCGATGCCGGCCGCCGGAGTCATTCACGATGCCCGAAGGGCGCCTGCAGATGGAGACCTGGACGCCCCGTTCACCGCCGGCCCGTTACCCCCCCACTCGTGAATGTCCTCGTCGGCGTGGCTATGATCGGGCCTCGCCCTTCCCGCATCACACCGACCCCAGGGAGCGATCAATGAAGACCCGCGCCGCCGTTGCGTATGCTGCCAGCCAGCCCCTCGAAGTGACTACTGTCGACCTCGACGGTCCGAGGTCAGGCGAAGTACTGGTCGAAATCAGGGCCACGGGCGTGTGCCACACGGACGAGTTCACACGCTCGGGAGCGGATCCCGAGGGCCTGTTCCCGGTCATCTTCGGGCACGAGGGCGCGGGGGTCGTGGTCGATGTGGGTGCGGGTGTGCGCAGCCTGAAGAAGGGCGACCACGTGATCCCGCTCTACACGCCCGAGTGCCGCGAGTGCAGGAGCTGCACCTCACACAAGACCAACCTGTGTACCGCGATCCGTACCACGCAGGGCCAGGGTGTGATGCCGGACGGTACCAGCCGGTTCTCGATCGGTGGCGAGAAGATCCACCACTACATGGGCTGTTCGACCTTCTCGAACTTCACCGTGCTGCCCGAGATCGCGGTGGCGAAGATCCGCGAGGATGCGCCCTTCGACAAGGTCTGCTACATCGGCTGCGGTGTCACGACTGGCATCGGCGCGGTCATCAACACGGCGAAGGTCGAGCCGGGCGCCAACGTCGTGGTCTTCGGCCTAGGCGGCATCGGCCTCAACGTGATCCAGGGCGCGCGGCTCGCCGGCGCCGACAAGATCGTGGGCGTCGACATCAACCCCGCGCGCAAGGCGCTGGCCGAGCGTTTCGGCATGACGCACTTCGTGAATCCCAGGGAAGTCGAGGGCGAGCTGGTGCCGTACCTCGTGAACCTCACCGGCGGCGGCGCGGACTACAGCTTCGAGTGCGTGGGCAACGTCGACCTCATGCGCCAGGCGCTGGAGTGCTGCCACCGCGGCTGGGGCGAGTCGATCATCATCGGCGTCGCGGGCGCAGGCCAGGAGATCCGCACGCGGCCCTTCCAGCTCGTGACCGGACGCGTCTGGAAGGGCACGGCCTTCGGCGGCGCGCGCGGCCGCACCGACGTGCCGAAGATCGTCGACTGGTACATGGACGGCAAGATCGAGATCGACCCGCTGATCACCCACGTGATGCCGCTGGAGCGCATCAACGACGCGTTCGACCTGATGCACAGCGGCGAATCGATCCGCAGCGTGGTGACTTTCCCTTGAGCGCGCCACGGGTCCTCTCCGAGCAGGCCTGCTTCGGCGGCGTCCAGGGCTTCTACGCGCACGCTTCGCGTGAATGCGCGGCGGAGATGCGCTTCGGCGTCTATCGCCCGCCGCAGGCCGATCGCGGGCCCGTCCCGGTCCTCTATTACCTCGCCGGGCTCACCTGCACGCAGGAGACGGCCGCGATCAAGGCCGGCGCGCAGCGCGTCGCGGCCGAACTGGGCCTGATGCTGGTCACCCCCGATACCAGTCCGCGCGTGCGGCTGCCGGGCGACGACCTGGACTGGGATTTCGGCCTGGCCGCGGGCTTTTACCTGGACGCGACCGTCGAGCCCTGGTCCGCGCACTACCGCATGCATTCCTACGTGACCCGCGAGCTGCCTGCGCTGATCGCCGGCCATTTTCCCGGCGACACCACGCGACAGGGCATCACCGGGCACTCGATGGGCGGCCACGGCGCGCTGGTCTGCGCGCTGCGCAACCCCGGCCTGTACCGCTCGGTGTCGGCCTTCGCGCCCATCTCCGCGCCCACGCAGTGCCCCTGGGGACAGAAGGCCTTCGGCGGCTACCTGGGCCTGGACCGCGCGGCCTGGGCCGACTGGGACGCGACCGAACTCGTGGCGCGGCAGCGCCACCCGGCAACGATCCTGGTCGAGCAGGGGCTCGCCGACGGCTTCCTCGAACAGCAGCTGAAGACGGAGCTGTTCCTCGAGGCCTGCAGGCGAGCCGGCCAGGCCGTCGACTATCGTCCGCGTGCCGGCTACGACCACGGCTACTACTTCGTCTCCACCTTCATCGAGGATCACCTGCGCCACCACGCGCAGGCGCTTGCACGCTAGACTCCGGCGCAGTCTGCCCGGGGGGGTCTGGTGATGCTGCAATCTACGAATTGGGTCCGACGGCTCGGGTGGCTGGCCGTGGCCGGCCTCGGTGCCGCCGCCATCGGCGTCATCGCGCTGCACCGCGGCGAGACCATCAACTCGCTGTGGCTGGTCACCGCGGCCGTGTGCGTCTACTCGCTCGGCTACCGCTTCTATGCGGCCTGGATCGCGGCCAAGGTGCTGGTCATCGACCCGACGCGCGCCACGCCGGCCGAGCGACTCAACAACGGCCGCGACTACTGGCCCACGCATCGCTGGCTCGCCTTCGGCCACCATTTCGCTGCGATCGCAGGCCCGGGCCCGCTGATCGGCCCCACGCTCGCCGCGCAGTTCGGCTACCTGCCAGGCACCCTGTGGATCCTGGTCGGCGGCGTGCTGGGCGGCTGCGTGCAGGACATGGTGACGCTGTTCTTCTCGGTGCGCCGCAACGGCCGGAGCCTGGGCCAGATGGCCCGCGACGAGCTGGGCCCGGTCGGCGGCTGGGCCGCGCTGCTGGGCACCTTCGTGATCATGATCATCCTGATCGCGGTGCTCGGCCTGGTGGTCGTCAATGCGATGAAGCACAGCCCCTGGGCGACCTCGACCGTCGCGGCGACGATCCCGATCGCGGTGTTCGTCGGCCTGTACCTGCACCGTTTCCGCCCTGGCCAGGTGCTGGAGGGCTCGATCATCGGCGTCGCGCTGCTGCTGGGCGCGGTGTTCCTCGGCGGCTGGATTTCCCACCAGCCGGCGTGGGCCGTGTGGTTCGACCATCCAGGCCTGCCGCTGGCCTGGTCGATCATGATCTACGGCTTCATGGCGGCCGTGCTGCCGGTGTGGCTGCTGCTCGCGCCGCGCGACTACCTCTCGACGGTGCTCAAGCTGGGTACGGTCGTGCTGCTCGCGGTCGCCATCGTGGTCATGCAGCCCGACCTCAAGATGCCGGCCGTCACGCAGTTCATCGACGGCACGGGCCCGGTGTTCGGCGGCAAGGTGTTCCCCTTCGTGTTCATCACCATCGCCTGCGGCGCCATCTCGGGATTCCACTCGCTGGTCGCGAGCGGCACCACGCCCAAGATGGTCTCCAGCGAGGGCGACATCCGGCTGATCGGCTACGGCAGCATGGCGCTGGAGTCGTTCGTGGCGATCATGGCCCTGATCGCCGCCACGCTGCTGGACCCGGGCGTCTACTTCGCCATCAACAGCCCGGCCGGCATCGTCGGCGCGACGGCGGCGGAGGCGGTCGCGACCATCAGCTCCTGGGGCTTCACGGTGGACGAGGCGCAGATGCACGCGCTAGCCGCGAGCATGGGCGAGAGCACGCTGTTCGGCCGCACGGGCGGCGCGCCGTCGCTCGCCGTGGGCATGGCCAGCATCTTCGCCTCGGCCTTCGGCCAGGGCCTGCTGTCGGTCTGGTACCACTTCGCGATCATGTTCGAGGCCGTGTTCATCCTCACCACGCTCGACGCCGGCACGCGCGTCGGCCGCTTCATGCTGCAGGACATGCTGGGTCACCTGCATCCCGCGCTGGGCCGCACGTCCTGGTATCCCTCGGTGCTGCTGACCAGCGCCATCGTCGTCGGCGGCTGGGGCTACTTCCTGTACGTGGGCGTCATCGACCCGAACGGCGGCGTGAACCTGCTCTGGCCCCTGTTCGGCATCGCCAACCAGATGCTGGCGGCCATCGCGCTGTGCGTGGGCACCAGCATCCTCGTGAAATCCGGCAGGGCCAGGTACGCCTGGATCACCGGCGTGCCGCTGGCCTGGCTCGCGGTCGTCACGACGACCGCCGTGTGGGAGAAGCTGTTCAGCACCGACGTCCGGGTGGGCTTCCACGCCGCGGCCAACGACCTCGCCGCGAAGCTCGCCGCCGGCCTGCTGCCGCCCGAGAAGGCGGCCATCGCGCCGCAGCTGATCTTCAACCAGCGCCTGGACGCCTGGATCGCGGTGTTCCTGCTGGCCGTGCTGTGGATCGTGGTGGCGGACATGCTGCGGGTCTGCAGCCGGGCGCTGCGCGGAATCGAGTCGGGGACCTCCGAGGCGCCCTATGTGGCGACCCAGCTCGGGCAGGCCTCGACATGAACCGGCTCCTGCGGGCCTGGCGCGCGCTCGTGCACGATTACTCGGGCGAGGGGCGCTACCGGCGCTACCTCGCCCACCAGCGGCAACACCACCCGACCCAGGCTGTGCTGACGCGGCCTGAGTTCTTCCGGGAGGAGCAGCAGCGCAAGTGGCAGGGTGTTACGCGCTGTTGTTGACCACCAATAGCCCGTTCCGCGCGCGAGATTGAGCAGTATTTCCCACTTTTTCTGAATTCAATCTGATTTCTTTGATATTTCGCGATCTCTACTGGTAATTCTCACGTTGTGGAAATTGAGAATCCGAATTCGTCAATTTTTTGATATTGAGTGGTAATTTATAATCATGATCGGCTTATTGCAGCGCGTCACGAGGGCCCAGGTCAGCGTCGACAGCCGCCTCACCGGCGCGATAGGGCGCGGCCTGCTGGTGCTTGTGGGGGTGCAGCGCGGCGACTCGGAGCTCGAGGCGGACCGCTTGCTGGAGCGCCTGGTCAGCTACCGGGTCTTTCCCGACGAGGCCGGCCGCATGAACCTCAGCGTCGCAGACTGCCAGGGCGAACTGCTGCTGGTGCCCCAGTTCACGCTGGCGGCCGAGACCGGCAAGGGCACGCGGCCCGGATTCAGCACTGCGGCCACTCCTGACGAGGGCCGGCGCCTGTTTGACTACTTTGTCGCGCGGGCCCGGGAACGACTGCCAGGGATCGCGACAGGGGAATTCGGCGCGCACATGCAGGTCGAACTGGTCAACGACGGACCCGTTACTTTCTGGCTCGAGGTGCCGCCCGCCCGGTAACAATGGTGCCTGGCACGATTGTTACCACGTATTATCCGCTGACGTGCCCCGAGGGGCTGGAGATCAAGACAATGGGTATCGGTTTCCGCGAACTGCTCGTCATCCTGGCCATTGCGCTGCTGATTTTTGGCGCCAAGAAACTGCGCAACATCGGCTCGGACCTCGGCTCGGCGGTCAAGGGATTCAAGAAGGCGATGAACGAAGGCGACACCGAAGAAGGCACGAAGCAGCTGAACCAGGAGCAGCGCCCCGACGCCGACTTCAATACGACCAAGCAGCCGGACACCACCAAGGACACCAAGAGCGTCTGACCCGCCGCAGCGGATAGACCATGTTCGAGGTCGGCTTCACCGAGATCATCCTGATCCTCGGCATCGCCTTGCTGGTGCTGGGACCGGAAAAGCTCCCGCGCGTCGCCGCGCAGGTCGGCCGCTGGGCCGGGCGGGCGCGGGCGATGGCGCGCAACCTCAAGGACCAGCTGGACGACGAGGTGCTGCGCGCCGAACAGGGCTTGCCCAAGGCGGATTCCCTCTACACGCCCCCCGTGACGCCGGCCAGCGACGTGGCCACCGCGGCCGCCTCCATTGCCGCGAGCGGCGCTGCCGCCTCCGTCGTCACGCCTGCCCCGGCCGCCGACGAAGCGCCCGCCAGCGACGGCACCGCGGCGCCTGCGGGCGAGGCGCCTGCCGCATCGGACGACAGAAGCCCCGGCGCATGAAGGCCCCGGCATGAGCGAGCCCGCCCACGACGAGAAGCTCGGCGAAGGCTCGCTGATCACCCACCTGCTCGAACTTCGCGACCGCCTGCTCAGGGCGGTGATCGCGGTCGCCGTGCTCGCCCTGCCCTGCCTCTGGTACATGAACGAGATCTTCACGTTCGTGGCCAGGCCGCTCATCGAGCAGTTGCCGGCCGGCGCCACGCTGGTGGCGACCAGCGTCACGGCGCCGTTCATGACGCCGTTCAAGCTCGCGCTGTTCGTGGCCGTGTTCCTGGCGATGCCGCTCGTGCTGCACCAGATCTGGGGTTTCGTCGCGCCAGGGCTCTATCGCCACGAGAAGCGCTTCGCCATGCCGCTGCTGCTCTCCAGCATCGTGCTGTTCTACACCGGCGTCGCCTTCGGCTACTACGTCGTGTTCCCGGTCATGTTCAAGTTCTTCGTCGCGACCACGCCCGCGGGCGTGACGATGATGACTGACATGACGCAGTACCTCGACTTCGTGATGCTGCTGTTCTTCGCCTTCGGCGTGGCCTTCGAGGTGCCGATCGCAACGGTGCTGCTGGTGCTCACCGGCATCGTCAAGGTCGAGTCGCTGTCGAAGCACCGCGGCTACGTGCTGCTGGGCATCTTCGTGGTGGCCGCGTTCCTGACGCCGCCCGATGCGGTGTCGCAGACGCTCATGGCGCTGCCCATGTACGTGCTCTACGAGGGCGGAGTCCTGGCGTCGCGCCTGCTCATGCGCGGCCGCGCCGTCCCCAAGGACGATGACGAGCAGGAGTAGACGTGAGCTTCTTCGGACACCCGCGCGCGCTGTCGACGCTGTTCTTCACCGAGATGTGGGAGCGCTTCACGTTCTACGGAATGCGCGCCCTGCTGGTGCTGTTCCTCGTCGACTCGGTGCAGTCCGGCGGCTTCGGCCTCGACGACAAGACCGCCACCGCGATCTACGGCCTCTACACGGCCGCGACCTTCATGGCGGCCCTGCCGGGCGGCTGGATCGCCGACCGGCTGGTGGGCGCGCAGCGCGCCGTGGTGGCGGGCGGCATGCTCATGACCCTCGGCAACGCCCTGCTCGTGATCCCCGGCCCGCCGGCGCTGTTCTTCGCCGGCCTCATCACCATCATCCTCGGCGTCGGGCTGCTGAAGCCCAACGTGTCGACGCTGGTCGCACAGCTTTACCCCGAGGGCGGCGCGCGGCGCGACGCGGGCTTCACGATCTTCTACATGGGCATCAACCTCGGCGCCTTCATCGGGCCGCTGATCGCCGGTTTCCTGGCTGAACAGTACGGCTGGCGCTGGGGCTTCCTGGCCGCGGCGGTGGCCATCCCGGTGGGCACGCTGCAGTTCTGGCTCAGCCGCGAGCGCCTGGCGGGCGCCGGCGCGGCGCCCATCCGAAGCGACGGTGGCAGCGGCCTGGCCGGCGACTGGCGCAAGCTCGGCATCGGCCTTGCCGTCGTCCTGCTGGGCCTCGGGCTGTGCCTGACCGGCGTCATCCCCGTCGATCCGGCCTCGCTCGCCAAGCGGGCGGCCTGGGTGCTGGTGAGCATGGCCGCTGGTTACTTCATCTACCTGTTCTTCTTCGCGGGCCTCGAGCCGGTGGAGCGGCGCCGCGTCGTCGTGCTGCTCAGCATGTTCGTCGCCTGCGCGCTGTTCTGGGCCGGCTACGAGCAGGGCGGCTCGTCGCTGAACCTGTTCGCGAAGCGCTTCGTGGACCGGACCATCGGCGGCTTCGAGATCCCGGCCGGCTGGCTGCAGAGCGTGCCGCCGCTGTTCGTGATCGTGTTCGCGCCGCTGTTCTCCATGCTCTGGGTCGCCCTGGCCCGCCGCATGCTGGACCCGACCGTGCCCGTGAAGTTCGGCCTGGCGCTGATCCTGATGGGCTGCGGCTTCCTGTTCATGGTGCATGCCGCCAGCATCGTCGCCGCCGGCTTCGAATCGCCGGTGCACTGGCTGGTGCTGACCTACATGATCCACGTGTTCGGCGAGCTGTGCCTGAGCCCGGTGGGCCTGTCGACGGTGACCAAGCTGGCGCCGGCGCGCTTCGTCGGCCAGATGATGGGCGTGTGGTTCCTGGCGAGCTCGCTGGGCAAGCTGCTGGCCGGCCTGATCGCCGGCACCTTCGACGCGGGCGACGTCGCCGCCATGCCAGCCCGCTTCATGGGCATCACCTGGTACGGCGTGATCGTCGGCGTGATCCTGCTGCTGCTAGCGAAGCCGCTGACGCGCCTGATGGGCGGCGTGCGCTGACAGGGCCGCGTAGCCGATAAGGGGTACGATGCCCCCTTGCCGCCGCACCGCGACAGACGCGAGACTAGGAAAGGTCCCGTGAGAGTGCTTCAACGCACAGGACGCGCAACTACCCGGAGCACCCTGCCATGGCCTATCAGTTTGTGACGACACGCAGCGGCCAGGAGTACGCCGTCGACTGGGACGTGATCGAGCGCCTGGTCATGTCGTACTGGCAGACCTACTACCAGATAGATCTCTACGACAAGGTGACCCTGTCACAGTCCTCGTGGAGCAACCCGTTCAGCTGGAGCATGCCTGACGTCGTGACGCTCGAGGTCGAGTGGGACACAGTCCGGGACTTCGCCAGGCGCGCGACCAGTGCCGACATGGTCAGCTACACGCAGCGCGCGGCCCAGTCGATGTACGACATCGCGTTCGACATCGAGTACAAGGTCAAGCGCACTGCGGCCCAGCGTGCCCAGTTCACCAACATACTCAAGGACGTCCAGCAGCAGAACCTGCAGGCGATGGAGAAGTCGGTCAAGGACTACGACGGCCTGATCGATGCGAGCCGGTTCATCCGCGACACCTCGGCCGACGTGGTGGCGATCGGTTCGACGATCGCGACCGGCGGCGCCGCCTCCGGCCTGCTGGCCGGCAGCTCGGCCATGAAGGGCTTCGGCAAGTACCAGGACACCGGCAACGTCGGCGCCGCGGCGCTCTACGGCGCCGGCAGCATGTTCCTTGGCGCCTTCAAGATCAGCGGTGCGAAACTCACCACGGCAGGGGAGTACGTGCTCATCGTCGCCCAGGGTACCCTTGAAGCGGGCACCTCGCTGGCCGCCGGAGACAGCTTCGGCAAGGCGCTGAGCACGGGCGGACTCAAGATCGCGAGTTCCGGCGCCGCGCAGGCCCTGTTCGGCGGGGAATGGATCAAGAAGATCTTCAAGAAGCTGCCCGTCCCCTTCAACGTGTGGACCAAGGTGATCGACACCGACGTCGAGAAGCGCTTCGTCGACGAGGCTAACGACGTCGTCGCGAAGGTGGCCAAGAAGGGCTTCGAGAAGGGCACCAAGAAGATGATCAAGGACAATATGTCGGGTGATCCGGAGCCGGGCGCACCGAACACCGTGCAGAGCGGCTTGATGGACGATGTGCCGGTGGAAAACCTGGTGCTGCTGTACTTTTCGATCGTGAACATGAAACTGGGCATCGGCAGGGGCTGGTAAGCCCATCGGGGCACCGCCCCGCGGCGGGCGCCCATCGCATAACTCCTTGCCGCCGCGATGCAAAATCGTGGAGACTCCTGCCATCTTGGCGCGGGGAAGCACCCCCGTCGCCGCCTGAAACAGGGATCCCCAATGACCAGCGACGTCCAAGTGCCCCAGGGCACCTTCCTAGGCCACCCGAAGGGCCTGTTCCTGCTGTTCGCCACCGAAATGTGGGAGCGATTCAGCTACTACGGCATGCGCGCGCTGCTGGTGCTGTCGGTCATTGCGGGCACCGAGGCGGCCAACCCGGGCTTCGGCTGGACACAGGCCGAGGCGCTGCAGCTGTACGGCCTGTTCACGGGCTTCGTCTACTTCACGCCCCTGATCGGCGGCTGGCTGGCCGACAACTACCTCGGGCAGCGCAAGTGCGTGATCATCGGCGGCCTGGTGATGGCCGCGGGGCAGTTCACGCTGGCCTCGGCGATCCCCGGCAACCTCACGCTGTTCTACGTGGGCCTCGTGCTGCTGGTGATCGGCAACGGCTTCTTCAAGCCCAACATCTCGACCATGGTCGGCGACCTGTATCCCGAAGGCGACTCCCGCCGCGACGGCGCCTTCACGATCTTCTACATGGGCATCAACGCCGGCGCCTTCATCGCGCCGTTCATCTGCTCGACGCTCGGCGAGGACCCGGCCTGGGGCTGGCGTTACGGCTACATGGCCGCCGGCATCGGCATGATCCTGTCGGTCATCATCCAGCTGCTGCTGGCCCGCCGCTACCTCGGCGACATCGGCACGGTGCCGGCCGCAACCCGCTCGCTCGCGCAGAGCGGCGGCAAGCACGCACCGCTGACGCACGACGAAGTGGACCGCCTCAAGGTCATCTTCATGCTGTTCGTGTTCGTGGTGCTGTTCTGGGCGGCGTTCGAGCAGGCCGGCGGCCTCATGAACATCTACGCCGCCGAGAAGACCGACCGCATGCTCGGCGGCTTCGAGGTGCCGGCGGGCTGGTTCCAGTCGCTGAACCCGCTGTTCATCGTGCTGCTGGCGCCGCTGTTCTCGCTGGCGTGGAGCAAGCTCGGCGAGTCCGGCCGCAACCCGCCGACGCCGCACAAGATGGTGCTCGGCCTGTTCCTGACGGGCATCGGCTTCCTGGCCATGATCGCCGCGGTGTTCGACCAGCAGGCAGCCGGCAAGGCCAGCATGATCTGGCTGGTGATCGCCTACTTCTTCCACACCACGGGCGAGCTGTGCATCTCGCCGGTCGGCCTGTCGATGGTCACCAAGCTCGCGCCGCTGCGGCTCGCGTCGCTGATGATGGGCGTCTGGTTCATGATCAACTTCGTCGCCAACTGGCTCGCGGGCATCATCGGCTCCTACGCCGAGTCGCTGGGCGAGTTGTCGATCTTCGGCGGCATCGCCATCGTGCTGTTCGTGTTCTCCTTCGTGCTGTGGACCGTGTCAGGCACGCTGATGCGCTGGACGCATGGCGCGGAGTCGGCCCGGAAGGCCTGAGCGGGAGGTACGCGACATGGGCATTCGCACACGCAGGCCGCTGACGGTTGCCGTCGTGGCCGTGCTCGGCGCCTCGATGCTGGCAGGCTGCGGAAAGAAGCCGGGCGCTGCACCGGCTGAAAGCGCCGACCAGTTCGTGGCGCGCAGCAACACCGAGCTGCTCGCGCACTGGAAGGAGGTCAACGCGGCGGTCTGGACGCAGCAGACCTACATCAACGACGACACCCAGTTGCTGGCGGCGCGGGCCCAGGACCGCTACCTCGAGTACTACACGAAGGCGGTCAAGGACGCGGCCCGCTACGAAGGCCAGCAGGTGTCGCCGTCGGCCGCGCGATCGATGCTGCTGCTCAAGCTCGGCGTGGCCGCGCCCGCCCCGGACGACGCGAAGAAGCGCGCCGAACTCACCGAGATCGCGGCGCGCATGGACGCCAGCTACGGTGCCGGCAAGTACTGCCCGAAGGGACCGGAGAGCTGCCGCAACCTCGACGAGCTCTCCGACGTGCTGGTCAGGAGCCGCGACTACGACGCGCAGCTGGAAGCCTGGCAGGGCTGGCACACGATCTCGCGACCCATGCGCAAGGACTACGAGCGCTTCGTCGAACTGGCCAACGAGGGCTCGCAGTCGCTGGGCTTCAAGGACTTGGGCGAAATGTGGCGCTCCGGCTACGACATGACGCCCGCGCAATTCTCCGACGAGACCGAGCGCCTGTGGGGCCAGGTCAAGCCGCTCTACGACCAGCTGCACTGCTACGCGCGCGGCAGGCTGCAGGCGACGTACGGCAAGGCCCGCGTGCCCGACGGCAAGCCCATTCCCGCGCACCTGCTCGGGAACATGTGGGCCCAGCAGTGGAACAACGTCTACGACCTGCTGGAACCTTATCCGGGCGTCTCCGACCTCGACGTGGGCAGCTCGCTGAAGAAGCAGGGCTACGACGCCGTGAAGATGACGCGCTCGGCCGAGGCGTTCTACACCTCGATGGGCTTCCCGAAGCTGCCCGACAGCTTCTGGACGCGTTCGATGCTCAAGCGCCCGCAGGACCGCGACGTGGTCTGCCACGCCAGCGCCTGGAGCATGGATACCCGGGACGACGTGCGCATCAAGATGTGCATCCAGCCGGCCGAGGAAGATCTCTACACGATCTACCACGAGCTCGGCCACGTCTATTACTACCTCTCCTACCGCGACCAGCCCCTGCTGTTCCAGGCCGGCGCCAACGATGGCTTCCACGAGGCCATCGGCGACACCATGAACCTGTCGATGACGCGCGGCTACCTGGTCCAGGCGGGCCTGGTGCCGGCGGTCAAGATCGACCCGGCGCTGGCCGACAAGGCGCTGATCAACGGCCAGATGAAGAGCGCGCTGGACAAGGTCGCGTTCCTACCCTTCGGCAAGCTCATCGACCAATGGCGCTGGGGCGTTTTTTCCGGGCAGATCAAGCCGGCCGACTACAACAAGGCCTGGTGGGAGCTGCGGCGCAAGTACCAGGGCGTCGATTCGCCGGTCGCGCGCAGCGAGGAAGACTTCGACCCGGGCGCCAAATATCACGTGCCGGGCAACACGCCCTACACGCGCTACTTCCTCGCCTATGTGCTGCAGTTCCAGTTCCACAAGGCGCTGTGCGAAGCCGCCGGCTACCAGGGGCAACTGCACGACTGCTCGGTCTACGGCAACGCGGAGGCCGGCAAGCGCTTCCAGCAGATGCTGGCGATGGGCGCGAGCGAGCCCTGGCAGGACGCCATGGAAAAGCTCACCGGCACGCGCCAGATGGACGGCTCGGCGATCATCGACTACTACCGGCCGCTGATGTCCTGGCTCGAGAAGGAAAACGCCGGCCGGCAGTGCGGCTGGTAAAGGGAGCTTCAAGAGATGGTCACGACCGACACGCAGGCCGCGCAGCTCACGCTGCGCGCCATCATCCTGTCGATACTGCTGACCATGATCCTGGCGGCGGCCAACGCCTACCTCGGCCTGTTCGCGGGCCTCACCGTGGCCACCGCGATCCCGGCGGCGGTGATCTCGATGGCGGTGCTCAGGGTGCTCGGCAACTCGAGCATCCTCGAGAACAACATCGTCGCCACCGGCGCGTCGGCCGGCTCGTCGATCGCCTCTGGCGCGATCTTCACGCTGCCGGCGCTGATCCTGCTGGGCCACTGGCAGCGCTTCGACTACTGGTGGGTGTTCGCGATCGTCGGCCTCGGCGGCGTACTCGGCGTGCTGCTGTCGGTGCCGCTGCGGCGCACGCTGATCCTCGAGCAGAAGCTGCAGTTCCCCGAGGGCGTGGCCACCGCCGAAGTGCTCAAGGCCGGCGAGAACCCGGGCCCCGGCGCGAAGGCGCTCGGCTTCGCGGCCCTGACCGGCGCCGCCTTCAAGTTCGCGCTGTCGGGACTCAAGCTCTCGCCCGAGGCGTTCACGGCCTCGCGCTTCCTCGGCGAGCGCACCATCGCGTTCTTCGGCTTCAACCTGTCGCCCGCCCTGCTGGCGGTGGGCTACATCGTCGGCATGAACGTCGGCCTGCTGATGCTGGTCGGCGGCGCGCTGTCGTGGTGGGTGTTCATCCCGGTCTACAGCACGTTCTTCGGCAGCCATGACCCGGCCCTGGTCACAAGCCTGGCCGGCGCCTCCGCCGAGGACGCGGCTTTCGCGATCTGGAACGCCAAGGTCCGCTACATCGGCGTCGGCGCCATGCTCGTCGGCGGCCTGTGGTCGCTGTGGACGCTGCGCAAGTCGCTGCTCTCGGGCGTGAAGAGCGGCCTCGGCGCCGGCTCGGAGAAGCGCGCCGACCTGCCGCATACCGAGCGCGACCTGCCGATGCCGATGGTCCTCACGGGCATCGTGCTGTTCGTGCTGCCGCTGTTCGCGCTGTATTACGCCGTGCTGCACGCCGGTAACGTCGCCAGCGGCGCGGCGATCGGCATCGCCTTCGCGATGGCGATCATCATGGTCATCGCCGGCTTCGTGTTCTCGTCGGTGTCGGGCTACATGGCGGGCCTGGTGGGCTCGTCGAACAACCCCGTCTCCGGCATGACCATCTCGACCATCCTGTTCGTGTCGCTGGTGCTGCTGGGCTTCCTGGGCAGCGGCTCGACGGTCGGCCCCGTGGCCGCGATCATGGTCGGCGCGGTGATCTGCAGCGCGGCCTCGGTGGCCGGCGACAACCTTCAGGACCTCAAGGCCGGCCAGCTGGTGGGCGCCACGCCCTGGCGCCAGCAGGTCATGCTGGCGATCGGCGCGATCTCCGGCGCGGCCGTGATGGCGCCCGTGCTTAACCTGCTGCTCGAGGCCTACGGCATCGGCACCCCGGCACGCGAGGGCGTCACGGCGCTGCCGGCGCCGCAGGCCAACCTCATGGCCTCGGTCGCCAAGGGCATCTTCGGCGGCGGCCTGCCCTGGGACATGATCGCCCTCGGCGCGGCCGTGGGCGTCGTCGTCATCGTGGTCGACCAGGCCTTGCGTGCGCGCGGCAGCAAGTGGCGCGCGCCGATCCTCGCCGTCGCGGTCGGCCTGTACCTGCCGCTGGAGCTGTCCACCCCGGTGTTCGTGGGCGGCGTGCTCGCCGAGCTGGCCGACCGCTGGCATGCGCGACGCAATCCGGGCCAGGACCCGGAGAAGCTCAAGCAGAACGGCCTGCTGTTCGCCGCAGGCCTGATCGCCGGCGAAGCCATCATCGGCGTGCTGATCGCGGTGCCGATCGTGATCAGCCAGGACGCCGACGTGCTGGCCGTCGCCCAGTCGATGCGCCTCGGACAGTGGGCGGGCGTGGCGGGGCTCGCGGTCGTGGGCTGGTGGATGTTCCGGCACGCGACGCCGCGTCGATCGACCTGATGCCGGACGGCGGCCGAAGGCTCAAGGTCGCACTGGCGCTCGCCACGGTTTACCTGGTGTGGGGCTCGAGCTATCTCGCCACCAAAGTCATGGTGGCGGAGGAGCCGCCACTGACCGCGGCCGCCTACCGTTTCCTGCTTGCCGCCGTGATCCTCGGCAGCGTCGCGCTGTGGCGCGGCGAAAGGCCGCCCCGCGTCCGGCGCGAGTGGCGCACGGCGGCCCTGACGGGCCTGTTCACGGTGGTCGCGAGCAACGGCACCAACGTGCTGGCGATGCAGCACGTGCCCTCGAACGTCGCGGCCATGCTCAACGCGACGCCGGCGCTGTGGATCGCCTGGCTCGGCACCATGGGCAGGCGCGCAGTGCCGCTGTCGGGCATGGCCAGGGCCGGACTGCTGGTCGGCCTGCTGGGCGTCGCGCTGATCCTGTGGCCGAAGGGCGGCCTGCTGCCGCCCGACTTCCGCTGGCAGTTCGTGATCCTGCTCGGTTGCCTGGGCTGGTCGCTCGGCACGATGGTCTATCGCAACGACGAGCCCACCACGCCGACCACCATGTTCACCGCCATGCAGATGCTGTGCGGCGGCCTCGGGCTGCTGGCGCTCGCGGCCGTCTCCGGCGCGCCACTGACGCTGACGCTCGAGCCGCGCGGCCTCGCCGCATTCCTGTGGCTGACGCTGGCCAGCTCCTGCCTGGCCTACACGGCCTATGCCTACCTCGTGCACAACACGTCCCCGGCGGTCGTCGGCACCTACGGCTACGTCAACCCGGCGATCGCCGCGCTGATTGGCTGGCTCGTGCTCGGCGAGGTACTGTCGCTGACGCAGGTCCTCGGCATGATGGTCATCTTCGTCGCCGTCGCGCTGGTGACCGGCTACCTGGGAAGATGGCAGGGAGGGAGGCTCACATGACACGGAGCGTCGCAGCCGGCTTCGCATCGCTGTTGCTCTCGCTGCCGCCGCCGGCAATCGCCGCGGTCGTCGACAGCGCGCCCGGCGGATTCACGCTGCGCCTGGAGGCCGTGACCGCAGCGGCACCCGGGCGCACCTGGGACTCGCTCCTGCGGATCGGCGAGTGGTGGAGCGGCGCGCACACCTATTCCGGCCGCGCCGCGAACATGACGCTGGAGCTGCGCGCCGGCGGCTGCTTCTGCGAGCGCTGGCCGGGCGGCGAAATCGAGCACATGCGCGTCGCCCTGGCCTGGCCGGAGAAGCGGCAGCTCGTCATGAGCGGCGGGCTCGGGCCGCTGCTGTGGAAGGGCGCCTCGGGCGCGCTGGCGATCAGGATCTCGCCCGAGGGCCAGGGTTCGCGCATCACCTGGGAATACCGCGTCAGCGGCTACGACCCGGCTGGCCTCGACAAGCTGGCCCCCGTCGTCGACCGCGTGCTGGGCGAGCAGCTGGCAGGCCTGGCGGCGCACGCCGCCCGCGACTAGCCGCGGTGGATGCGCACGTCGCCGCGGCCCTTGGGGCCGAGGAACGCCGAGCCTAGCCAGCTCACGAAGCTGATCAGCAGCGCGCCCCACAACGCGGCCCAGAATCCCGCCACGTGCATGCCCGGCAGGAACGCGCTGACCAGGCCCAGCATCGCGGCGTTGACCACGAGCAGGAACAGCCCCAGCGACAACAGCAGGAACGGCAGCGTCAGCAGCAGCATGACCGGCTTGACGATGGCGTTGACGATGCCGAGCAGCAGGGCGGCGAGCAGCAGCGTGGTGGGCGCATCGACCGTGATGCCGTCGACCCACAGCGTCGCGAGCCACAGGCCGACCGCGGCGAAGGCCGCGCGCAGGATGAAGTTTTGCATGTCAGGCCTCCGCGCCGTTGCATTACGGACAGTATGGGGCCTGGCGGCCGCCAATCAACGATAACGCTGGCCGTGGCGGATCACGATCGTCGGATTCGCCAGCAGGGCCGGATGCAGCAGCACGTTGCCGCGCACGGCGATCACGTCGGCATACTTCCCGGGCCCCAGCGAGCCGCTCTCGTTCTGCGCGCCCATCGCCACCGCGGCGTCGTGCGTGGCCGCCTGGATCGCGTAGGCCGCGTCGATGCCGCACTCGCGCACCCACACGTCGATTTCCTGCCAGGTCGCGCGCGAGTGCAGGTGGGCCGGCACGCCGGCGTCCGATCCCGCGACCAGCGCGGCGCCGGCATCGCGCAGCTGGCGAACCTTGTTGCACAGCGTCGGCCGCCTCGAGGTCGGCATGTCCAGGCCGCTGACGCGATCGAGGTTGGCGAGCGAGGCGCGGACGTCGCCGGCGATCACGGCCGGCAGGGCCGCGAAGACCTCCGGATCGTCGAGTGGCTCGGCATCGTCGCGCAGCCGCTCGTAACTGAACACCGCCGAGGCGCCGGGGCTCCAGAACACCGGCTTGTTCGGCTGCGACAGCAGGCGCTGGCGCAGCGCGAGCACCACCGTGTCCGGAAACGCCGGCTGCGCGCCCGGCCCGGTGCCCAGGAAGCCGTCCACCTGCGCGGCCAGCCCGCGCTCGATCGCCGCGGCGCTGCCGGCCTGGGCATGCACCGGAAGGCCGCGTGAACGCGCCTCCGCGATGGCCGCGAGCAGTTCCTCGGAGGACCACAGGTCCAGGTCGGCGAGCAGCAGGTAGTCGACGCCCGCATCGGCCAGCTTGCGGGCCTTGGCGCGGGCATCCTCGACGTCGCTCACGTTCCACTGCCACGACCCGGCGGCCGGCGCACGCGTCAGCGAAGGACCGCCGACGTAGAGCGTGGGCCCGGGAATGCGCTTCGCCCGCACGCGCTCGCGAACGTTGAGCGCCACCGACAGCGGCGACTCGACGTCGCGCGCGCTGGTGACGCCCGCGAGCAGCAGCTGGCGCGCCGCGAGCGGCGTGATCACGCGGTCCGCGAGCGGCAGGTAGGTCTCGTTCCAGCGCGCGACGTCGCCGTGACCGAGCCGCGTGAGGTGCACCTGCAGGTCCCACAGCCCGGGCAGGACCGTCATGCCCTCCGCCGAAATGACCTCGGCATCCGGCGGCACCTCGACCTGGGAACGAGGACCGACCGCGCGTATGCGCTCACCGTCGATGAGCACGACGCCGTTGTGGATCGGGGTGCTGCCGAGGCCGTCGATGACCGTGCCGCCGACGATGGCCTTGAGCGCGCCCGCCTGGGCCGCCGCGCACAGCGCGCCGCCGAGCAGCAGCGCGGCCAGCCTGGCCAGGAACGCTGGCGGCCTGCGCTTCACGCGCGGGCCTCGCGGATCTCGCCCGCCGCAATCCTGCGCCTGAGGTAGTCGAAGGCCACCGCCCAGCCGGCACGCAGGCGCTTGAGCGCCGCATCCCACTCGGGATCCTCGGGCACGCCGGAACCCAGCAGTCGCAACACCGTGTGCTCGCCGCGACGGTCGATCAGGAAATCCTCGACGAGCGCTCCGGACTTCATGGGGGGCCAGCCCTCCCCCGGCATGTGGATCAGCCGCAGGCGCTTGGCCGGTTCGTAGACGTCGATGGTGGCGGTGCGGTGGCCGAAGAAGCGCGTGCGCACGTCGTAGCGGCCGTCCTTGCGGGGTTCGATCATGGACTCCGGGGCATACCACAGCGCCAGCGAAGGCCCGTGCGTGAGCGCGCGCCAGACCACCGCTGGCGAGGCCTCGACGTCGATCGACTGCAGGTAACCGCGCAAGCTCCGTCCCCGGGGCGAACGCCCCATTTCGTCGGCGCCATTGTGCAGGGCGCAGGCCCTCGCAGGAAGCGATCATCGTCACGGATCGTCGCCGGCAGCACCCCCGCGGGCACCTGCTAGACTCTCCCGGCGACGCGGCATGCGCGCGGAATCCGGGAGCTTGCACATGGCGATGGTGAATGTGGTGGTGGCGATCGCGCTGCTCGAGTACCTGGCGTTCGGCCTCCTGGTGGGGAGGGCACGCGGCCAGTTCGGCGTGCCCGCGCCGGCGACCACCGGACACCCCGTTTTCGAGCGCTACTACCGGGTCCAGATGAACACCCTGGAACTGCTCGTGGCTTTCGTGCCGGCGATGTGGATGTTCGGACAGTACGTGAGCGAGGCCTGGGCCGCCGGCCTGGGGCTGGTGTTCGTGTTCGGCCGCGCCCTGTACCTGCTGGGCTACGTGAAGGATGCCAGCAAGCGCCACATCGGCTTCGGACTGTCGTTCATGCCGCTGGTCGCGCTGCTGCTGGGCGGGCTCGCGGGCGCCCTGCGCGCGATGTGACGATCGATCAGGTCGAACGGCGACGCAGGCCCTTGTCGTCGCGCATGCGCTTTTCGGCGAGCGACATCAGCACGTCGGGCTTGCGCGCGTCGCGCGGAAAGCAGGCAATGCCGACGCCGGCCGTATTGCGCAGCGCGCGGCCATTCGCCTCGACCAGGCTCGCATAGAAGCTGTTGCGGATGCGCTGCGCGATGGCATCGCCGACGTCCGGCCCGGCATCGGGCAGCAGCACGGCGAATTCATCGCCGCCATAGCGCGCCGCCACGTCGACGTTGCGCACCGAGCGCTGGATGGCTGAGGCCAGCGCGCACAGCGCCGCATCGCCAGCCGTACGGCCGTGGGCGTCGTTGACGCTGCGCAGCTGCTCGAAGTCGATGTGCAGCAGCGCATAGCTGCCGCTCGTGAATTCGGCCTTGGCGTGGTGCTGGCGCAGGGCCTCGTCGAAGGCGCGCGCGCTGCGCAGGCCGGTCAGCTCGTCGTATTCCGTCACCTCCACCAGCCGCTGGCTGGCGAACAGGGCCGTGCCGGCCAGGCTGTGAACGAGCCAGGTGGCGAGCGCGAAGGGCGCGACCTGGCCCAGCACGTCGGCGGCGAAGTCCGCCCAGTCCGGCTCGGCAGGCCATTGCGCGCGGTTCAGCATCACGCAGGCCGCGGCCACCAGGCCCAGCGTGAGCACGACCAGGCGTGTCCGCAGGGTCATGGCCGCCAGCACCAGCGGCACGAGGAAAAGCGTGACGAGCGGGCTGTGGGCGCCGCCGGTCGGGCCGGCCGTGCTGCCGACGAACACGATGGTCACGAAGACGCCGGTGGCGATGCGCTGGCGAAGTTCCGCGAGCGGAAACCAGGGCAGGCGCAGCCAGGTGGTGAACATCGCGAACAGGACCGGCGCGAGCAGCAGCCACCAGGACCACTGGCCCTTGGCCCGCGCGTGGGCGACGAGCTCGAACGTGGCCACGGCCAGCACCAGCCAGTCGGCCCACAGCATGCGAGTCATCACCGTCGCGAGCTCGTCCGCCAGTTGCCGCCTGGCGGCCGGCTGGACAGGGTCGCCACCGAGCCGCCTGTCCTGCTGCGTCGCGTTGTTCATCGGCGGCCTGCCGCCGGCGCGCGCAGGGCATCCAGCGCGGCGAGCACCTCGGCGTCGCGTTCGAGCAGCGGCCGCTTGTCGTCGGTTGCCGGCGGCACGACGCGACGCGGCAGCTCCAGGTCCGGGCGCAGGCCCTTGCCCTGGATCGATGCGCCCGAGGGGGTGTAGTAGCGCGAGGTCGTGAGCTTGAGCGCCTGGCCGTCGGACAGCGGCAGGACGGTCTGCACGGTGCCCTTGCCGAAGGTCGTGCGACCGACCAGGGTTGCACGGTGATGGTCGCGCAGTGCTCCGGCGACGATCTCGGAGGCGGACGCCGACCCGCCGTTGACGAGGACCACGATGGGCGCGCCGCCCAGCAGGTCCCCCGGCTCGGCATCCACGCTGAATCGCGATTCGTCGGTGCGCCCGTCGGCGGAGACGATGACGCCGCGCTCCAGGAACGCGTCGGCGACTTCGATGCCGGCCTCCAGCACGCCGCCGGGGTTGTTGCGCAGGTCGAGCACGAGGCCCTTGAGCGGTCCACGCGCCTTGAGCTTCGCGATCGCCGCCTCGACCTCGCTGCCGGTGGTCTCGCTGAACTGGCTGATTCGAAGGTAGCCCTCGCCCGGCGCCAGCAGCTCGGCGCGCACGCTATGCACCAGCACCGCGGCACGCTGCATCGCGTAGGTGATGGGCTCCTCGACGTCCTCGCGCTCGATGGTGACGCGCACGGGCGTGCCGGGCTCGCCGCGCATGCGGGCGAGCGCGTCGGCCAGGCTGGTGGTGTCCAGCACCTTGCCGTCGATGGCGATGATCGCATCGCCCGCCTGGATGCCCGCGCGCTCGGCCGGCGAGCCTTCGAAGGGCGCGACGACCACGACGAAGCCGTCCTCGAGCGAGACCTCGATGCCGATGCCGGAGTAGTTGCCCTGGGTCGCGACGCGCAGTTCCTCGTACTCCTCGCTGTCGAGGAATGCCGAGTGCGGATCGAGGCCGGAGACCATGCCGCGCAGGGCCTTGCCCATGAGCTGGTGGTCGTCGACCACGTCGACGTAGTCGGCCTTGACGCGACCGAGCACCTCGGCGATCAGGCGCAGGTCGCGCGGCGGAAGGTCGGCTGGACTGGCAGGCCGCGAGGCGATCACGCCCTGGGTGAGCGCCAGGCCGAACCCGAGCACGATGCCGACGGCGAGCGCTACGGCGGTCCGGCGGTGCTGCATGCCGGCCGCGGCTCAGGCCTTGAGGCTGGACTGCTGGGCGAGCATCTCGTACAGCGCGAGATCGCCGAGGATTTCCTCGAGCGGAATCGGCTTGCCGATGGCGAAGCCCTGGCCGTAGTCGACCCCGAGCGTGGCCATGCGCAGCCGCAGGTCGTCGGTCTCGACGAACTCGGCGACCGTCTCCATGCCCATGGTCCTGGCCATCTGCGCGATCGCGCGTACCATCGACTCGGTGCGCTGGTTGACCGCCGTGTCGCGCACGAAGCTGCCGTCGATCTTGAGCACCGACACCGGCAGCGAGCGCAGGTAGGCGAGCGACGAAAGCCCGGTGCCGAAGTCGTCCAGCGCGAAGGTGCAGCCGAGGCTGCGCAGGCGCTGCATCAGGCGGTCGGCGCGCTGCAGGTTCGAGATCGCGGCCGTCTCGGTGAGCTCGAAGCAGAGGATGTCGGGCGGCAGGCCGGACTCGCGGACCTGCGTCTCGAGGAAATCGAGGAAGTCCTCCGAGGCGATCGAGGGACCGGACACGTTGATCGAGAAGCGCGCCGCGCGCCCGTGCAGCGCGGCGGCGTGGGCCTTGAGGTTGGACAGCGCGTTGCGCACGACCCAGCGGTCGATCACGGGCAGCAGCTGGTAGCGTTCGGCCGCCGAGAAGAACTTCGACGGCGGCAGCGTCTCGCCGTTCTCGGCGATCATCCGCAGCAGCAGCTCGAAGCGCGGCTCCTGCGGCACGGTCGAGGACAACGGCAGGATCGGCTGGGCGTACAGCACGAAGCGGTCGTGCTCCAGCGCCTCGTGCAGCCGCTGCACGACCAGCACGTCGGAGTGCCGGCGGATGATGCTCTGGTCTGCGTCCTGGTAGATCTCGACGCGGCCGCGGCCGCGGTCCTTGGCGGCCTTGCAGGCGATTTCGGCGCTGGCGCTGCCGTGCGCGAGCGGACTCTGGGACTCCGGCAGCTCGGCCACGCCGATGCTGACCGAGACCTGCACGGTGCCGTCGCCGCGCGAATAGGAAAGCTCGGCGCACTGGCGACACACGAGCTCGGCTGCCTGCGCGGCAAGGTCCAGCGCACAGTCCGGGAGGAACACCGCGAAGCGGTCGCCGGAGATGCGCGCGGACAGCGCGCCCATGCGCGGGCGCCGACGCAGCACGTCGGCGATCTTGCCGATGACCTCGTCGCCGATGTGCATGCCGAAGTTGTCGTTGATGACGTGCATGCGGTCGACATCGATGTACAGCACGCAGTTCGGCCCCATGCCCGCGCGCGCGGTCAGCGCCGCCCGCACCTGGTTCTCGAACGCGGGGCGCGTCAGCAACGAGGTGAACGCGTCGTAGTTGTTCTGCAGGATCGTCGTTATCTTTCGCGTCAGCAGCTCGGCGAGCCGCTCGTTGCGCAGGTCGAAGTCCTCGGCCTCGGCCGTCCGGAACAGCGCCATGAAGCCGATCACGCGGCCGGAGGTGTGGCGCACCGGCACGGACAGGATCTTGATGGGCGGCATGCCGTCGGCCGCGGTGTTGATCTTGTTGATGAGCAGCTGCTTACGCTGCAGCTGCGCCCAGTTGAGCAGGTGGCGGTGCGTCTTGGATAGGATGTCGACGCGCGGCTTCGTGCCGGCCTTCGACTTGCAGATGGCGACGTTGCGCTCGGGCACGACCAGCGCGCCGAGGATGCATCCGAGGTGCTCCACCGTGACCTGCATCAGGTGGCCGAGTTCGTCGGCCTCCTCCGGCGAGCCCGGCTCCTCGGCCGAGACCTGCAGCAGCACCTCGAGGTCCTGGTCGCGCGCATACAGGTCGCGGCTCATGCTGCCGATGCTGGTGCGGGCCTGGAGTTCGCGCTGCAGGCACTCGAGCGCCGGCCGCGCGATGTGCAGCACGAAGCTGTAGGGGCGGTCCTCGCCGTCGCGCGTGAGCATCACCGCGACGGCGATGACGTTGCCGCCGTCGTCGCGCAGCCTGAATGCGTAGGCGGGCGAACCGGCGAACTCCCGGGCGAAGCCGTCGAGCTCGGCGGTGGTCGCCGGCGGCGGGTTCTGCAGCGCCGCTTCGGCCAGGGGATGGGGATCGGGGCCGTCGTAGCCCTCGGCGATCCACATCAACTTGCCCTCGGCGTCGAAGAAGGCGATGCCCGAGGCGCGCGGCATCAGCATCCGCAGGAGATGCCCATAGGGATCGAGCGCCGGCTTTGCGCTCGACAGGTGAAGGGGAACCGCTATTGCAGACATAACATCATGAGCCTAGCACCTTCCATGTGCGGTGGATTCCGGGCGATATCACATATTGACGGCTGGGGTGCCCCAAATCCATGTCGCGGTCCTCACTTCTGGGGGGGGTGCGGGACGGTGGCCTCAGGGCCCGCCACGCCGGAACCACAGGCGCGGATCGAGCGCACGCGTGCCCTTTCGCACCTCGACATAGAGTTCGGGGCGCTCGCGCCCGCCGCTGTCGCCGACGGTGGCGATGACGTCGCCCGGGGCGACCGCGACGCCCACCGACTTGAACAGTTCCTCGTTGTGACCGTAGAGCGTCAGGTAGCCCCCGCCGTGATCGAGGATCAACAGCAGGCCGAGCCCCGGCAGCCAGTCCGCGTAGACGACCCGCCCGCCGTACGGGGCGCGCACCTGGGTGCCGCGGGCCGTCGCGATCACGACGCCGTTCCACTTGAGGCCGCCGCCGCGCGGCTGGCCGAAACGGGACGTGAGGGTACCGCTTACCGGCCAGGGCAGGCGCCCGCGCACGCGCTCGAACGGCTGCCCGCCCTCCAGCGGCGGCGGCGCCTGCTCCAGCGCGCGCCGCAGGTCCGCGACCAGCTTCTCGAGCGCTGCGGCCTCGCGCTTCAGGCGGGCCAGCGCGTCGCTGCGGCCCTTGATCTGTGCATTCATCGTCACGAGCGCGCGCTCGCGATCGCCGCGCGCGGCATCGAGCGCCCGCACTTCGCCCGCGGCGTCCGCCTCGAGGCGCTTGAGCAAGGCCCGCTCGTCGGCAAGCTCGCGCGTCAGTTCCTCGAGCCGCCGCACCGCGGCCTCGATCTCGCCGATCTTCGCCGCCCGCGCCTTGCCGAGGTAGGAGTAGTAGACGAGCATGCGGCCCAGCGCAGCCGGGTCCTGCTGGCTCAGCAGCAGCTTGAGCTGTTCCTCGCGACCGTTGACGTAGGCCGCGCGCAGCTGCGCGGCGAGCGCGTCGCGCTCGCTGGCCAGGGTGTCCAGGTGCCCCTTGCGCTCGGCCTCAAGCTTGCGCAGCCGGCGATCGCTCTCAGCGACCTTCTCCCGGGCGTCCCGCAGGCGCTGCCGGGCCGTCAGCACGGCCGCCTCCGACTCCCTGAGCTG
>JADZCS010000042.1 GCA_020851435.1 Gammaproteobacteria bacterium | reverse complement strand
TGCAGTGCCTGACCCGCAAGATGTGGCGCCTGCGCTGCCGCAACCAGAGCTGGCGCGTGTACTCGAACCTGCTGGTCGGCGAGAACCGCTGGCGCGCGATGCGCTACGGCGTCGACCAGCCGCTGCTGGACCTGGGGCGCAACGAACTCGTGCCGTTCCGCCAGCTGGTGGAGGAGATCGTCGAGCTGGTGCGCGAGGACGCCGAGGCGCTCAACTGCGTGGCCGAGGTCGAGCACGCGCGCGAGATCGCCGAGCGGGGCACCAGCGCGCACCGGCAGCTGCGCGTGTTCCAGCACTCGCGCGAGCAGGGCGCGGACGAGCAGGAGGCACTCGAGGCCGTCGTGGCCGCGCTGGTCGCCGAGACCGCCGCCGGGCTCACGGCGTGAGGGCCAGGCGTGGCGCTTAGAACAGCGCCGAGGCCGGCAACGCCGCCAGTGCTTCACCGAAGGACACTGATGCATCGGAGTCGTGCAGCACAAAGCCCGCGACGAACTGCCTGCCCGCCGCCTGCTGTAGTTTGCGCAGGCCGTTGAAGTCCTTCTCGGTGACGGTGGCGGCAGCTTTGACCTCGATGCCGACGATGTTTCCGTGTGCGTCCTCGATGACGACATCAACCTCGGCGCCATACCGATCCCGAAAGTGAAACAGCTCGAGTGGCTCGTCATGAGCTGCGACGAGCTTCAGTAACTCTGAGAGCACAAAGGTTTCGAGCACCGGACCGAGCAGTCTCCGGTCCGCCTTGATGCGCGCAGGGCTCAGGTTGCGCAGGGCAGCCATCAGTCCGGGATCCAGAAAGTGAACTTTCGTTGATTTAGTGATTCGACTGATTTCATTGCTGTGCCAGGGCGGGAGCAGGCGAACCAGATAGAGCTGAGCGAGCAGATCGGTGTACTTGCGCGCGGTGACGTGCGACAGCCCCATCGCTGCGCCGAGTGCCGAGTAGTTGGTCAGTTGCCCGGTATGCGCTGCGAGCAGCCGAAGCAGGCGGGGGAGTTGCCTCGCATGGTCTACCGGCGCGAGATCGCGGACATCGCGCAGGACCACAGCACGCGCGTAGTCGAGCAGCCACTTCTGCCGTCGAGCGGCGCTTGGGCGGGTCAGCGCTTCTGGATATCCGCCGCCGACCACGGTATCGACCAATTCGCTTCCGATCACGGCCGATCGAACGGTCGGAGTCTTGCCCTGGAAGGCCCGGGTTAGAAAGGTATTGTGATGGTCACGGATTTCGCACTGTGCCAGCGGCACCAGGTCGATCGTCTCCATGCGCCCGGCAAGTGAGTCGCCCACCTTCGGCAAGGCGTGGAGACTGGCTGAACCAGTGAGCAGGAAGCGCCCGGAGCTTCGGTCCAAATCCACACTACGCTTGATCGGCAGCAGCAACTGCGGCGCTCGCTGGACTTCGTCAATGACGGCCGAATCGAGGCCACGAATGAAGGCGGTGGGATCGCTCCGTGCGGCGGCAAGCGTCGTTGGATCGTCCAGTGACAGGTAGGGACGGTCTGGTCCGGCGAATGTCTGCGCGAGTGTCGTCTTGCCCGATTGGCGAGGCCCTGCGATGAGCACGACCCGGGTGTCCGCGAGGGCGGTGCGAACTTTGTCGGCGGCGATTCGGTAGTACACTGTTGGCCGGCGGTTGGGGGCAGTTTGGCGGATTGTTATCCGGAGTCCGGCGGATTGCAATTATAAATCTAACGAATTGTAATTATAAGCGCATAAATGCTTGATCTTGATAGAAAAGTCTCTGTAGCCCCAATGATGGACTGGACCGACCGGCACTGCCGGTACTTCCTGCGCCTGTTTTCCCCTGAAATCCTGCTGTACACCGAGATGGTGGTGGCGCAGGCGATCCTGCGCGGCGACCGCGAGTACCTGCTCGGCTACGACCGTACCGAGCACCCGGTCGCGCTGCAGCTGGGCGGCAGCGACCCGCGCGCGCTGGCCGAGGCGGCGCGCATCGGCGAGGACTTCGGCTACGACGAGATCAACCTCAACGTCGGTTGCCCCAGCGACCGCGTGCGCGAGGGCACCTTCGGCGCCTGCCTCATGGACCGGCCTCGGCTGGTGGCGGACTGCGTCGCGGCGATGCGCGATTCGGTGTCGGTGCCGGTCACCGTCAAGACGCGCATCGGCATCGACGACCGCGACGACTACGACTTCCTGTGCGACTTCATCGACAAGGTTTCCGCAGCGGGCTGCGAGGTGTTCATCATCCACGCGCGCAAGGCGATCCTCACGGGCCTGACGCCCAAGGAAAACCGCGAGATCCCGCCGCTGATCTACCAGCGCGCCTGGGACGTCAAGAACGACTATCCCTTGCTGACCATCGTGATCAACGGCGGCCTCAAGACCGTCGCCGACTGCGAGGCGCAGTGGCAGCACGTCGACGGCGTGATGCTGGGCCGCGAGGCCTATCACAACCCCGGCGTGCTGGGCGCGCTGCACCGCGCGGCCTTCGGCGACGACGGCTTCGTGGTGCCGACCAGCGCGGAGGTCGTGCGCATGATGCGGCCGTACACCGAGCGCCAGCTGGTGCTGGGCCAGCGCCTGCAGGCGATCGCGCGGCACATGCTGGGACTGTTCGCGGGGCAACCCGGCGCGCGGGCCTGGCGCCGCGCGCTGTCGGAAGGCGCGCACCACACGGGCGCGGGCTGGGAAGTCGTCGAGCGCGCGCTGACCGAGGCTCACCGCGACTGAGGCGCGGTGGCTGGGCAGGGCGTCGTGTTGCCCGGGGTGCGCTACTGCGGGGGCGCCAGCCGGCCGAATCCGCCCTCGGCCTGGGCGGCGAGCCAGGCCGTGACTGCATAGGCCGCAGTCGACTGCGCGAGGGCCTTCGGGTCGACCTTGTCGAGCGTGTCGTTGGCCGTGTGGTGGTAGTCGAAGTACAGCGTGCCGTCCTGGTTCAAGGCGAACACGGGCACGCCCTGCCGGCGCAGCGGGCTGATGTCGGCGCCGCCGCCGGACTTGTTGCGGTCGTCGAACTCGACGCCCAGCGGCGCCAGCGCGCGGGCGATCTCGCGCACCGCGGGCAGGTGTTCGGGCGCGACCTGCGAGCCGAGACTGTAGACGCGCGCGCCGCCGAAGTCGGCTTCCATCGCGACGACGTGGTTGGCGAGTTCCTCGGGCGTCTGCTTGCCGTAGGCCGATCCGCCGGACAGGCCGAATTCCTCGTTGGCGAACAGCACGACGCGGATGGTGCGCTTCGGCTTGAGGCCGCTTTTCTGGATCTGCGCCACGGCCGCGGAGACGATGGCGACGCCGGCGCCGTCGTCGATCGCGCCGGTGCCGAGGTCCCATGAATCGAGGTGGGCGCCGAGCACGACGACTTCCTGCGGCTTTTCGCCGCCGACGATCTCGCCGATCACGTTGGCGCTCTTCGTCATGGGCAGCTCGCGCGCGGTGACGCGCAGCTGCAGGCGCACCGGCCGATTGCGCGCGAACATGCGTTCTAGCTGGTCGGCGTCCGGGTTGGAGACGGCGACGGCCGGGATGCGCGGCACGCCGACCGCGTAGCTGACGGTGCCGGTGTGCGGCAGCCGCCACTGCGAGGTGCTCATGGAGCGGATCACGATGGCCTGGGCGCCGAGATTGGAGGCGACGCTGGCGCCTTCCAGGCGCACGGGCACGGCCACGCCGTAGCCGCGGCCGTCCTTCGCGCGCTCGAGGCGCTTGTTCACGAACACGATCCGGCCGGCGACCTGCTCGCGCGTGGCCTTCTTGAGGTCCTCGAGCGAGGTGAACTGCACGACCTCGGCTTCGATGCCGGTCTCGGCCGTGCCGACGCTGCCGCCCAGCGCGGCCGCGGCCAGTGCCTGCGGGAAGGGCGCGGTGACGCGGGCCTCGATCTCGCCGCGGACCCACTGGGGGACCATGACTTCCTGGGTGCGCACGTTGGCGAGCCCGAGGCGCTTGAGTTCACGCTCGGCCCAGGCGACGGCGGCGCGATCGCCGGCCGAGCCGGCGAGCCTTGCGCCGACCTCGGTGGTCAGCGACTCCAGTACCGCGTAGGCTTCGCCGCTGCTTTCGGTGGTGCTGCGCAACGTTGTGGCCGCGGCGAGGTCCGACTTGGTCAGGGCGGGGGTTTCCGCGGCATGTGCGGCGACCGTCAGGCCCGCGGCGAGCAGCAGGGTGGACATCACTTCCGTCTTTGTCGAAAGCGGCATGCGGGGGCTCCAGCGGCGGGATGAGCCTTGATTGTATATGGCTGGCCGGTCAAATCGGCCAGCAACTGATGGCTCTGGAAGTTACTTGTGAATCATGCGATTAGCCGTAATGCTTGCGGCGGGCTCTAGGCCGCCCTCCGGCTGCGATGCTATATTCTGTTAACTGAATGCGCTCGTAGCGGCGCAACATCGTCTCCAGGTAAATCGAAGTTTCATGGGCAAAGACACCGAGCTGGCCATCCTGTTTGCCGACGTCGTCGGCAGTACGCGGCTGTTCGAGGTGCTGGGTGATGCCCGTGCCCGCGACCTGGTCACGGCCTGCGTCGACGCCATGCGCGAGGCCACCGGCCATTGCCACGGCACGGTTATCAAGACCATGGGCGACGAGATCATGGCGACCTTCGCGCGCTGCGACGACGCGCTCGACGCGGCGGTGCGCATCCAGCGCGGGATCCGCAACAACCGGGCGCTGCGCGTTGATGGTCATCCGGTCACTGTCCGCATCGGCTGTCATTTCGGGCCGGTGGTCGTGGAGAACCGCGATGTGTTCGGCGCAGCGGTGCACACCGCGAACCGCATGACCAGCCAGGCGAAGGCCCAGCAGGTGATCATCACCGAGGCCGTCGTCGACAGGCTGTCGCCCGACCGCCGCGGCATGTGCCGCAAGATCGACGTGGCCGTGCCGCGCGGGCAGCAGGGCAAGGTCGAACTTCACGAAGTGCTGTGGCAGGAAGACGACGACACCGTCACCAGCATGTTGCCCACGCTCTCGGAACTGCCCGACCAGCACCGGCGTTTTCGCCTGCGCGTGCGCTACGACGGGCGCGAACTGCTGCTGGACGACCGCGACCGGACCGCGCTGACCATCGGCCGCGGGGACGACAACGACCTCGTCGTGCGCGGGACCCTGGTGTCGCGCGTGCACGCCCGCATCGAGGCGGCCAAGAGCCGCTTCATGCTGATCGACCAGAGCACCAACGGCTCGTTCGTGGTCAACGACCACGGCGAGGAGGCCTTCGTGCGGCGCGACGCCGTGGCGCTCAAGGGCAAGGGCACCATCGGCTTCGGCCACGTGCCCGAAGGCGACAGCTACCACACCATCGAGTTCAGCTGCGAAGACTGAGTGGTAACAATCGTGCCTGGCACGATTGTTACCAGTCCAGGCGGCGCGCTACGTCGGCGTGCTCGTCGAGGATGCGCGGCGGCGTGCGCGGCGCGAACGAGCGCAGGTACTCGCCGATCTCGTGCATCTCGGTGCGCCAGGCCTCGGTGTTGACGGACAGCAGTTCCTCGACGGCCTTCGGGCTGATGTCGAGGCCGGTCATGTCGAGGTCCTGCGGGCGGGGCAGGTAGCCGATCGGGGTCTCGGCCGCACCTGCGCGGTTCTCGCAGCGGTCTATGATCCAGCGCAGCACGCGCAGGTTTTCGCCGTAGCCCGGCCACAGGAACTTGCCCTCGGCGTTGCGCCGGAACCAGTTGACGTGGAACACCTGCGGCAGCTTGGGCAGGCGGCGGTCGAACGACAGCCAGTGCGCCCAGTAGTCGCCGAAGTTGTAGCCGCAGAACGGCTTCATGGCCATCGGGTCGCGGCGCACGACGCCGACGTTGCCGGTGGCGGCGGCGGTGGTCTCGGAGGCCATCGCGGCGCCGATCAGAACGCCGTGGCCCCAGTCGCGCGCCTGGAACACCAGCGGCGCGAGTTCGCGGCGGCGGCCGCCGAACACGATCGCCGAGATGGGCACGCCGCCGGGCGCGTCGGCCATGGTGCCGTAGCAGGGGTTCTGCTTCGCCGACACGGTGAAACGCGAGTTCGGGTGCGCGGCCGGGCCGTGCGCGGGGTCGTAGGGGTTGCCCTTCCAGTCGATGGTCGGCGTGCCGCTCTCGAGGCCTTCCCACCAGGGCTCGTTGTCGGCCGTGACCGCCACGTTCGTGAAGATGGTGTCGTGACGGATCATGTCGTGGGCGTGGCGGTTGGTCTTCTGGTTGGTGCCGGGCACCACGCCGAAGTAACCGGCCTCGGGGTTGATCGCGTACAGCCGGCCGTCCGGGCCCGGGTGCAGCCAGGCGATGTCGTCGCCGAGGGTCCAGATTTTCCAGCCCGGCAGCGCCTCGGGCGGGATCAGCATCGCGAGGTTGGTCTTGCCGCAGGCCGAGGGGAAGGCGCAGGCAAGGTAGTGCACCTCGCCCTGCGGGCTCTCGACGCCGACGATGAGCATGTGCTCGGCCAGCCAGCCCTCGTCGCGCGCCTGCCAGCTGGCGATGCGCAGCGCGTGGCACTTCTTGCCGAGCAGGGCGTTGCCGCCGTAGCCCGAGCCGTAGCTCTTGATCGTGAGCTCCTCGGGGAAATGCATGATGTAGCGGCGGTCCGGGTCGAGCTCGCCGATCGAGTGCAGGCCCTTGACGAAGCTGTCCTCGCGGCCGATGCGCTCGAGCGCGGCGCGGCCCATGCGGGTCATCACGCGCATGTTGGCGACGACGTAGGGGCTGTCGGTGATCTCGATGCCGCAACGCGAGTAGGGCGAGTCGATGGGGCCCATGCAGTAGGGCACTACGTACATAGTGCGGCCGCGCATGCAGCCGTCGAAGAAACCGTCCATGAGGCGATGGCCGTCGGGCGGGTCCATCCAGTAGTTGTTCGGACCCGCGTCCTCGGCGTTGTGCGTGCAGACGAAGGTGAGGTGCTCGACGCGCGCCACGTCGGTGGGGTTGGAGCGGTGCAGGTAGCAGTTCGGGAAACTCTCTTCCTTGAGTTTCACGAGGTCGCCGGTCGACAGCATCAGCTGCGTCAGGGCGTCGTTCTCGGCGTCCGAGCCGTCGCACCAGTGCACGCGCGCGGGCTGGGTGAGACGCGCGACTTCCTCGACCCAGGCGGCGACCTTGGCCGGTTTGACGAGGAGGGCGTCGGGGTGGTTCTGGGGTGACGTTGCCATCATGGGCCTCGCGCGGACGGTGCAGGGTACTGCGGTCGATTATAGCCGCTGCGCCTGGCTATCTGGCCCTGCGGACAATTGTCTTGGACAAAACGGCACATCCCTGCTAGTGCCGGCAATTGGCGCCGAATTGTCGCGTATTCAGGGAATTTGGCGCGGGCGTGTACCCGCCGGGCCGGCGGTTCATTACACTGCGCACCGGCCCCCGACCTTACCGGCAGTTCGACGTGCAAACTGTTGATCCGACTGGCTTCCCGCATGGGTGAGTACGCGTCGCTGCTGGGCGCGACGGGCCCCCTCGCGCGCGCGGTCGAGGGCTTCGAGCCGCGCCACGAACAACAGGTCATGGCCGACCACGTCGGCGAGGCCATCGCCGACCGCTCGGTGCTCGCCGTCGAGGCCGGCACGGGCACGGGCAAGACCTTCGCCTACCTGGTGCCGGCGATCCTCTCGGGCCGGCACGTGATCCTGTCCACCGGCACGCGCACCCTGCAGGACCAGCTGTTCCACCGCGACCTGCCGATGGTCTCGGCGGCGATCGGCCGGCCCGCGCGCGTCGCGCTGCTCAAGGGCCGCGCCAACTATCTCTGCCGGCATCGGCTCGACATGGCCGACCAGGCGCAGGCGCTGCCGGGCATGGAGCCGCCCTCGGCGAAGACGCTCGCGCGCATCCGCGCCTGGTCGCAGGGCACGCGCAGCGGCGACCTGTCCGAACTCGACGGCCTGTCGGACTCCGACCCGGCCTGGGCGGCGGTGACCTCGACGCGCGACAACTGCCTGGGCCAGGACTGCCCGCAGTTCTCCTACTGCCACGTGGTGCAGGCGCGGCGCGAGGCGCAGGCCGCCGACATCGTGGTCGTCAACCATCACCTGCTGCTCGCCGACCTGGCGATGAAGGAGGAGGGCTTCGGCGAACTGCTGCCGGGCACGGACGCGGTGATCCTCGACGAGGCGCACCAGGTGCCCGAGACCGCCGCGCAGTTCTTCGGCCTGAACGTCTCCAGCCGCCAGGCCACGGCGCTGATCCGCGACGCGCTGGCCGAGCTCACGCGCAGCGGCCTGGTCAACCCGGGCATCCGCGAGGAGCTGTTCGCGGTCGAACAGTCGCTGGCCTCGGCGCATTCGGCGCTGCGCGGCCTGCCCGAGCGCATCGACTGGACCGCGGCGCCCGACGCCTTCATCGAGTCGCTGGATGCCGCGGCGGTGCTGCTCGACCGCCTCGCGCGCGCCATCGACAACGGCGGCGACGAGGCCGGGCTCAAGGCGCTCAAGCGCCGCGCCGAGGACCTCGCGCGCGTGATCGTCGAACTGCTCGACGCGGGCGAGGACCGTGGCGTGCGCTGGATCGAGTCCACGCCGCGCGCGTTCACGGCCAGCTTCACGCCCTTCGAGGTGGCCGACCGCCTGCGCGAGTTCATGCAGGCGCGGCCCTGCGCGTGGATCTTCACCTCGGCGACGCTGGCCGTGGGCGACGACTTCCGGCACTTCCTCGAGCGCGTGGGCGCGCCGGACGCGCGCACGCTGCGCATCGACAGCCCCTTCGACTACGAGCAGCAGGCGCTGCTGTACCTGCCCAAGGGCCTGCCGGATCCCTCGGACCGCACGCACACGACTGCGGTGCTCCAGACCGCGATGCCGCTGATCGAGGCCGCCGGCGGGCGGACGTTCCTGCTGTTCACGAGCTACCGCGCGCTCAACGAGGCCGCGGCGCTGCTGCGCGCGCGCATCGGCTTCACCGACCGCTACCCGCTGCTGGTGCAGGGCGAGGCGCCGCGCGACAGCCTGCTGCGGCGCTTCCGCGAGTCCGGCGAGGCGGTGCTGCTGGGCACCTCGAGCTTCTGGGAGGGCGTGGACGTGCGCGGCCACGCGCTGGCCGTGGTGGTCATCGACAAGCTGCCCTTCGCCTCGCCCGACGACCCGCTGCTGAAGGCGCGGCTCGAGGGCATCAAGCGCAGCGGCGGCAACGGCTTCATGGATTTCCAGGTGCCGCAGGCGGCGCTCGCGCTCAAGCAGGGCTTTGGCCGGCTGATCCGCGACCGCGAGGACTTCGGCGTGGTGGCGATCTGCGACCCGCGGCTGCAGACGCGCGGCTACGGACGCACCTTCATCGGCGCGCTGCCGCCCGCGCGCATCGTGCACGACGGGGCCGAGGCCGCGTCGTTCCTGCGCAAGCGGCTCAAGGCGGCCGGCATCCGCGTGCCGGCAGTGGAGGCGACATGAAGATCCTCGCGATCGACACCGCGACCGAGGCTTGCTCGGTGGCGCTGTGGCAGGACGGCGCGGTGATCCACCGCTACGAAGTGCTGGGGCGCGGCCACGCGGAACACGTGCTGCCCATGGTCGACGCGGTACTCGCCGAGGCCGGCGTGGCGCTGGCCACGGTCGATGCCATCGGCGTCGGGCGCGGGCCCGGCGCGTTCACGGGCGTGCGTATCGGCGTGAGCGTCGCCCAGGGCCTGGCCTGCGGCGCGGGCCTCCCGGTGGTGCCGGTGTCCAACCTCGCCGCGCTGGCGGCGCGGGCGCGGCGCCAGGGCGCCGGCCCGCAGGTCGTGGCCTGCATGGACGCGCGCATGAACCAGGTCTACTGGGCGCCGTTCGACCTGGCCGATGCGGCGCGGCCCGTGGCCTTGCTGCCTGAGGTTGTCAGCGACCCGGGCCGGGTGGTGTTGCCGCGGGGAGGGGACTGGTTCGGGGCGGGGCATGGCTTCGGGGCGTACCCCGCGCTGCACACGCTGCTGGGGGAGAGGCTGGTGGGGTTTGATGCTGAACTTTTGCCGCATGCCTGGGACGTCGCGGTGCTGGCGGCGGCTGGCTACGCCGATGGGCTGGCGGTGGCGCCGGAACTGGCGATGCCGGTGTACCTCCGCGACGACGTGGCGTCTCGGAGGGGTCAGACCCCCCTTGACCCCCTCTTGACCCCCTCTTAGCCACCGCCTGCCTCGGGCACGACATCTGCCCGAGGGGGTCAAGAGGGGGTCAAGGGGGGTCTGACCCCTCTGTGCCACCGTGTAAAGTAACCGTCACAATCGCCGTCTAAGGTGCCGCCCGGGTTCCGTCACATTTGTGCAACCGAGGGCAGGCGCAACGAATATGGGTAGCAAGCAGATCCTGATCGTTGAGGACGAGAAGCCGATCAGGGACATGATCGCCTTCGGCCTGCGCCGGGCTGGGTTCGAGGTCCGCGAGGCCGAGGACTGCGCCGAAGCGCGGACGCAACTCGCCGACCGCCGGCCGGACATCGTGCTGGTCGACTGGATGCTGCCCGACATGAGCGGGCTCGAGCTGACGCGCCAGTTGAAGCGCGACAAGGACACCCAGGAGATCCCCGTCATCATGCTGACGGCGCGCGCCGAGGAGCAGGACAAGATCACGGGGCTCGAGGGCGGCGCGGACGACTACATCAC
>JADZCS010000041.1 GCA_020851435.1 Gammaproteobacteria bacterium | reverse complement strand
GTGCCGTTCGGGCCAGCGACGTGCACGACCTCGCCCGGGTGAGCCGAGAGGTTCACACCGCGAAGCACATGCCGGTCGCCGCGCCACACGTGCACGGCACAGACCTCAAGACGGGCAGTCCCGTCGACTGTCACTGGTGTCGCCCCTCGATTGCTGAACGCGGCGAACTATACCAGACCCACGAACGAAACTTCCTAGGTACGGACGCCTGCGAGACTGTGGTTTTCCGTGGTATCGCCATCACCTGCAATTCGTCATTCCGGGGGCCTGGCCAGCGGTTCGAGGGAGCACTCCTCGGTGGCCTGGCCGGTCACGTGCAGGTCCACGTCCATGGGGGCCTTGTGCCCGGGCCTGCCGGTCGCCACGAGACTTCGCCCACGCACCCGCTTGAGCATGCCGTCGGCGGCAAAGTAGACGTCGATGGGGTCGACGAACTGCCGCACGATGAAGGAATCAGGGTCGACACGGATCCAGCCTGGATCGCCCTGGTCGACCGCCCGGGCCACGCGGAAGTCGAGGACCATGAAGCGGTCCGGCACGAGGTACGGCATCGCCTCAGGCACGACCCCGGTGCCCATGGCGACCTCGCGGGCGCGCAACATGATGGTCGGGCCGACCTGCACGCCGTCGGGCACCCGGAGTTCGCGCGTCCGCGACCTGGCGCCTTCACGCAGTTCGATCTGGACTCGCCCACCCTTGCGCCGCGCGCTGAGTGTCTCGGCGACGCCGGGAAGCCAGTAGCGATAACTGGTGAAGTTCCCCTGCCCGTCCAGGGCGAGCTCGTCCGCGGCCAGCAGCCTGCCCGAGGCATCGCGCCAGTAGCTGCGCAGCATCGGGCCGCAGAACGCGATGCGCACCTGCATCGGCGGCGCCTGGGAATCGTTGAGGGGCCTTGCTACCGCCGAAATGACCGTTCCTTCGGCGGCGGCGTGCAGGACCGTCGGCACCAGCATGGCCAGCAGGGCTGTCCAGCCCATCGCCAGGCATCGATTGGGCATTTACCAGCTCCACGTGACCGCGCCAAGGTATACCGCAGGCATATGACGCTGGCGAGACGGCCTGGTTCCTCCGGCTGCAAGCGATGGATCGATGGTGCCCCGGGCCGGACTCGAACCGGCACAGCCTTGCGGCCTGCGGATTTTAAGTCCGCTGCGTCTACCAGTTTCGCCACCAGGGCAGCTGCGGCGGGGAGTATGGAGGCTAGGGTCGGAATCGAACCGGCGTACACGGCTTTGCAGGCCGCTGCATGACCACTCTGCCACCTAGCCTCGGTGGTGCGCCCTGCGCGCGATGCAGGACCCTTTTAGCACGAAACCCCGGGCTTGAGACCCGGGGTTTCTAAGAAGTGGAGCGGGAAACGAGGCTCGAACTCGCGACCTCAACCTTGGCAAGGTTGCGCTCTACCAACTGAGCTATTCCCGCTCGGGACCGTTGGTCAGGGGCGGCAATTCTAGGGGATGCGGCGTTACTGTCAAGTGCCGCAATGCGGCAAATCGATCCGGGCCTCAGGCCTGGGTCTCGCCCGACAGGTCGGGCCAGGCCGCCCGCAGGTAAACCACCATCGACCAGAGCGTGAGCACGGCGGCGAGGATCGTCAGCGCCAGGCCAAGGTCGTAGATCGGCAGCCCCAGCAGGTCGTCGCGGAACAGCATCATCGACAGCCCGACGATCTGGAGGATGGTCTTGAACTTGCCCAGCGCGGAAACGGCCACCTTGCGGCGCGCGCCGATCTCCGCCATCCACTCGCGCAGCGCGGAAATGGCGATCTCGCGGCCGATGATGACCGCCGCCGTGAGCGTCACGTACCAGGCCGGGTCGTGGGCGACGATCAGGACCAGGGCAATGGCCACCATGAGCTTGTCGGCGACCGGGTCGAGGAACGCGCCCAGCGGCGACACCTGGCCCAGCCGGCGCGCCAGGTAGCCGTCGAAGGAATCCGTGATTCCGGCCAGCGCGAACGTGAGCCCACAGGCCATCCCGGACCAGTGGTAAGGCAGGTAGAACAGGCCGACCACCGCCGGGATCAGCACGATCCTGAGCGCGGTCAGCAGGTTCGGGATGGTGTAGTGGGTCATCCGGCTCCGGGATGCAGGTGCTCGTAGAGGGTCTCTGCCAGCTGGCGGCTGATTCCGCGCACCTGGGCCAGGTCGTCGATGCCGGCGCGCATGACGCCCTGCAGGCCGCCGAACTGCCGCAGGATCTCACGCCGCCGAGTCGGGCCGAGGCCCGGAATGGTCTCCAGGATCGAGGCTTGTCGCGACTTCGAACGGCTCTTGCGATGGCCAGTGATGGCGAACCGGTGCGCCTCGTCGCGCACCCGCTGTATCATGTGTAGTGCCTTCGAGTCGGCAGGAAGTATAGAAGGCGCCTCCTGCCCCCACAAGAAAAGGCGCTCCTGCCCTGCCCTGCGGTCGGCGCCCTTGGCGACGCCGATCACCGAGGGCACGACGACCTCCAGTGCTGCGAGAACCTCCACAGCCTGCGCGAGCTGGCCGGGTCCCCCGTCGATCAGCAGCACGTCGGGACAGGGCGACTCGCCGCTCCTGACGCGCTTGAAGCGGCGCGTGAGCGCCTGGTGCATGGCCCCGTAGTCGTCGCCGGGCGTGATGCCCTCTATGTTGTAGCGCCGGTAATCCTGCTTGGCCGGACCCTCCGGCCCGAACACCACGCAGGAGGCAACGGTGGCCTCGCCCTGCGTGTGGCTGATATCGAAGCACTCGATGCGCAGCGGCGGCGCCTCGAGCTTCAGCGCCTGCCGCAGCGCCTCGAGCTGGTCGCGGATCGACGCGCGGCTCGCCGAACGCATCGTGAGTGCGTTGGCCGCGTTCTCCAGCGTCATCTCCACCCACTTGTGCTTGAGGCCGCGCTGGGCCTCGCGCAGCGTCACGCGCCGCCCGCCGCGTTCCGAGAGGGTTTCCGCCAGCACCGCCGCATCGGCGACCGGCAGCGAGGTCAGGATCTCCGGCGGCGGCTCGCGGTTCAGGTAGAACTGCGTGACGAAGGCGCCGAGCACGTCCACGGGCTCGTCGAGCGGTGCGCGCGGGAAGAAATTGGTGGTGCCGAGGTTGCGCCCGCCGCGCACGAACATCACCGCGACGCAGTGCTCGCCGGACGCCGAGGCGATGCCGACGATGTCGACGTCCATTTCACCGGTGGAGGTCACGACCTGCTGGGCCTGGATCTTCTTGAGCGCCGCGACCTGGTCGCGCAACGCGGCGGCGCGCTCGAAATCCAGGCGCTCGGCGGCGGCTTCCATCTGCGCGGCGAGCCGCGAGGTCACCTCGTCGCTGTGCCCCTCCAGCACGCCCGCTGCGGCGGCAACGTCGCGCGCATAGTCACCGGCGGCGATGTGGCCGACGCAGGGGCCCGAGCAACGACGGATCTGGTACTGCAGGCAGGCGCGGCTGCGATTGGCGAAGAATGCGTCCTTGCAGGGTCGCAGGTGGAACAGCTTCTGGAGCTGGTGAAGCATCTGCCTCGCCCCGACCGCATCGGGATAGGGGCCGAACAGGCGGCCAGCCACCTTGCGCGAACCGCGGTAGAACGACAGCCGCGGGTAATCGTGGTCGGACAGGTGCAGGTAGGGAAAGCTCTTGCCGTCGCGCAGCAGCACGTTGTAGCGCGGCTGGTGATGCTTGATGAGGTTGAACTCGAGCAGCAGCGCCTCGACCTCGGAACGCGCGATTGTCACCTCGATGCCGCGCACCGCCTTGACCAGCGCGACAACTTTCGGGTGCACGACATCCGCGCGGAAATAGCTGCCGACACGCGACTTGAGGTTGGCCGCCTTGCCGACGTAGATGACCTTGCCCTCGGCATCGAGCATGCGGTACACGCCCGGTCGCGACGGCAGTGTCGAGACGAACGCCCGCGGATCGAAGTCGGCCACCGCCCTAACCCGAAGGCCCCAGCAGTTCGCGCGCGCGCGCGAACACCGCCTCGAACATGGGCGGCGTCAGGCGCCGCGTCTGCGTGTTGTAACGGCTGCAGTGATAGGAGTCGAGCAGCGTTCGTCCGCCCGGCAGCGCGTGTTCCGCGGCGTGAGCAAAACGCGCGGCCGAGGCCTTCTGGCCCGTTGCGGCCAGCACCGCGCCATGGGCGATGCTGCCGAGCGCGACGACCACGCCGCCTGCTCCCAGCGTCGCCAGTTCCCGGGCCAGGAAGCCGTTGCAGGTCCGGACCTCGGCAGGAAGCGGCTTGTTGGCCGGCGGCAGGCACTTGACCGCATTGGTGATGCGGCAGTCGCTGAGCGACAGGCCGTCGTCGCGGCTCACCGACTCTGTGCGCGAGGAGAAGCCGAACTTGTGCAGGGTTGCATACAACAGGATACCCGCGTGGTCGCCCGTGAAAGGCCGGCCCGTGCGGTTGGCGCCGTGCATGCCCGGCGCCAGCCCCACCACAAGCAGGCGCGCGTCCGCCATGCCGAACGGCGCCACCGGCGCGGCGTGATACGCCGCGTGCGTGCCGCGCACGCCGTCCAGGAACGTGGCCAGGCGACTGCAGCGCCGGCAGGCAGGGTCGAACGTGGCTGTCAGCGACTGCGCGTTCATCGAGGGTCGCCGGAGGAAGGGGCTGCGATTCTAGCAGAGCCTGCCCCTCCTCCCTGGCGGCCAAATGACAAGGGGCCGGGCCCCTGCGGACCCGGCCCCTGCCGGAACTTCAGGCCGCCCGCGCGGCCCGCGGCTCAGTGGTGCCCGTCGCCCGCGAACTGCTCTTCCTCGGTCGAGCCATGCATGGCGGTCGTCGAGGAATGACCGCCCTGGATGGCCTGGGTCACCTCGTCGAAGTAGCCGGTGCCCACTTCCTGCTGGTGCGACACGAAGCTGTAGCCCCGGTCGCGCGCCGCGAACTCGGGCTCCTGCACCTTCTGCACGTAGGCGGTCATGCCGTCCTTCGCGTAGGCCTGCGCCAGGTCGAACATGTTGAACCACATCGAGTGGATGCCGGCCAGCGTGATGAACTGGTACTTGTAGCCCATGGCGCCCAGCTCGCGCTGGAACTTGGCGATGGTCGCGTCGTCCAGGTTCTTCTTCCAGTTGAACGACGGCGAGCAGTTGTAGGCCAGCAGCTTGTTCGGGTACTTCTTGCGGACCGCCTCGGCGAACTGGCGCGCGAACGCGAGGTCCGGCGTGCCGGTCTCGCACCACACCATGTCCGCGTACGGCGCGTACGCGAGGCCGCGCGAGATCGCCTGGGCCGCGCCCTTGTGGGTCTTGTAGAAACCCTCGGGAGTGCGCTCGCCGGTCAGGAACGGCTTGTCGTTGTCATCGACGTCGCTGGTCAGCAGGTCGGCTGCCTCGGCGTCGGTGCGGGCCAGGATGACGGTCGGGACGCCCATGACGTCGGCCGCGAGGCGCGCGGAAATCAGCTTCTGGACTGCTTCGGTGGTCGGCACCAGCACCTTGCCACCCATGTGGCCGCACTTCTTCACCGAGGCCAGCTGGTCCTCGAAGTGCACGCCGCCGGCGCCGGCACGAATCATGGCCTTCATGAGTTCGAAGGCGTTGAGCACGCCGCCGAAGCCGGCCTCGGCGTCGGCGACGATCGGCGCGAAGTAGTCGATGTAGCCGGGGCTGCCGGGACCGATGCCGCGCGAGCACTGGATTTCGTC
>JADZCS010000040.1 GCA_020851435.1 Gammaproteobacteria bacterium | reverse complement strand
GTTCCCCTTCGACGGCATGCCGACGCTCGCCCAGTACATCGCCCAGCTGCTGCCGCTCACGCATTTCAACGAGATCGTCCGCGGCGTCGTGCTGCGCGGCGCGCCGCTGACCTCGATGGTCGAGCAGATCGCCAAGCTCGGCGTGTTCACGACGGTCATGATGGCTGCCGCCATGCTGCGCTTCCACAAGCGGCTGGACTGACACGCAATCTTCAGGAGACCGACGATGATGCACAGGATGATCGCAGCGACCGCGCTGCTCGCAGTGTCGCTGCCCGCCGCGGCGGATCGGCTCGTGCCGGCCTCCCCGGAGCGCGTGCGCGCCCACGTCGAGTTCCTGGCCGACGACCTGCTCGAGGGGCGTGGCGCCGGTTCGCGCGGCTACGACATCGCGGCACGCTACGTGGCCACCCAGTTCAGGCTGCTGGGCCTGCAGCCCGCCGGCGACGCAGGCGGCTGGAACCAGGCGGTTCCGCTGCTCGAGTCCACGCGCGTGGTCCCGGCGGGACGGTTCACGATCGAGCGCGGCGGCAGCCGGACCGAACTGGTCCCGGCGGAGGATTTCATCCCCGGCCACAACTTCCTGGGCAGCGACGCGACCGTCACCGCGCCCGTGGCCTATGTGGGCCACGGCATCCTGGCGCCGGGCCTGGGCCACGACGACTTTGCCGGCATCGAGCTCAAGGGCAAGATCGCGCTGGTGCTGAACGGCGCCCCGGCGCGCTTCCCGCACGGCCAGAGGGCTCATTACTCATCCGGCAGCAACAAGAACGCCGAGCTCGTGCGCCGCGGCGCGGTGGGCGTGATCCACCTCAACACCCCCGAGGACGAGAAGCGCGGCGGCTGGGACCGCGCAGTCCGGCTGTCGTGGGTGCCGCGGATGCGTCTGCTCGACGCGGCAGGCCAGCCGCTGGATGCGTTCCCGGAACTCCGGGTGTCGGCCTCGCTCAACATCGCGTCGGCGCCGAAGCTGTTCGCCGGCGCCATGCACACGCCTGAAGAGGCGTTTGCCGCCGCGGCCGACGGCAAGCCGATGCCGTTCGACCTGCCCGTCACGGTGACCCTGCGCTCGCAGGCGGCGATCGCCCGCACGCAGAGCGCCAACGTGGTCGGCCTGCTGCGCGGCTCGGACGAGTCGCTGCGCGACGAGTACGTGGTCCTCACCGCACACCTCGACCACATCGGCCGCGGCGCGGCGGTCAACGGCGACACCATCTACAACGGCGCCTTCGACAACGCCACCGGCATCGCCGTGTTGCTGGAGGCCGCCCGCACGCTCGCGCAGTCGCCCGTGAAGCCGCGGCGGTCCGTGCTGTTCGTCGCGGTCACCGCCGAGGAGAAGGGCCTGCTAGGCTCGGACTACTTCGCGCGCAACCCCACGGTGCCGCTGGCGTCGATCGTCGCCAACGTCAACATGGACATGCCCGTCGTCATGTGGCCCGCGTCGAACTTCACGGCCTTCGGCGCCGAGCATTCGACGCTGGGCGAGGTCGCGCGCAAGGCGCTGGCGGCCGAGAAGCTGGCCATGTCGCCGGACGAGCAGCCGGAGGAGGTCATCTTCGTGCGCAGCGACCAGTATTCCTTCGTGAAGCGCGGAATCCCGTCGCTGTACCTCGACAACGGCAACGGCAGCACCGATGCGTCGGTCGACGTGAAGGCGCGCACGAAGGAATTCCTGCGCACGAACTACCACATGCCCAGCGACCAGGCGAGCCTGCCGATCCACTACCCGTCGCTCGCCAAGCTCGCGCGCGTCAATGCGCGCATCGCGCTGGCCATCGCCAACGAGCGCAGGCGCCCCGCCTGGCTGCCCGGCGACTTCTTCGGCGAGGTGTATGGCAGGCCCAACGGCCGCTGAGGTCGCCCCGGACGCTAGAGGAGGACGTTGAGCGCCGGCACGGTCAGGAACGACAGCAGGATGCCGATGCCGAGCATCGTGTTGCTCACCTGGAAGTCGAGCCCGTTCTGGTCGGAGATCACGGCCGCGGTGACCATGGGCGCCATCGCTGCCTGCATCACGCCGATCGCGAGCGTCAGCCCGGTGATTCCGGTGGCGGATCCCAGGGCGAAGACGAGCAGCGGCGCGAGGACCATCTTCCACCCCAGCCCCACCGTCACGGCGCCGAGCTGGGAGGCGTCAAGGGACGGCCGGAAACGCAGGCCCACCGAGAACAGCGCGAGCGGCGACAGGGTCGCGCCCAGCGCGCCCAGCACGGTGTTCGCGGCGGGCGGGAAGCTGAGCCCGGACAGTCCCATGAGCACCGCGGCGACCAGGCTCAGGAACGGCGGGAAGAACGCGACCTTGCGCACCACCTGCGTGGCGCTCAGCGCGCGCCCCGAGTAGATCGCCGCGACCATGCTGCCCGCGGTGGCCAGCGCGATGAAGCTGCCGAGCTGGTCGGCGACCACCGCGAGCGCGAGGCCCTCGCGGCCCCTGAGCGCCTCGATGAGCGGGTAGCCCAGGAACGCCGTGTTGCCGAGGCCGGCCATGAGGGTGACGGCGCCGATGCGCCCGCGCGACCAGTTCAGCCAGCGGCCGGCGAGGGCCGCCGCAAGCCAGGCGCCGGCGAACACGATCCACATCGACACGACCAGGAACCACAGCTGCGGATCGAAGCGCAGTCCCGGCACGAGCTCCAGCACGAGCGCCGGCAGCGCTACGTTGAGGATCCACCAGTTGAGCGAGGGGGCCAGGCGCGCAGGCGCCCGGCCCGACAACTGGACGAGCGCGCCCAGCGAGAGGTAGATCCCCAGCAGGGCGAGCGCGCTCATGACCCGGCCCCGCCGGCCTTACGCTGCCGCCAGCGCCTGCTCGAGGTCGGCGACCAGGTCCTCGATGTGCTCGATGCCCACCGACAGCCGGACGGTGTCCTCGGTGACGCCGGCCTTCACGAGTTCCTCCGGTGACAGCTGGCGGTGCGTGGTGCTGGCCGGGTGGCAGGCCAGCGACTTGGCGTCGCCGATGTTGACCAGGCGCGTGAACAGCTTGAACGCGTCCTGCACGCGCGCGCCGGCGTCGCGGCCGCCGGCCACGCCGAAGGTCAGGATGCCCGAGGCGCGGCCGCCCATGTAGCGGTTGGCGAGCGCCTTCTGCGGCGAACCATCGAGTCCGGCGTAGTTGACCCACTTCACCTTGGGGTGCGACTGCAGGAAGCGCGCGACGGCCAGCGCGTTCCTGCAGATGCGGTCCATGCGCAGCGCCAGCGTCTCGATGCCCTGCAGGATCAGGAAGGAATTGAACGGCGAGATGGCCGCGCCCATGTTCCGCAGCGGCACCACGCGGGCGCGGCCGATGTAGGCGGCCGGGCCGAGCGCCTCGGTGAACACCACGCCGTGGTAGGAAACGTCCGGCGTGTTGAGGCGCGGGAACTTGTCGGCGTGCTCATTCCACGGGAACTTTCCCGAGTCGACCAGGATGCCGCCGATGCTGGTGCCGTGGCCGCCGAGATACTTGGTCAGCGAGTGCACGACGATGTCCGCGCCGTGCTCGAACGGGCGGCACAGATAGGGGCTGGGCACGGTGTTGTCGACGATCAGCGGGATGCCGTGGCGGTGGGCGATCGCGGCGAGCGCGGCGATGTCGGTGACGTTGCCCAGCGGATTGCCGACGGACTCGCAGTAGATGGCGCGGGTGTTCTCGTCGATGAGGTGCTCGAACGAGCCCGGGTCGCGGTGGTCGGCGAAGCGCGTCGTGATGCCGTACTGCGGCAGCGTGTGCGCGAAGAGGTTGTAGGTGCCCCCGTACAGCGTCGCGCTGGAGACCAGGTTCTGGCCGGCCTCCATGATCGTCAGCAGCGCGTAGGTGATCGCCGACTGCCCTGAGGCCAGCGCGAGCGCGCCGATGCCGCCCTCGAGCGCGGCGACGCGCTTCTCGAGCACGTCGGTGGTCGGGTTCATGATGCGGGTGTAGATGTTGCCCTGGACCTTGAGGTCGAACAGGTCGGCGCCGTGCTGCGTGTCGTCGAAGGCGTACGACGTCGTCTGGTAGATGGGCACGGCGACGGCCTTGGTCGTCGGGTCGGGGCTGTAGCCGGCGTGGACGGCGAGGGTCTCGAGGCGCATGGGAGCTCCAGGGAGTGCGGACGGGTGGGGCAAAGGGCGACCACGTTAATTCGCCGGATGCACAGGCCGCAAGCACCTGACCAGAATTGCTGGGCATGACCTGATGTTGTGGCCCGCCGGAGGCGCATCGGTTACCTTGCGCTCTCCCGACGCCCTGGCCTGACCATGCTCCAAGACTTTCTCCACTGGTACCTGAACGCCCTGGACCAGGGTGGCTATTGGCTGGTGGCGGCCCTCATGGCGCTCGAAAGCTCCCTCGTCCCGCTGCCGTCCGAGGTGGTCATCCCGCCCGCGGCCCACATCGCGGCGACGCGCGGCGGGATGTCGGTCGCCGGCGTGGTGATCGCCGGCACCATCGGGTCCTGGGTGGGCGCCGCGGTCATGTACTGGGCGTCACGACTGCTGGGCCGCCCGCTGCTCGAACGCTACGGCCGTTACGTGCTCATCACGCCGCAGAAGATCGCCGCAGCCGAGGCCTGGTCGGCGCGCATCGGCCCGATGGGGGTGTTCGTCGCCCGGCTGTTGCCCGTGATCCGCCACCTCATCGGCATTCCGTCGGGCATCGTCCGCATCGACTTCCGCTGGTACTCGATCGCGACGCTGGTGGGATCGGCCATCTGGTGCTCGGTGCTGGCCTGGGTCGGCGTGAAGGCCGGCCAGGACCCCGCGCTGCTGCGCGGTGAGGTGCACGCCCTGGGTCTCTGGTTCGGGGGCGGCGCGCTCGTGCTCGGGCTGCTGTGGTGGTTCCTGGTGCGGCGGCCCGCGCGATGAGCGACGGCAGCAATTCCACGGCGAGGTGGCTGCTCGCGGTCGTGACGTTCCTGATCCTGTACGGCTCGCTGTACCCGTTCCGCTTCGTCGACATCGGCGCCAGCGGCCCGATGGACCTGCTCGCGCGCCTCGACTGGGCGCGCACCACGCGCTCGGACATCGCCGCCAACGTGCTGCTGTACCTGCCTTTCGGCGCCTGCCTGGCCTGGATGCTCTCGGGTCGTCTCGGCGGCGCGCTGGCGATCGTGGCCGCCACGCTGATCGGCGCACTGCTCTCGACGATGATCGAGGTGGCCCAGCTGTACGAGACACGCCGGGTCTCGAGCCTGGCCGACATCAGCTACAACGCCGCGGGCAGTTTCGCCGGCGCGCTGCTGGCGGTGCTCGTGCGCGAGGCCCAGCAGCGGCTGCGGCCGCCCGGTATCGAGGGCGTCCTTCGCCAGCCGATCTCGGCTTCGCTGTGCCTGCTGTGGATCGGCTACCGGCTCGCCCCGTTTGCGCTGAGCTTCGACACCGCCCACTGGCGCGAAGCCGTCGATCCGCTCCTGTCGGGCCCCTGGCTGGCGCCGGTGGCAACGCTGGGCTTCCTGCTGCCCTGGCTCGTGGTCGCGCGCGCGCTGCACTCGCTGCAGCCGCAGGGCGCCGGGATTCCGGCCACGGTCGTGGTCATGCTGATCGTGGCGACGGGCAGCGTCCTGATCCCGGGCAAGCAGCTGCTGCCGGCGGAAGTCGTCGCGATGGGCATCACGCTGCTCCTGTGCTGGCCGCTGGAGCGGCTGGGCGAGGGCCGGGCGTCGGCGGTACTGGCCTTCGCCTTTGCGGCCTACTTCATCGTCCAGGGCCTCACGCCGTTCAATTTCCGCGTCGACCCGGACACGTTCTCGCTGCTGCCGTTCAAGGAAGCCCTGGCGCGCTACAGCGCCATGAACCTGCCGGTGACCTTCCAGAAGTGCTTCATGGTCGGTGCGCTGGTCTGGCTGCTGGCGCGTGCCGGCAACAGCGTGCTGGCCGCAACCCTGCTCGGCGGCGCCGTGGTGCTGGCGATCGAGCTGCTGCAGGTCTGGCTGCCGGGCCGCAGCGCCGAGATCACCGAGCCGCTGCTGGCGCTGGCCGCCGGCGGTCTCATCGCGCTGTTCGAGTCCGGGCGCGGTGCGGCGGCGCCCGGCGCGCCACGGCGGCCGGCGAAGCCGAGGCGACGCTGACCGGAGGGCTCCTGCGCCGGGGCGCCCGATCGTGCCCGCCGAGCCGGTCTCTGCGATACTCGCGCGCCGCCGTTCCTGCCTTTCCGGAGCCTGCATGACGACTGCCAATACCACCGCCACGGACCCGGTCGCCGCGTCGCTGTCCACGCGGCTGCTCGAGACCGGGCGGGTGCCGGACTTCCTGATCCGCCGCGGCATCCGCAGCCTGATCCGCCAGCGGCTGGTCGAGGAGGACAAGGGTTCGCCCGAGGCGCAACAGCGGCACCTGATGGCGTTTGTCGCGCAGCTCAGGCAGAGCCCGATCGCGATCAATACCGCCGATGCCAACGAGCAGCACTACGAGGTGCCGACGGAGTTCTACCTCAAGGTGCTGGGCAGGCACCGCAAGTATTCTTGCTGCTATTACCCGACAGGCCGCGAGAGCCTGGACGAGGCCGAGGCCGTCATGCTGGCGCTCACCTGCGAGCGCGCGCGGCTCGCGGACGGCGACCGCATCCTCGAGCTGGGCTGCGGCTGGGGCTCGCTGTCGCTGTGGATGGCCGAGCACTACCCGCGCTCGCGCATCACGGCGGTGTCGAACTCGCGCACTCAGAAGGAATACATCGACGCGCAGGCGCGCGAGCGCGGGCTCACCAACCTCGAGATCGTCACCTGCGACGTGAACCGGCTCGAGCTGCCGGCTCATGAGTTCGACCGCGTGGTGTCGGTCGAGATGTTCGAGCACATGCGCAACTACGAGACCCTGCTCGCGCGCATCGCCGGGTGGATGAAGCCGCGCGCGACGCTGTTCGTGCACATCTTCACGCACAGGGATTTCGCCTACCCGTTCGAGGTGCGCGACGCCTCGGACTGGATGGCGCGCTACTTCTTCACGGGCGGCATCATGCCCTCCGACGACCTGCTGCTCTATTTCCAGCGCGACGTGCGGCTGGTCGAGCACTGGCAGGTCGACGGCCGCCACTACCAGCAGACGGCAGAGCACTGGCTGCAGAACATGGACGCGAACGCGGCTGCGCTGAAGCCCGTGCTCGCCCAGGCCTACGGGGCCGCGCAGCTGACCCGCTGGTGGGTTTACTGGCGCGTGTTCTTCATGTCCTGCGCCGAACTGTGGGGCCATGCCGGCGGGCGCGAGTGGATCGTGTCCCACTACCTGTTCGAGCGACCCTAGCGGGGCCTTGTACTCGGCCCGGCAACCGGGAATGCTTGGAGCCGGCGAAGGCCAAGGAGGTTTTGCGTCATGCGCTCAGGACGGTCTCTCGGCACTGCGCTGGCGACTGCCGTGCTGGTGCTGTGTGCCGCCGGCGCGTCGGCGCAGGCCGGCGACCCGCTGACCGACGCAAAGGCGCGCGTCCAGGCGCTGGGCGACGAGCACCCCGAGCTGCCGAAGGCGCTCAACGCGCTGGGCGCCCTGCAGCTGCGCGCAGGGGATTTTGCGGGCGCCGAGAACAGCTTCCGGCGCTCGCTCGAGCTGGCCGAAGCCAGCGGCGGCATTGCCTCGCCGCAACTGATCCCGCCGCTCAAGGGCCTGGGTTCGGCCTATGCCGGCCAGAACCGCCACGACCGTGCGGCCGCCGAGTTCCAGCGCGCGCTGGCGGTGAGCCGGCGCATCGACGGGCTCTTCAATCTCCAGCAACTCGACATCCTCGAACCCCTGATCGCGAGCCTCGTCGCCAGCGGCGACTACGCAGGCGCCGAGCGCGAGCGGCTCTATTCCGTGCGCGTCGTCCAGCAGCGCTATGGCGCCGCGGATCCGCGCACGCTGCCGATGCTGACCCGCCTGGCGGACTGGTACGAGCTGACGGGCCAGTACGCGCAGCAACGCACCACCGAGCGCGAGGCCTTCGACGTCGCCCGCCAGCAGAACGGCGGGCGCAACGCCGCGGTGGTCGAGGCGCTCATGGGCATCGCCCGCAGTCACCGGCTGCAGTACGCCTTCGATCCGGCGTCGTTGCGCGAGGAGACGGCCCTCACGGTGATGCCCGACGGGCGCATCGAGTCCAGTTCGCGCGACCCGATGGCCAACCCGTTCCCGGTCGACCCGGCGGCCGGCGCGAGGCTGGACAAGGAGGGTGAGCAGGCCCTGCTCGCAGCGCTCAGGATCCTGGACGGCGCGGCCGACGTGCACGC
>JADZCS010000039.1 GCA_020851435.1 Gammaproteobacteria bacterium | reverse complement strand
GAGATGCCCCTGAGCAGCTGCGGCACGGCGTCGAGCCCGATCGGATCGAGCGCCGGCGGCAGCGCCTGCGTGACCGCTTCCTTGACGCGCGCCAGCTCGACCAGGCACTCGCGCAGCACCGCGCCGGCCACCGCGTGGAACTCACCGCCCTCGATGACCGGCGCCTGGGCCGTCGGCGGCAGCACCAGCGCGACCAGGTCGTCGTCGAGCGCGTCCTCGATGCCGATCAGCACGGCCGCGATGTCGACCAGCGAATCCGGCACGGGCGGAGCGCGGCGCGAGGCGATGTCCGCCAGGCGCAGCAACTCGCCGTGCACGCGGTCGCGCTGGGCCGCGAGGCCGAGCACAGCGAGCGTGTCGCCGATCTTCTTGAGCAGTTCGACCTGCGCGGCCAGTTCCTCCGGCGCGCCGCCCTTGCGCGTGAAGATGTCCAGCGCATCCTTGACGCGGCCGAGGTCTTCCTTGATCGCCGCCGCGACGGTCTGCATCAGCTTGAGCGACGGCACCGACAGCGACTCGCGCTCGAGCTCGAGCGCGTCTTCCACAGGCAGGGCCTCGGCCAGGCCGAAGGCCTCCGCGACCGCCCTGAGACGCGGACCGGACGAGGTCGCGCGCGCCAGCGAGTACAGCAGGTTGTTGACCAGCTCGTTCGGCGGCGCGGCGGAATACTGCGCCTCGCCCTGCTCGAACAGCCGCTTGAGCTCGCGGTCGCACTGCCCGAGCAGGCGCTTGATCGTGGGCGAGGGCACGAGGCCGCCCTGGCCGATCGCCTCGAACACCGCCGCGACGATCCACCACAGCTGGTAGGCCGGGCGCGTGGTCATCGACGCCTCGAGGGCCTGCGCGACCCGCGTCAGCACCGCGAGGTTCTGTTCCGGCTTCTCGCCCTTGATCCAGCCCAGCAGCGACAGCTGGAACTGCGGCCGCAGCCGGCGCGCCCACGATGCGGCATCCGGCTGCGCCATGCCGGGCGGCGCCGCGGGCGGCCCCACGTCCGAGCTGAGGTTGAGCGTCAGGACAGTGCCTTCCGACATCAGCGCGACGCCGCGCACGGCGCGCAGGTCGTTGAGCAGGGGCAGCAGCACGATCGGCAGGTCGCGGCCGCCGCCGAGCACTCGCTCCACGTAGGCCGGCAGCTGCACGACCGCCCGCATGAGCGCGTCGAGCGCGGGGTTGACCGGCCTGTCGGCGCCCTGCGCGAGCAGCCAGCGCGCGACTTCGCTGGCCTCGTGCGCCAGCAGCGCACCGCCGTGGACGCCCGTGACCTCGAGTACGCCGCGCGCGAGCGCAGTCAGCTCGACCACGCGGGCCAGCGGCTCGGGATCGCCCAGGCGTTCGGCGCCCGCCTCCAGCGCGAGGCGCGCATCGTTGAGCGTCGCCGCGACCTCGCGGGCGACGATCGCCAGGATCTGTGCGTTCGATTCGTTCATGGGCCCCGTGGCTTCGGATCCTGCGGCAGGCGGAAGCCAGTGACCGACTTGCGCAGCTGCGCCGACATGTCGGCGAGCCTGCCAATGGCGTTGGACGTGGCACTGGTGTTGTCGGCCGACTGCTGGCTGATCTCGCGCAGGACCTGCATGGTGCGCGAGATGTGCGCCGAGGCCGCCGCCTGCTGGCGCGAACTCGCCGAGATGTTCTGGACGAGCTGCGCGATCTGGTTGGATACCTGCTCGATCTCACCGAGCGCCGCGCCGGCGTTCTCGGCGAGCAGCGCGCCGCCGACGACGTCGGTGGTGGTGCGCTCCATCGATACCACCGCCTCGTTGGTGTCGGACTGGATGGTGCGGACCAGCACCTCGATCTGGCGCGTGGCATTGCCCGCGCGCTCGGCGAGGCGCTGCACCTCGTCGGCCACCACCGCGAAACCGCGGCCGGCCTCGCCCGCCATCGATGCCTGGATCGAGGCATTCAGGGACAGGATGTTGGTCTGCTCGGCGATGTCGTTGATGAGCTCGACGATGTTGCCGATCTCCTGCGAGCTCTCGCCCAGGCGCTTGATGCGCTTGGACGTGTCCTGGATGTTCTCGCGGATCGCGTTCATGCCGTCGATCGTGCGTCGCACGGCATCGCCGCCCTTGTGCGCCACGTCGACGGCGTGGCGGGCGACGTCGGCCGAGCGCTCGGCGTTGCCGGAGACTTCCTCGATCGAGGTGGCCATGGCGCCCACGGCGTCGGTCGCGGCAGCCACCTGCCGCGACTGCGCGACGCTGGCCTTGGCCAGGTGGCCGGCGGCGGCCTGCGTCTGGCGGGTGGCCGCGTCGAGCTGGACGGCGGTGTCGTTGATCGTGGTGACCAGGTCGCGCAGCGCCTCGATCGCGTAGTTGATCGAGTCGGCGATGGCGCCGGTGATGTCGTCGGTGACGGTCGCCTGCACGGTCAGGTCGCCGCCCGCGAGGTTCGACATCTCGTCGAGCAGCCGCAGGATCGCATCCTTGTTGCGCTGGTTCTGGATCGTCTGCTTGTGGGCGTTGCGCCGCGCCCCACTGCCCATGAGCCACAGCACCAGCGCGCCGGTATGCGCCGCGAAGGCGAGGCCGAGCGTCCCCATGACTGCCATCCCGGTCGTGGGGTCGTCATGTTCGCCATAGACCAGCAGCGCAAGCGCGATGGCCACCAGGCCCATGCCTGTGCCGATGAGCGCTGGCAACAGCTTCGCGGCTGGTTGCTGCTGCGGAAGGGTCGGCATCTGTCGATACTCCTGGGACGCAGGCCTCTTGGCCTACGCCTGCTGGAACGCCGGGCTTTCGACCAGCGTCTTCAAACTCAGAACGGGCCACACCTCGCCGCCGCGGCGGAACGCGCCGGACAGGTAACGCTCGCAGCGCATGCCGGTCGGCGGAGCCTCGGCCGAGAACTCGCGCTCGTCGAAGCGCCGGAAGCCGAACACCTCGTCGACGAGCAGGCCGGCGGGCACCTCGCGGTGGTTGACGACGATCACGCGGGTATTGCGGCCCGGCGTCGTCTCGCCGCTGCCGAGGTAGTGGCGCAGGTCGACGATCGGCAGCAGCTGGCCGCGCACGTTGGCAAGGCCGCGGATCCAGGAGCGCGCGCCGGGCACGCGGGCGATCGCCGCCGGCACGCCCATGACCTCGCGCGCCTCGTCGCGGGCGACCAGGAAGTTCTCCCCGGCCAGCCGCAGCGCCACGCCGATCCATTCGTCTCCCGACCCCGCCTCGCGCTGGCCCGCGGCCGCGGCGCGCGCGCGGCGCTCGAGCTCGACGAGCAGCTCGAACGGACGGTCGCGAAGGCTCCTGAGGGTCGGCGTTGGGCTCATTGCATCAGCCGGCCAGCACGGCCCGCGCCTTCTCCACCAGCTGCTCGGGCGACCAGGGCTTGACCAGGTAGTCCACCGCGCCCTGGCGCATGGCCCAGATGCGGTCGGTTTCCTCGCCCTTGCTCGACACCACGATGACGGGGATCGAGCGGGTCTCGGGATCGCTGGTCAGCTGGCGCGTGGCGCGGAAGCCGTCCATGCCGGGCATCACGATGTCCATGAAGATCAGGCCGGGCTTGAGTTCGCGCGCCTTGCTGAGGGCCTCGACGCCGTCGCTGGCGACCGCGGTCTGGTAGCCGTGCTTCTCCAGCGCCTTCTGCATCTGGTGCAGCTCGGTCGGGGAATCGTCCACGATCAGGATCAGCGTCATGGCGGGGTCCTCGCTCGCTTCCGTGCGTACTAGCGGCTGACGTGCTGTTCGATCGCCGAGAGCAGTTCGTCCCGGGTGAACGGCTTGGTCAAGTAGTGCTCCGACCCGACGATGCGACCGCGCGCGCGGTCGAACAGGCCGTCCTTAGAGGACAGCATGATGACCGGGATCGACCGGAATGCCTTGTTGTGCTTGATCAGCGAGCAGGTCTGGTAGCCGTCGAGCCGCGGCATCATGATGTCGACGAAGACGATGTCGGGCTGGTGGTCGGCGATCTTCGACAGCGCGTCGAAACCGTCCACGGCCGTGAACACCTCGCAGCCCTCCTTGGCGAGCAGCGTTTCCGCCGTGCGCCGGATGGTCTTGCTGTCGTCGATCACCAGCACCTTGAGCCCCTGCAGGCTGGGTCGGGTGGCAGTCGGTGCTGCGATTTCCATGATGTTCCTCCGGCCCCGGCGCCTGTCTCGCGTGCATCACAATTGCCCCGGGCTCGAGGCTCTTGCGCGCGCGACGCCGGAGGCTTTCGTTTTAACATATAGACCTGCGCGCCCGCCATCGCGCGCGGCGCAGGTTGCACAGGTTGCAGGTGTACTATGTCTACACCGCCTGCGTGGCGACACGCGTCACATCGCGAACAGCGGAGCGTCCCAAGGGCGCGCCGGAGGCCAGAACATGACCCAGCGTCCCCGGATCGCGGTGCTGATGGACCCGATCCAGCTGATCAACCCCGCCAAGGACACCACCCTGGGCATGATGCTCGCGGCGCAGGCCCGCGGCTGCGACCTGTTCTACCTCGAGCAGCGCCACCTGTGGGTGCGCGACGGCCGGGCGTTCGCGCGGCTGCACCCGGTCACCGCGCGCAAGGACCCCTCCGACTGGTTCACGCTGGGCGATCCGGCGGTCCTGCCGCTCGATTCGGTGGACGCCGTGCTGATGCGCAAGGACCCGCCCTTCGACACCGAGTACATCTACACCACGTACCTGCTGGAACGCGCCGAGGCTGCCGGGACGCTCATCGTCAACCGCCCGCAGGGCCTGCGCGACATGAACGAGAAGGTCTACACGGCCTGGTTCCCGCAGTGCTGCGCGCCCACGCTGATCACGCGCGACATGGCGGACATGGCCGCGTTCCTGGCCGAGTACGGCCGCGCGGTGTGCAAGCCCCTGTACGGCATGGGCGGCCGCTCGATCTTCGTGCTGGAGCAGGGTGACAAGAACGCCAACGTGGTGTTCGAGACCCTGACCGAATACGGCACCCGCTACGCCATCGCCCAGCGCTACATCCCGGACATCGTCACCACCGGCGACTCGCGCGTGATCCTCATCGACGGCGAGCCCGTCCCCTACGCCCTCGCCCGCATCCCGACCGCCGCCGACAACCGGGGCAACCTCGCGGCCGGCGCCCAGGGCGTCGGCAGGCCGCTCACCGACCGCGACCGCTGGCTGTGCTCGCAGATCGGGCCGGTGCTGCGCGACCGCGGCATGATGTTCGTGGGCCTCGACGTGATCGGCGGCTTCGTGACCGAGATCAACGTCACCAGCCCGACCGGAACCCGCGAGCTCGACAAGCAGTTCGGCCTGGACATCAACGGCCAGCTGATCGACGCGATCCTCGCGCGGCTGGCGAGGCCGCGGGCCTGAACGTGGCCACCGACGAGCTCGGCGGACCCGAACCGCCGGCCGGAGACCGGCTGCTCACGGCGCTGTTCCTCGTCGCCTTCGCGCACCTGATCGTGATCCTGGGCGTCACATTTTCCGCACCCCCGGCCAGCGACGGGCCGGGTGGTTCGCTCGAGGTCGTGATCGTCGGCAACGAGCTGCCCGAGGCATCCAGCAACGAGGACGCCACCTACCTCTCCCAGCGCACCCAGGAGGGAGCCGGCAACGTCGACGACGCCGCGCGCGCCGAGCTCGCGCCCGAGGCGGACACGCCCGAGGCGAGGGAGGCCCTGCAGCAGGACGAGGCCCTTGCGGCGGCGGAGCGGCTGCTGGCGGCCCAGGGCGTGACCAGCACGCGCTACGTGGCCGCGCCCGAGCCGGTGCCGGAGCCCGAGCCCACGCCCGCCGAGGTCGAGGTGGCGCCGGACATCGTGCTCGAGGGACCCCGCAAGGACGAACTGCTGGTCACGGCCGATACGCGCCGTTCGGACGTGGCGGTGTACCGCGACGCCTGGCGCCGCAAGGTCGAGCGCATCGGCACCCTCAACTTCCCCAACGCCGCCCGCCGCCAGGAGATGACCGGCAGCCCCGTGCTCGAGGTCGCGCTGACGGCCGACGGCGGCCTGGAGTTCGTGCGGGTGCGGCGGTCCAGCGGGCACCCGGAACTCGACCAGGCGGCCGTGGACATCCTCAAGCTGGCGAGCCCCTTCGACCCGTTCCCGCGCGAGCTGGCCGCCGAGTACAAGCGGCTGCGCTTCGCCTACGAGTGGCAGTTCACGGCCGGCCGGGTCACCGGCTCGGCGATTGGCCCATAATGACGGTCATGCCGGCACAGACCCTGCAACTCGCCAACCAGCTGCTGATCGCGATGCCCACGCTCGCGGATCCCAATTTTTCCCAGACGGTCGCGCTCATCTGCGAACACACGGACAAGGGCGCGCTGGGCATCGTGCTCAACCGCCCGGTGGGCATGGCGCTCGGCGAGGTCTTCGACCAGCTGCACCTGCCCGGCAACGACGTCGCGCTGCGCGAGCAGCCCGTGCTGCGCGGCGGCCCGGTCCAGGGCGATCGCGGCTTCGTGCTGCACCGGCCGACCGGCCGCGCCTGGGATTCCACGCTGGTGGTCTCGGAGACGCTGCAGGTGACTACTTCCCGCGACGTGCTGGCCGCGCTCGCCGCCGGCACCGGCCCCAGCCAGGCCGTGGTCGCGCTGGGTTACGCCGGCTGGGACGCCGGCCAGCTCGAGGACGAGATCCGGCAGAACGCCTGGCTCAACGCCCCCTGCGACGACTCGATCATCTTCGACCTGCCGTTCGAACGGCGCTGGCACGCGGCGGCCAAGCTGATCGGCATCGACCTGGGCCGCCTCAGCCCCCAGTCCGGCCGGGCCTGAGGCCGGCATGGCCGGCAACGCCACCACCGTCCTGGCCTTCGACTTCGGCCTGCGCCGCATCGGCATCGCCGCCGGCAACACGCTGACCGCGACCGCGCAGCCGCTGGTCACGCTGCCGACGCTGGAAACGGGGCCGGACTGGGACGCGATCGGCCGCTGCATGCGCGAGTGGCGACCATCGGCCGTGGTCGTGGGCGTGCCCTATAATATGGACGGCAGCACAGGCAGCCTCACGGCGCCGGCACAGGCCTTCGCGGCCGAGCTGGGTTCGCGCTTCGGGGTTGCCGTGCACGAGGTCGATGAGCGCCTGTCGTCACGCGAGGCCGAGGAAGAACTCCGGCGCCGCCGCCAGACCGGCGAACTCGCCCGTCGCGTGCGCCGCGACGATGTCGATCGTGAGGCAGCCTGCGTGCTGCTCCGGCAATGGTTGAACGGCCCCGCGCGGGGCTGAGCAAGGTCCACATGCAAATCCAGACCGCCCCCTCTACGACGCCGTTCTCGCAGCTCGACGCCCATGGCCGGCTGCGCCACCTCGTCACGCTCGAAGGGCTCGAGCCCGACCTGATCCGCGAACTGCTCGACCGCGCGCAGGCCTACCTGCGCCGGCCCGGCCAGGCCAGCGCGCACGGCAACGAGCTGGATGGCTGGACGGTCGCCAACCTGTTTTCCGAGCCGTCGACGCGCACGCGTTCGTCGTTCCAGCTCGCGGCCACGCGGCTCGGCGCCGACGTGGTCAACCTCGACCTCCAGCTGTCGTCGCGCACCAAGGGCGAGACCATGCTCGACACGATCTACACGCTGCAGGCCATGCAGGTGGACGTGTTCGTGATCCGCGACGCGCAGGCCGGCGTGCTGCAGTTCGTCGCCGAGCACGTCGAGCCGCACGTCAGCGTCGCGTCGGCCGGCGAGGCGCACACCTCGCACCCGACCCAGGGCCTGCTCGACGCGCTGACCATCCACCAGTACAAGGGCGGCTTCCGCGACCTCGTGGTCTCGATCGTCGGCGACATCAAGCACTCGCGCGTCGCGCGCTCGGACTTCACCGTGCTGTCGGCGCTGGGCGTCGGCGAGGTCCGGCTGGTCGGCCCGAAGGAACTGATGCCGCCCGCCGGCGAATTCCCCGGCGCGAAGCGCATCCACTCGCTCGACGAGGGGCTGGACCACGCCGACGTAGTCATGATGCTGCGCATCCAGAAGGAGCGCATGGAAGACGCCCACATCCCGGACGACGCGCACTACTGCGCCGAGTGGGGGCTCACGGCCCAGCGCCTGAAGCGCGCGCGCCCCGAAGCCATCGTCATGCATCCCGGCCCGATCAACCGCGGCGTCGAGATCGCCTCCGAAGTCGCCGACGGGCCGCAGTCGGCGATCCGCATGCAGGTGACCAACGGCGTCGCCGTGCGCATGGCGGTGCTCGCGTCCATGGCCGAGGCGCGGCGGGGCCGCGCGGCATGAGCCACGCGCATCCCGCGACGCGCGGCACGGTGTTCCTCGAGGACGCGGAGATCCTCGCGCACGAGCGCTTCGAGGCCGGCCAGTACGTGATCCGGCTGCGCGCGCCGAAGTGCGCCGCGGCGGCCCAGCCCGGCAGCTTCGCGCACATCACCTGCGGCCCGGACATCCCGATGCGCCGGCCGCTGTCGATCATGCGCGCCGATCCGCAGGCCGGCTGGATCGACATCCTCTACAAGATCGTCGGGCACGGCCTCGAGGCGCTGGCGATGCGCAAGCCCGGCGAGACCGTGTCATGCCTCGGCCCCATCGGCAAGGGCTTCACGGTGCACGCCGAGCGTCCGCGCCAGCTGCTGATCGGCGGCGGCGTCGGCATCCCGCCGATGGTGTTCCTCGCCGACGCGCTGCGCGAGCGGCCCGCTGCGCGGCCGCTGGCGCTCATGGGCTCCGAAGTCCCGTTCCCGTTCCGCGTGGGACCTTCGACCATCCTCGTGCCGGGCATGCCCGCCGGGGTCATTGCCTGCATGCCGCTGCTCGACGAGTGGGGCGTCCCCAGCCGCCTGTCCAGCAAGGCCGGCTTCGCCGGCTGCTTCGACGGTTTCGTCACGGAACTCGCGGCCGAATGGCTGTCGACGCTGTCGCCGGCCGAGCTCTCCGAGGTCGAGGTGTTCGCCTGCGGACCGACGCCGATGCTCAAGGCCTGCGCCGCGGTCGCCCATCGCTTCGGCGTTCCGTGCCAGGTCTCGCTCGAGGAATTCATGGCCTGCGCGATCGGCGGCTGCGCGGGCTGCGCGGTGCAGGTGCAGACGCCCAAGGGGCCGGCCATGAAGCGGGTGTGCGTGGATGGGCCGGTGTTCGACGCCGCCGCGGTGTTCCCGCAGTGACGGTGAGGCGGGCGCGGAGCGCCCGGGGGTAGGGCCCTTCACGGCCCGCGGACGCGGGCCTGATTGTTCCGGGCCCTACCCCCGGACACTCCACGCCCGCACCTCGCCGCCGGTTCGGGAATCAGCGGCGGTCCGGCAGCATTCTCAGCAGGGTGGCGTCGCGCTTCATGGCGTGGTGCCACACGGCGGCGGCGGCGTGCAGGCCGACGAGGCCGAGCAGGATCCACGAGCCGTAGACGTGGGTGGGATAGAGCAGGTTCACGAGGTCCTCGTCCCTGCCGACGAACTGCGGCAGCGTGAACCAGCCGAAGAACGCAGCCTTGCCGCCGTAGGCCTGCGAGGCCAGCGCGCCGGCGACGGGCACGACGAACATCAGGGCATAGAGCGTGGCATGCACGGCGGCCAGCGCCGAACGCTGCGCCAGCGTCTCGACGCCCAGCAGCGGCGGCCGGCGCACGGCCATGTTCCAGAGCATGCGCGCCGGCGCGAGGAACAGCACCACCAGCCCGATCGACTTGTGCAGCGCCAGCCACTCGCGGTAATCGGCGCGCTGCGCGGCATTGTCAGGGTCGGTGACGATGCCCTGCATCCAGAACATCAGCGCTCCCGTGCCGAGGATCGCGAGCGCGAACAGCCAGTGGAAGGCGCGGGACGGCAAGGACCAGGGTTCGGCGTGCCCGCCGCCCGGCAGCGGCCGGCCGCCTCCGAGCACGCGCCAGGTGACCAGCGCCGCGAGCGGCAGCGCGACCAGCGCCACCAGCAAGGCCTCGCGCGGCCCGCCGATCGCGCCTGCGCGCAGCGCCAGCGCGGCGGCGAGCGGCGCCGCCGACACCGCCAGGATTCCACGTACAACAGGCCACCTGAGCATCCCTGCCCTCCCGCATACCCCACGGGGTAGCCAGTCGACTAGCCGAAATTAATTTTTGCCTCGAGGTTGCTGCGCGAGTCCGCGTTCACCAGCGCCTCTTCGAGGTCGATGCGCCCGTCGCGAACGAGCTGCACCAGCGCGTTGTCGAAGCTCTGCACGCCGCGCTCGCTCGAGCGGACCAGGGCTTCCTTGACGCCGATGATGTCGCCCTTCTTGATCAGGTCCTGGATGTGCGGCGTGTTCAGCAGCACCTCGACGGCCGCGCAGCGCTTGCCGTTCTTGGCCCGCACCAGGCGCTGCGACACGATCGCCTTGAGGTACTGCGACAGGTCGAGGAACACCTGGTCGTGCTGGTCGCGCGGGAACATGTTGATGATGCGGTCGAGGGTCTCGGCGCAGTTGTTGGCATGCAGCGTCGAGATGCACAGGTGGCCGGTGCCCGCGAGCGTGATCGCCGACATCATGGTCTCGCGGTCGCGGATCTCGCCGATCAGGATCACGTCCGGCGCCGCGCGCATCGCGCCGCGCAGCGCGCGTTCGAAGGAGCGCGTGTCGAGGCCGACCTCGCGCTGGTTGACGAGCGACTTCTTGTTGTTGTGCAGGAACTCGACCGGGTCCTCGATCGTGAGGATGTGGTCCGAGCTGGTCTCGTTGCGGTGGTTGATCATCGCCGCCAGCGAGGTGGACTTGCCCGAGCCGGTCGCGCCGACCATGAGCACCAGGCCGCGCTTGAGCATGGCCAGATCGCGCAGCGTCTCGGGGAGGTTCAGCTGCTCCAGCTTGGGCACCTCGGCCGAGATGAAGCGCAGCACCACCGCCGGATAGCCGCGCTGGTAGAACACCGCGGCGCGGAACCGGCCCACGCCGCTCTCCGAGATCGCGAAGTCGATCTCGAGCTCGTGCTCGAAGTGGTCGACCTGGTCCGGCGTCATGAGCGACAGCGCGGCCTGCCGGACCATCTCCGGCGACAGCACGGTCTTGTTGACCGGATAGATGTTGCCCTCGATCTTGATCTTGATCGGGGCCATCGAGGTCAGGAACAGGTCCGAGGCCTTCTTCTCGGACATCAGCCGCAGCAGCGGCTTGACGTTGATGCGCGGGCCGGAGCCCTCCAGCTGCGCCGTATCGAGCGCCGGCGCGGCGTCGGCGGCCGCCTCGGGTTCAGTAGACCTTTCCATCGTCCTGCTCTTCGACGATCCTCAGGCTGCTCGAGGACTCGGCCTGCAGCTTGTCCTCGCGCTTGCTCTCGAGCTTGATGCGCAGGCGCAGCTCGTTCTTGGAGTCGGCGTTGCGCAGCGACTCTTCGTAGGAGATGTATCCGGCCTCGTACAGGTCGTACAGCGCCTGGTCGAAGGTCTTCATGCCGAGCCGGTTGGACCTGGCCATGACTTCCTTGATCTTGGCGACCTCGCCGCGGAAGATCAGGTCCGAGATCAGCGGCGTGCCGATCATGATTTCCATGGCGGCGATGCGCCCGGCCGCCTTCTCGCGCACCACGAGGCGCTGCGAGACCATCGCGCGGATGTTCAGCGACAGGTCCATCAGCAGCTGCTCGCGCTTCTCCTCGGGGAAGAAGTTGATGATGCGGTCCAGCGCCTGGTTGGAGCTGTTGGCGTGCAGCGTCGCGAGCACGAGGTGGCCGGTCTCGGCGAACTGGATGCCGTATTCCATGGTCTCGCGGTCGCGGATTTCGCCGATCATGATCACGTCGGGCGCCTGGCGCAGCGTGTTCTTGAGCGCCGTGTGCCAGCTGTCGGTGTCGACGCCCACCTCGCGGTGCGTGACCACGCAGCCGCGGTGCGGGTGGATGTACTCGACCGGGTCCTCGATGGTGATGATGTGGCCGCGGGTCTTCTCGTTGCGGTAGCCGAGCATCGCCGCGAGCGAGGTGGACTTGCCCGAGCCGGTCGCGCCGACCACGATCACCAGGCCGCGCTTGGACATCACGATGTCCTTGAGGATGGGCGGCAGCTCCAGCTCCTCGAGGGTCGGGATCTTGGCGTTGATCTGGCGGATCACGCAGCCGGTCTGGCCCTGCTGGATGAAGGCGCTGACGCGGAAGCGGCCGATTCCAGGCGGCGCGATCGCGAAGTTGCATTCCTTGGTCGCGTCGAACTCGCGCATCTGGCGGTCGTTCATGATCGCGCGGACCATGGTCGCCGACTGCTCGGGGCTCAGCACCTTGTCGGTCTGGGGGCGCACCTCGCCGTCGATCTTGATCGCCGGCGGGAAGGCCGCGGTGATGAAAAGGTCGGACGCCTTGCGTTCGACCATCCGCCGCAGCAGGTCCTGCATCAACTTGATGGCATGTTCGCGGTCCATGGGGATTCCTGGTGGCTTCGACTCAGATCGAGCCCTGGTTCTGCGCCTTGTAGCGCGCCTCGTCCTTGGCGACCACGCCCTTCTGCACCAGCTCCTGCAGGCACTGGTCGAGTGTCTGCATGCCGAGCGCCTGGCCGGTCTGGATGGAGGAGTACATCTGCGCGATCTTGTTCTCGCGGATCAGGTTACGGATCGCGGGCGTGCCGATCATGATCTCGTGGGCCGCGACACGGCCGCCGCCGATGCGCTTCAGCAGCGTCTGCGAGATCACGGCGCGCAGCGACTCGGAGAGCATGGCGCGGACCATGTCCTTCTCGGCCGCCGGGAACACGTCGACGATGCGGTCGACGGTCTTGGCCGCCGAACTGGTGTGCAGGGTGCCGAACACGAGGTGGCCGGTCTCGGCCGCGGTGAGCGCCAGCCGGATGGTCTCGAGATCGCGCATTTCGCCGACCAGCACGACGTCCGGGTCCTCGCGCAGCGCCGAGCGCAGCGCCTCGGCGAAGCCCAGGGTGTCGCGGTGGACCTCGCGCTGGTTGACGAGGCTGCGCTTGGACTCGTGCACGAACTCGATCGGGTCCTCGATGGTGAGGATGTGGTCCGGCTCGTTGACGTTGACGTAGTCGACCATCGCGGCCAGCGTCGTCGACTTGCCCGAGCCGGTCGGGCCCGTGACCAGCACGAGGCCGCGCGGCAGCAGGCACAGGTCCTTGAACACCTTCGGCGCGTTCAGCTCGTCGAGGGTCTTGATCAGCGAGGGGATGTTGCGGAATACGGCGCCGGCGCCGCGGTTCTGGTTGAAGGCGTTGACGCGGAAGCGCGCCAGGTTGGGGATCTCGAAGGAGAAGTCGGTCTCGAAGAACTCTTCGAAGGCCTTCCTCTGCTTGTCGTTCATGATGTCGTACACCATGCTGTGCACTTCCTTGTGCGTCAGCGGCGGCATATTGATGCGCTTGATGTCGCCATCCACGCGAATCAGGGGCGGCACGCCGGCGGACAGGTGCAGGTCCGAGGCGTTGTTCTTGACGGCAAAGGCGAGCAGTTGTGCGATGTCTACGGCCATGATTCCTCTCCGGCACCCCGGCTTTCCAGCAGTATAGCCCCGAGCATCGGCAATCAATATGTTAACCGCTCCGCAGAATCTGCCCCTGCGCCTGAACGAAATTCACCGCCGCATCGCGGCCGCCGCCGCCGCGGCGGGCCGGGACCCCTTGCGAATCACGCTGATAGCGGTGTCCAAGACCCACCCGGCCGAGGCCATCCGCGCGGCCGCGGCCGCCGGCGCCCGCGATTTCGGCGAAAACTACGTACAAGAGGCAGCCGACAAGGTCGACGCGCTCCGGGACTTGGGGGCGACCTGGCACTTCATCGGCGCTTTGCAGAGCAACAAGACGCGGCCCGTCGCCGAGCGCTTCGACTGGGTGCACACCGTGGACCGGCTCAAGATAGCCGAGCGCCTGTCGGCCCAGCGCCCCCGCTTCGCCACAGCCCTCAACCTGTGCCTGCAGGTGCACCTGGGCGACGAGCCCTCCAAGGCGGGCGCCACGCCGGACGAGCTGCCGGCGCTCGCTGCCGCGGTCGAGGCCCTGCCCCGCGTCCGCCTGCGCGGCCTCATGTGCATCCCGCCCGAGGAGACCGACCCCGACCGCCAGCGCCACTGGTTTCGCCAGCTGCGCGACTTGCGCGACCAGCTGGTCGCAAGGGGCCATGAGCTCGACACGCTGTCGATGGGCATGAGCGGCGACTTCGAGGCGGCGATCGCCGAGGGCGCGACGCACGTGCGCATCGGGACGGCGATCTTCGGGCCGCGCGAGTAGCGGATTAAGAGCCGCTCGATCACGCGCCTTGGCGTCCCGGCGGATATTCAGTCCTCCGCGCGCCTGAAGCAGGCGCTGATTGCTACGGACTGAACATCCGCCGTGCCGCCCAGGCGCTGCGTCGACGCCTCTTCAGGCGGCCGGCCGACAGGCACGACGCAGCCCGCCGTGCACGGTATGCCAGGTCCGTAGCAATCAGACGCGCGTCCGCGCGTCGCGGAGGACCTGGCATACCGGGTGCGGTGGGCGTGCTACGCGGCTGGCTCAGCGGACTCCCCGCCAAGGCAGCGCGGTGGCGGCACGTGATGGTCGGCCCGTAGCAATCAGAGCGCGCTTCGCGCTCGCGGAGGGCCGACTATCACGGGTCGCCGCCGCGCCGTTCAGGCGCGAAGTTCCGCGAGCAGGGCGTCTAGCAGCTCGTCCTTGTCGCGCCAGTAACCCGCGAGGGTCTCCTGGAACCGCCGGCGGAAGGCTTCGTCGTTGCCGTAGTCGCCGGTCTGCATCCAGGGTTCGACCGGTCGCTCGCGCACCTGCACGATCAGGCGGCCCATGCGGCCGCAGCAGAGGTCCCACATGCTGGGCGTGTGCTCGCCGTAGGCGATCGTGACGTCGAGGCTGGTGCGCAGCACGCCGCCCATCGCCGACAGCGCATAGGCGAGGCCGCCGGCCTTGGGCGGCAGCAGGTGGCGGTAGGCCCCCGCGGTCGCGGCGTGCTTGGCGG
>JADZCS010000038.1 GCA_020851435.1 Gammaproteobacteria bacterium | reverse complement strand
CGGAAGCGGTGCAGCTGGCCCGTGGCCATGTCCAGCGCCACGACGCCGCGGCAGGCGCCGTCCTCCATGATCAGGTCGATCGCGAAGGCCTCGATGAAGAAGTTCGCGCTGTGCTTGAGCGACTGCTGGTACAGGGTGTGCAGCATCGCGTGGCCGGTGCGGTCGGCCGCGGCGCAGGTGCGCTGGGCCGTGCCCTTGCCGTAGTGGGTGGTCATGCCGCCGAAGGGGCGCTGGTAGATCCGCCCGTCCTCGGTGCGCGAGAAGGGCACGCCGAAGTGCTCGAGCTCGATGACCGCGCTCGGCGCCTCCTTGCACATGAACTCGATGGCGTCCTGGTCGCCGAGCCAGTCGGAGCCCTTGATGGTGTCGTAGAAATGGAAGCGCCAGTCGTCCTCGCCCATGTTGCCGAGGGCTGCGCTGATGCCGCCCTGCGCCGCCACCGTGTGGCTGCGCGTCGGGAACACCTTGGAGATGCAGGCGGTGCTGAGGCCCGCCTCGGCAAGGCCCATGGTCGCGCGCAGGCCCGCGCCGCCAGCGCCGACGACGACGACGTCGTAGGTATGGTCGATGAAGGAATAATCACTCATGCGCGGGCTCCGAAGGCGACGCTGAGGACGGCGAATATGCCGGCCGCAGCGGCGAGGACGTGCACGTATTTCACGATCAGCAGGGCGGCGATCTTGGCGCCCTTGCCGTGGATGTAATCCTCGACGACGACCTGAACGCCGAGCGCCGAGTGGTAGCCGAGCGTCGCGACGAACAGCGCCAGCAGGACCGCGGTGAAGGGCCTGGCGATCCAGGCGCTGACCGTGGCGTGGCTGAAGTCCGGCAGCGACAGCAGCGAGAACAGGAACCACAGGCCGAGCGGCGCGAGTGCCACGGCCGTGACGCGCTGGCTCCACCAGTGGCCGACGCCGTCCCCGGCAGAACCGTGGCCGAGCACGCGGCCCAGCGGTGAACGCAGGCTCATGCCCCACCCCCGGCGAAATGCCAGTAGAGCGCCCCGCCGACGAAGCCGAGCACGGTCAACACGACGATCAGCCAGCCGCTCTTGCGGGCCTGGGCCTTGGCGAAACCATATCCGGCATCCCAGGCGAGGTGGCGCAGGCCCGCGAACAGGTGGTACCAGAACGCGAGCATGAACCCGGTCAGGACCAGCTTGACCGGCCACGCGGAGAACACGTCCGCGGCACTGGCGTAGGCGGCTTCGCCGCCGGCGACGGCCATGAGCCACCACGCCAGCAGCAGGGAGCCCGCCGAGAGCGCCAGGCCGGCGGCGCGGTGGGCGATGGAGAGCACCATCGTGTACATCGGGCGGTACACCTGGAGGTGCGGCGACAGTGGTCGATCACGCATGGCCATCGGGCCTGGCTCCTTGGCAGGGTAAACGTCGCTACCGCTGTGCCATCGTGGCCGGCGGGAGGACGTCGACCAGCACGGTCAGAAATCGATACAGCGCCCCGCCTTCTCCCAGTCGCCGTAGCGGGTCGGCTCGGGACCCTTGGGTCCGCCGATCTCGCGCACGGGGGCCGGAGCTGGCTCGGGCCGCGGGTCACTCTGGCTGGGGGCCGGGTCCGCGGAGGGGTTCAGGGGGGGTTCTTGCATCGCAGCGAAGTTTGCCAGATTCAGGCCGGGCTTCCCAATCGTTTTGTGGCCGCAATGTCATCAAAATGCCGGTCTCATGCAAGAATCGGGGCATGACGCTCCAAGCCGGATTCCTCCCCCGTCTCGGCCTCCTCCGCTTCGAGGGGCCCGACGCCGCCACCTTCCTGCAAGGCCAGCTCACGCAGGACACCCGCAGGCTGGAAGCCGGGCGCTGGCTGCCCGCCGCGCTGTGCTCGCCGCAGGGCCGCGTCCTGGCGACCCTGCGCCTCGCCAGGCTCGGGTCAGGCATCGTCGCCGTCCTGCCGCAGGAACTGGCGCCGGTCGTCCGCGAACGACTGCAGCGGTATGTGCTGCGCGCGAAGGTCCGGATCGAGCTGCCAGAAGCCGCGGGCGTCCAGGCCGGCGGCGTGCTCGCCGGCACCTCCGAGGCCCTGATCGAGGGACTGCCCGGCTGTCCGGCCGAGGCTGGCCAGGCCGCGCTCGACGGCGAACTCGCGATCCTGAGGCTTGCCGGGCCGCGCGCGCTGCTGGTCGGGCCTTCGAGTGCGCTCGCCGCGCGCATCGGCGGCGCCCAAGCCCTCGCCGACGAGGCGTGGACCGCAGCCGCCATTCATGCCGGCGACCCGGAGGTGGGCGGCGCGACCAGCGAGCACTGGATCCCGCAGATGCTCAACCTGGACCTCACCGGCGCCGTCAGCTTTTCCAAGGGCTGCTACACGGGTCAGGAAATCGTCACGCGTACCCAGCACCTCGGTCGCATCAAGCGCAGGACCCTGGCCTATCGCACGCCCGCGGCGCTGTCGCCCGAACCCGCCGCCGCGCTGTATCGCGGCGATGAGAAAGTGGGTGAGGTCGTGCTGGCGGCGCCCGACGCCGGCGAGACGCGGCTGCTCGCCGTGGTAAACCTCGCCGACGCCGGCATGGCCCTGGGCAGCGCGCCTGGCATTGCCGACCTGCTGCCGCAGCCCCTGCCCTACGTCATTCCGGAACTGAACACCCCGGCCTGAGGGCACACCCATGAGCATCTCCGACTACGGCCGCCACGACGCCCTGGGACTCGCCGAACTCGTACGCCGTGGTGAAGTCAGCGCCAGCGAGTTGCTGGACGAGGCGCTCGATCGCGTGCAGCGCCACAACCCCAGTATCAATGCCGTCGTTCACCTCATGGAAGGCCCGGCGCGCGCCGCAATCGCCGCGGGACTGCCGGAGGGACCGTTCCGCGGGGTCCCGTTCCTGGTCAAGGACCTGATCCAGGCCTGCGCCGGCGAACCGATGAGCTGCGGTTCGCGCGCCATGCGCCAGTTCGTCCCCGTGCAGGACGAGGAACTGGTGCGCCGCTTCCGCGCCGCAGGCCTGGTGATCTTCGGCAAGACCAACACGCCAGAGTTCGGGCTCTCCCCCTCCACCGAACCGGAGCTGTTCGGGCCGACCTGCAACCCCTGGGACCTGGCTCGTTCGCCGAGCGGCTCGAGCGGCGGGTCTGCCGCCGCGGTGGCGGCGCGATTCGTGCCCGCCGCAGGCGCCAACGACGGCGGAGGCTCGATCCGCACGCCGGCCTCGAACTGCGGCCTGGTCGGTCTCAAGCCTTCCCGCGGCCGCAACCCGACTGGGCCCGCGATGCCGGAGCCCTGGTGGGGATTCGTCGTCGACCACGTGCTGACGCGCTCCGTCCGCGACTGCGCGGCGTTCCTCGACGCCACCGCGGGACCGCAGGTGGGCCAGTGGCAACTGCTGCCGCGCCCGGCCCAGCCCTGGCTCGCGGAAGTCGGCCTGGCGCCCGCCCCGCTGCGCGTGGGACTGAGTTTCGGCCCGGGCCTGGGCCGGGTCCTGCACCCGGAGAACCGCGAGGCGCTGAGGCGCACCGCCGCCGCGCTCGAGGATCTCGGCCACCGGGTCATCGAGGTCGAGCCCCCGCTCGATCGCGAGCCGTTCATCGAGGACTTCGCCAAGCTGCTCGCCGCGGACACCGCGACCATGCTCGATGCGATCGGCGCGCAACGCGGCAAGCCGGTGCGGCGCGCCGAGGTCGAGCCGTCGACCTGGATGCTCGGCCGCCTGGGGCATGCCCTGCACGCCGCGGACATGGGCGGCGCCTGGTGGTCGATGCAGCAGTTCGCGCGACGCTGGCTGGAGTGGGCCGATGGCTTCGACGTGCTCGTCACGCCGACCGTGGGCGTGCCACCGCTGCCCACCGGCGCGCTGCAACCCAGGTTCACGGACCGGCTCGGCATGAGCCTGATGTCGCGCATGCCGGGCGCGGTGATCCGCGCGTCCCTCAGGCAGCTGCTGGAAGCCTTCGAGCCGACCTTCGAGGCCTCGCCCTACACGATGCAGGCCAACGTGACCGGCCAGCCGTCGATGTCCCTGCCATTGCACTGGACCGCCGAAGGACTGCCGATGGGGGTGCTGTTCACGGCCCGGCGCGGCGACGAGGCGACGCTGTTCCAGCTCGCGGGCCAGCTCGAGCAAGCCTTGCCCTGGCGCGACCGGCTCGCACCACACGCAGCGAGCTGACAACGACCTAGAGGTCGATGACCTCGACGTCGTCCGGAAACACCGGCTCGCCGGAGAACACGCTGCCGACGCGCGCAAACCGCGCGGGGCCGTCGGTCGCGAGCAGCGTCACGGTACCGATGCCCTCGCCTCGCGCCAGGCCGTGCCGCGCGAGAACGCGCGCCGTCACCTCGGCCGTCGTCAGGGCCGAATCGACGATGGTGACATCCGGGCCCAGCACGCGCGCGATCACGCCCTTCAGCACCGGAAAGTGCGTGCAACCCAGCACGAGCGTGTCCGGGCGATCAGGACCCGCCGCGAACAGTCCGTCCAGGTAGCGATGCGCGACCGCTTCGACGATCGGTCCGTCCGTCCAGCCTTCTTCCGCGAGCGCCACGAACAGCGGGCAGGCACGGGCCGAAACCACGGCGTCGGGACGGCGCGCCGCGATGGCGCGCTGGTAGGCACCGCCCTGCACCGTGCCCTCGGTGGCGATCACCGCGATGCGTCCCGATCGTGAGGCGCGCACCGCAGCCTCCGCGCCCGGCTCGAGCACGCCGATCACCGGCAACGGGGCCAGCCGCTGGGCCAGCAGGTCGACGCCGACCGCCGATGCCGTGTTGCAGGCGATCACCAGCGCCTTGATGCCGCGCGCCGCCAGCACGCCCGCGCACTGCGAGGCGTAACGCACGACCGTGTCGCGGCTCTTGGTTCCGTAGGGCAGGCGCGCAGTGTCGCCCAGGTAGATGAAATCCTCGGCCGGCAGCGCCCCGCGCAGCGCGCGCAGGACCGTGAGGCCGCCAACGCCCGAGTCGAAGACGCCGATGGAACCCTTGACCGCGGCGTCCATGTCGTGGCGCTCCTGGCTAGGCTTCGGGCCGCATGTGCGGGAACAGCAGGACGTCGCGAATCGAGGCGGAATCGGTCAGCAGCATGACCAGGCGGTCGATGCCGATGCCCAGGCCCGCCGTCGGCGGCATGCCGTATTCGAGCGCGCGCACGTAGTCGGCGTCGTAGAACATCGCCTCGTCATCGCCCGCAGTCTTGCGCGCCACCTGTTCCTCGAATCGCGCGGCCTGGTCCTCGGCGTCGTTGAGCTCCGAGAAGCCGTTGGCCAGCTCGCGACCGCCGACGAAGAACTCGAAGCGGTCGGTGATGAACGGGTCCTGGTCGTTGCGGCGCGACAGCGGCGAGACCTCGGCCGGGTAAGAGTGCACGAATGTCGGCTGCTCGAGCGTGTGCTCGCAGCTCGCGTCGAAGATCACGAGCTGCAGCGTGCCCGGGCCGTCGTGCGCGGCCGGCTCCTTGCCGAGGGCCGCGCACACTTCGCGCAGGTACGCGACGTCGCGGATGCGCGCGGCGTCGAAGCCCGGGTTGTTGTCGAGGATCGCCTGCTCGATCGAGATGCGGCGGAACCTGCCCGACACGTCGTAGACCTTGCCCTGGCAGGGGATCTGCCGCGTGCCCACGATCGCGTCGGCGAGGCCCTGCATGAGCCGCTCGACGAGGCCCATGAGGTCCTCGAAATCGGCGTACGCCCAGTACAGCTCGAGCATCGTGAACTCGGGGTTGTGCCGGGTCGACACGCCCTCGTTGCGGAAGTTGCGGTTGATCTCGTACACGCGCTCGAAGCCGCCGACCACCAGGCGCTTGAGGTAAAGCTCCGGCGCGATGCGCAGGTACATGTCCATGCCCAGCGCGTTGTGGTGGGTGATGAACGGCTTGGCCGCCGCGCCACCGGGAATCGGCTGCATCATCGGTGTCTCGACTTCCATGAAGCCGGCCGCGTCGAGGTAGTCGCGCAGGAAACGCACCGTGCGGGTGCGCGCGGCGAAGGTCTTGCGGCTCTCTTCGCTGACGATCAGGTCCACGTAGCGCTGCCGGTAGCGGG
>JADZCS010000037.1 GCA_020851435.1 Gammaproteobacteria bacterium | reverse complement strand
GTGCCCCCTCTTGTGCGCCCCGCCGCCGATCCGTAAACTCTCGCGCCTCTCCGGGCGGTTAGCTCAGCGGTAGAGCACTGCTTTCACACGGCAGGGGTCACAGGTTCAAATCCTGTACCGCCCACCAGATTCAAGGACTTAGGGCCGGCTTCAAAGCCGGCCTCTTCAATTCCCGGCGGGCTCCGGGTATTCCAGCGCATCGATGCGCGCTCGTATGTACCTGCGTTGCTCGTCGGAACAGGCAACCGCCTTCAGCCGCTCCACCAGCTCGCCACGCCGGACTAGCCCGAGTTTCGCCGTGCTCCTCGCGAAGTCGAGGTCCTTCTCGCGGCCGGCGCCGAGCTTGCTGAGCACGAGGTCGTGCGGGTCCATGCACCAGCCCGTGTACGACTCGACGCGGATCGGGATCGCCCGTGCCTTCCAGTCGGCCGGCGCGTAAATCGGGGTGCTGGACGTCACGCCCTGCGCGTAATAGCCATACTCGGCGTCGAAATCACTGGCTTCGCCGAGGACGAAGGGCATTCGGTCGCCGAGACGCTCAACGGTATTTGCTTGAAGACCCGACGACGCTCCCCGACCGTCACCAGCACGCTGAACGGGGATTCCTGCCGCAGAACATCGGCGTGCTCGGACACCTCAGTCATCGTTTGCAGAAGCCGCGGGAGGGGCCCGTCGAGCAAGGCCTCCCAGCGGTCGTGATAGATGCGGCCTTGCGGGTTCGCCTGACGCAGCTTCTGCAAGCGCTCGCGTGCGACCTCGCGCAGGGATGGATCGGTCACCAGCCGACGCGCCACGCCCTGATGCAGACGCCGGCTGCGCAGGGTCGACACGTCGACCCGCTCACTGGCGTGATATCGCGTCGCCCGCCCGCGACCGTCGCTGGTAACCCGACCCTCGGACCGCAGTTCGCTGAGGATGCGCCAGAGCGTCGGCTGGCTGATCACCGGCCGCAGTCGTCGGAGGATCTCGGGCGCACGAAGCCCCAGCGGCTCGGTGAGGAGCATCTGCATGACCCGGTCTCGCTGGGCATCCCGCATACCACCAAGGATCCTGTATTGAATAGAAAGTGAATAGATAATAGGTCGACAGTACTTGCAACTCAAGCCCGGTCGACCCACCCCAATCCCGCCTGCCGCTCCCTGCGCCTCCCCCCGATGCCCCGCCTTCACCGCAGGCGCACACTGTCCCCAGTGACGGAGCGGCCCGCATGGCTGCGAAATGGATGTCGGCCAGGGAATCGCAGGGTTCCGCCTCGCTCGTGCGGCGGGCCTACGGGATCGTCTTGGCCGGCGGTCGCGGTACCCGCCTCGGCCCGCTCACGGACTGGCGCGCGAAGCCTGCCGTGCCCTTCGGCGGCAAGCTGCGCATCATCGACTTCCCGCTCAGCAACTGCGTGAACTCCGGCATCCGGCGCATCGGCGTCGTCACGCAGTACAAGGCCCAGAGCCTGATCCGCCACCTGCAGCACGGCTGGAACTTCCTCGACGCGGACCTCGACGAGTTCGTCGAGGTGATCCCCGCGCAGCAGCGCCTCGAGGAACGCTGGTACCAGGGCACGGCCGACGCGGTGTTCCAGAACATCGACATCCTGCGCATGAGCCGCCCCGAGCACGTGATCGTGCTCGCGGGCGACCATGTCTACATGATGGATTACAGCCGGATGCTCGTCGAACACGTCGACACGGGCGCCGACCTGACGATCGCCTGCACGCACGTGCCGCTGGCCGAGGCCCGCTGCTTCGGCGTCGTGGCGGTCGACGCCGACGACCGCATCGTCGAGTTCGAGGAAAAGCCTGCAGTTCCAGCGCCCGATCCTGCCAGGCCCGACAGCGCGCTCATCAGCATGGGCATCTACGTCTTCGACGCGAGCCTGCTCTACAGCGTGCTCGCCGATGATGCGAGCGACGCGGCGTCGCGCCACGACTTCGGGCTCGACCTGATCCCGCGCCTGCTGCGCAGCGCGCGCGTGGTCGCGCACCGCTTTGAAAACAGCTGCATGAACACCGATGGCAACGGACCGTACTGGCGCGACGTGGGCACGGTGGACGCCTACTGGAGCGCCAACCTGGACCTGGTGTCGGTCACGCCGTCGCTGAACCTCTACGACGAGCGCTGGCCGATCCGCACGCTGGGCTCGCACCTGCCGCCGGCGAAGTTCGTGTTCGACGACGACGACCGGCGCGGCATGGCGGTCGACTCGATCGTCTCGAGCGGCTGCATCATCAGCGGCGGCACGGTGCGCCGCTCGCTGCTGTCGACCAAGGTGCGGGTGCAGGACCACGCGCTCGTCGAGGACAGCGTGATCCTGCCGGAGGTCGACGTCGGCCGGAACGTGACGCTCAAGCGCACGATCGTCGACAAGGGCTGCCGCATTCCCGAGGGCATGGTCATCGGAGTCGATCCCAGCGCCGACCGCGCGCGCTTCCACGTCACCGACCAGGGCGTGACGCTGATTACCGCGCAGATGCTGGGGATGCCGCCGCCGAGCCAGTACCGGCAGGGGGATCGCCAGCACTTGAAGGGCTGAGCAACGCGGAGCGCGTGGCCATGCACGATTGCCGCGGCGGTCCCTGTCGCCCGTGACGGCCGCAGGGACGCACCGTAGATAGCGTTACTTGATCAGCGTGAGCAGCATGGCGTTGGCGACGACTGCGTCGCCGGCCTGGTCTTGATGCGCGCTCGGCGCATTCCTCGACACCGAAGTCGATGCGCGTATCGCGCCGCGCCCGAGGAAGGCAGCAACGCACCGCTCGTAGCCCGCCGACTACAGCCCCGGCATACCCTTGTGCGCGAAAGTCTTCTCGTGCATCGCCTGGCAGGGCTGGCAGCGCTCCGCGGTCGGTGAGGCGGCCAGGCGGTCGTGCGGGATCGGCTGGCGGCACTGCGTGCAGCGGCCGTAGGTCCCCGCCGACACGCGGGCTAGCGCGGCCTCGACGTCGCGCAGTTCCTCGAGGTCGCGATCGGTGTCGGCGAGGTCGAGGTCCACGATCAGGTCCGCGACCGATTCATCCACCAGGTCGCGCACGCCGTCCGCGAACAGCGCGGCGCGGTGCTCGTCGGTCTTCAGCAGGTCCTCGTGGATTTCGTCGACCAGCGCCTGGCGCCGGCCGCGCAGCACCTTGTCCAGCGCGTCGAACTCTCTGGCGTGGGTGATGTTGGTCATGATCTGACCTCCTGAGTCGAGTATCCCGCTGCGCGTGCGCGCGAGGATCGGGGGTTTCCCTGCCCGGAACGGCTGAACCGGCCCTGCCCCGCCGCCGGAACGACCGCTATATACTCGCGCCGCATTTTTTCTAAGTGGGTGAGCGATGACCCGTTGGCAGGCAGACCTGTTGTTCCTGTGCGTCGCCGCGATCTGGGGCCTGGCCTTTGTGCCGCAGTCCTGGGGCATGGAGAGCGTCGGCCCCTTCGCGTTCACGGGCCTGCGCTTCGCGCTGGGCGTGCTGGTGGTGGCGCCGCTGGCCTGGCGCGAGTGGCGCCTGCAGCCGGTCCAGGTCCGCCACGAAGACGGGCCGCCACGCTGGCTGCTGCTCGGCGGCCTGGGCCTGCTGATCTTCCTGGGCGCCTCGTTCCAGCAGATCGGCATGATGACCTCGAAGGTCACCAACGCCGGCTTCCTGACCGCGCTCTACGTGCCCGCCGTGCCGTTGCTCGGCTGGGTGATCTTCCGCTTCAAGCCGCACTGGGTGGTGTGGCCCGCCGCGATCGGCTGCGTGGTCGGCACCTGGCTGCTGGCGGGCGGCCACAGCGTGCAGATGGTCGTGGGCGACTGGTGGATCATCGCGAGCAGCGTCCCGTTCGCGCTGCAGGTCGTGCTGGTGGGCTGGGCGGCCGACCGGCTGAGCGCGCCGTACACCGTGGCCTGCGCCCAGTTCGTGGTCACCGCCGTGCTGAGCCTGGCCGTCTCGGCGGTTATCGAGACCACGACGCTGGAGGGCATTTGGCAGGCGGCCGGGGCGATTGCCTACACCGGCATCGTCTCGGTCGGCATCGGCTACACCGGGCAGGTCGTGGCGCAGCGCCACGCGCCGGCGACCGACGCCGCGCTGATCCTGTCCAGCGAGACTGTGTTCGCCGCGCTGTTCGGCGCCTGGCTGGCCGGCGACCGTCTCAGCGCCACCGGCGTGGCCGGCTGCGCGCTGATCCTCGCCTGCATCGTCGCCTCACAGGCCGTGCCGATGCTCAGGAAGTGGTAACAATCGTGCCAGGCACCATTGTTACCAGAGGTGGTAACAATGGTGCCTGGCACGATTGTTACCGCCGCCCGGCGGCCCTGTGCAGAGCGTCGACCACGGCGCTGGCGCCGGCCGACAGCGTGCCGCTGCGGCGGCAATAGAGGGCGATAGGCCGCGACCACGCGAAGCCCTCGACCTCCAGCACGACGAGTTCGCCGCGCTCGATGTCGGACTCGAACAGCGTGATCGGCAGGAACGACAGGCACGGCGACGACATCATCGCGCTGCGCGCGAACTCGATCGAGCTGGTCTCCACCGCGACGCGCGGCAGCCCGAGCCCGGCCTGCTCGAAGCCTCGCTGCCACGCGGTCGTGATCTCGCCGAGGTTGGTGCCGACCACCCAAGGGTACTCCCGGAGTTCGGCAACCGTCGCGCCCTTCTGGCGCGCCAGCGGATGCAGGCCGCCGGCGACCACGCCGAAGGTCTCGTAGCCCAGCACCTCGCGCTCGAGGCCGAGGTCCGCGCCGCCGTCGTTGTCGATGCACACGAACAGGTCGAGTTCGCCGGCGAGCAGGCGCTCGCGAAGGTCCTGATAGAGGCCGGTCAGCACCGCGACCGACAGCTCCGGCCGCGCGGTGACCAGGCGCAGCACCGCGTCGCTGACGAGGTGGCTGGCGGCCGTCGGGCTGGAGCCGATGCGCACGCGACCCTGGCTGGCGCCCAGCAGCGCCGCGACGGCGTCGGTGAAGCCGCGCGCCTCGGCGTCGATGTTGCGGGCGTACGGCAGCAGCAGGCGCCCGAAGGCCGTCGGGGTGACCTTGCCGGCTCCGCGGTCCAGCAGGCGCACTCCCACGGATTCCTCCAGCGCCATGAGGCTCTTCGACAGCGCCTGCTGGGTCTTGCCCAGCTCGGCCGCCGCGCGCGAGACGCTGCCCGCGTCGACGATCGCCAGGAAGTGTCGGAGCTGCCTCAATTCCATCGCGTGGTAACCCTCGTGCCAGGCACGAAAGTTACCACGCCGTGCACCAGTGCCTGGCACCTGCACCAGCACATGCCTTCCGTGCATCACCCTGCACCAAAGTTGATCACCACAACCATAAGTTGTCAAAACAACATATCAGGCGTGACAGCGCCGGCAACTGGTGGGTATAAGCTCTGATACCGTCGCCGCGCCCTGGACTGCCAAGGCCGGCTGCCGTTGCAAGCCAATCTAAAGTCAGGGGGAATTGTATGAATTACTCAGTGAGGCGGCCGCTGGCCGTCGCGGTGTCGGCCATCTGCGCGCTGGCCTCGGCCGGGTTCGCCCAGGCCCAGACCGCGCCCACCGCTCTCGAGGAAGTGGTGGTCACGGCCCGCAAGACGTCCGAGAACCTGCAGGAGGCCCCGGTGGCCGTCTCGGCGTTCAGCGCCGAGACCCTCGCCCGTCGCCAGATCAGCAGCGTCGACGATGTCGCCCGCTTCACGCCCGGCCTGGTGTTCTCCAAGGCCTTCGGTCGCGCCACCGAGCGCCCGGTCATCCGCGGCCAGAGCAACGTGCTCGCCGGCGTGACGGCCGGCGCCGAAGCCGGCGCCGCCTACTTCATCGACGGCATCTATTTCCCCGGCGACGTGCAGAGCCTGGACATGGCCGACGTCCAGCGCGTCGAGGTGATCCGCGGCCCGCAGAGCGCGCTGTACGGCCGCAACACCTATTCGGGCGCTATCAACTTCGTGACCCGCAGCCCGTCCGACACCTTCGAGGGCCAGGCCAGGGCCGCGTATGACAGCGACGAGACCGACATCGCGCTGCGCCTCGAGGGTCCGCTGTCGCAGACCCTCGCCGGCTCGCTGTCGCTGCGCAACACCGAGTTCGACGGCCAGTGGAAGAACCAGACCACGGGCAAGACGATCGGCGACGAGTCGACCAAGTCCATCTCCGGCGTGCTGGAGTGGAACCCGACCGAGGACGTGCGCCTGCGCCTGCGCGGCAGCTACAGCGAGGACAAGGACGGCACGCGCCCGCTGTTCCTGCAGGATGCCTCGTACAACAACTGCATGCCCGGCACGCGCTCGCTGTCGAGCTACTACACCGCCACCAACGGCGTGCCGAACAACCCGTACCAGTACTTCTGCGGCACCATCAAGCCGCAGCCGATCGCGCTCAACGACGGCCCGGCGATCGCCACGATCCCGCTGCCCTCCGCGCCGCTGACCGCGACCAACACCACCTTCGCGCCGTTCTACCAGACCCAGGACGGCCTGCCGCTGTCGGGCGTCGAGCGCGAGCGCACGATGTTCAGCGCCCTGTTCGACTGGGACATCGCGGGCTCCGGCTACAAGCTCACGGTGGCCTCGGCCGTGCGCAACGAGGATCGCTGGACCGGCGCCGACTCGACGCACAGCTCGGTCAACTACTGGTTCCCGTCGTCGACGCAGACCTCGGGCGCCAACGCCTTCCTGAACAGCGCCGACGCCGACGACATCTTCGACTACTCGGCTGAAATGCGCATCGAGTCGCCGTCCGGCGGCGCCCTGCGCTGGATGCTCGGCGTGTTCCACTACGAGCAGGAATTCGAGACCTCGACCGTCAACTTCCTCGCGCCGCGCGGCCAGAAGAGCCCGTACCAGGTCTCCGAGATCATCAACAGCTCGGTGTTCGGCCTCGTCGAATGGAAGTTCGCCGAGAGCTGGAGCCTGACGGCCGAGGGCCGCTACGCCGAGGAAACCAAGAAGCGCACGGACTACCCCACCGGCCTGACCGCGCCGGGCGCCACGCCGTCGTTCAAGGACGAGGGCCAGTTCAACAAGTTCACGCCGCGCGTCACGGTCAAGTGGGACATCAACGACGACCTGAACATGTACGCGATCTACGCCGAGGGCAACAAGCCGGGCGGCCTCAACGGCGTCAACGGCATCGCCTCGGGCATCCCGACCTTCGACGAGGAAACCTCCAAGGTCTACGAACTGGGCCTCAAGGCGACCTGGCTCGACGGCCGGCTGGTCACCAACCTGGCCGCGTTCCTGATCAAGGCGACCGACGTGCAGCTGACCACCGCGGTGGTCAACGCCACGAGCTCCAGCACCGTGTCGATCGTGAGCAACCAGGGTTCCGCCGACATCCAGGGCATCGAAGTCGAGGCGCGCTACCGCGTGATCGACCCGCTGACCCTGTCGCTGACCTACGCGCTGGCCGACTCCGAGTTCACCAAGGGCTGCGACGACTTCCAGTGGACCCTGACCTCGGGCGGCGGCAAGTACAACGCGGCCAGCCCGGGCTCGAACAACCTGAACGGCCAGGGCGACTGCTCGATCATCGGCAACATGCTGCCGATGTCGTCGAAGCACTCGGCCTCGTTCGCGGCTGACTGGCGCCAGCCGGTCAACGAGAACCTCGAGTTCTTCGTCAACGCCGACCTGAGCTACAGCAGCAAGAAGGCTGTGCAGGTGCACAACCTGGCATGGACCCCCGAGGCGACGCTGCTGGGCGCGCGCATCGGCCTGTCGGGTGAGAACTGGACCGTGGCGCTGTACGGCAAGAACCTCACCAACGAGGACGCGCCGGTGCTGGCCACGCGCTGGCTGTCGTATCCGTTCGGCCTGGGTTATTCGCGCCAGGTGGCGCTGAACCCGGCAGCCGACCAGGGCACGCCGCGCGCGTTCTTCGGCGCGCTGCGCCGCGAGCGCCAGGTCGGACTGGAGGCCTCCTTCAGCTTCTGATTGGTAACAATCGTGCCAGGCACGATTGTTACCAGTTGTAGGCGACGCGGCGGGGTTGTTGGCACCCCGCCGCTTCGGCTGGCACCGTGCAGGCTCCATTCACGGGGGGGGAACCTGCATGGCGAGCCTGGCCGGCGTCACGAACTGGGACGACGAGTGCGACGTGTTCATCGCGGGCTTCGGCCTCGCGGCGTGCTCGGCTGCGATCGAAGCGCATGAGGTCGACCCGGACGCCGACATCCTGATCGTCGAGAAGATGAGCGAGCGCTACGCGGGTGGCAACACGCGCGCCTCCGGCCAGTCGCTGCTGATCGCCAACGACGTCGAGGCGCTCGTCGACTACCAGCGCAGGATGAGCACGCCCAACCCGATCCCCGAGGACATGCTGCGCGCCTGGGCCGAGCAGATGTGCAGGCTCGAGCCCTGGATCGAGGCCCGCGCGAAGGAAGCCGGCGCCACCTACATCCACGGCACGGGCTTCAGCGACCGCGGCACCGTGCTGGAATTCCCGGAGCTGGGCGCGGCACAGGCCGTGGCGCACACCGCGACGATCCTGCCGATCCCCAGCGGCGTGTGGCATGCGTTCCGCGCCAACGTCGACCGGCGCAACAAGATCCGCGTGCAGTTCGAGACGAAGATCGTCGACCTCGTGCAGGACCCGGACACGCTCGAGGCGCTGGGCGCCATCGTCGAGCAGGGTGGCATTCGCAAGGCCGTGCGCGCGCGCCGCGGCGTGGTCATGGCCACGGGCGGCTTCGAGAACAACCTCGACATGCAGCGCAACTATTTCGGCCTGTCCGACGGCCGCCCGCTGGGCACGCCGGGCAACACCGGCGACGGCCTCAAGATCCTGCAGAAGGCCGGCGCCGACATGTGGCACCTGCGTAACCAGGGCCAGTCCGGCGGCATCTGGCCGGGCTTCGC
>JADZCS010000036.1 GCA_020851435.1 Gammaproteobacteria bacterium | reverse complement strand
GCGCAGATCCTGGCGCGCGAACTCACCCGGCAGATCCTGCCGGGCGGGCGCCCCCTCATCGGCGGCTACGTTTCGTCCCGTTTTGGCGACCGGCTCGACCCCTTCACGGGCGAGCCCGGCTTTCATGCGGGCATTGATCTCGCCGGCGCCGCCGGAGCGGAAGTCATGGCCGTTGCGTCCGGCGTGGTCACCTTCGCCGGACCTGACGGCGGCTACGGCCAGATGGTCGAGGTCACGCACGGCAACGGCTACGTGACGCGATACGCCCACAATGAAAACCTGCGGGTCGCCGTCGGCGACACCGTGCACAAGGGCATGACCATCGCCACGATCGGTTCCACGGGCCGCTCGACCGGGCCGCACCTGCACTTCGAGGTGTTGCGCAACGGGGCGCCGGTGGATCCGCTGTCCTTCCTGGTTGGCGGTCGCTGAGGCCGACATCCGGCGCGGCCGGGCCTTGAAGGGGCCCGGTCCGCCCCCATCCCCTCCCCACGGACCCGGCGCCTACCCGAACAACTAACGGCCGGGGGGGTCCTACGGGTACAATCCCGGGCTTTTAGCCGACCGGACTCTATGGCGCAGAGGGGCGCCGCCGGACAGCTGCCTGCCCCCTCTTGAGGAACGACTCCCTTGTGGAACATCTTCGCGAAGATCTTCGGTAGCCGTAACCAGCGCCTGCTCCGTGAGTACGGACGCTACGTGGTGGCCGCCAATGCCCTGTCGGCCGAGTACGAGGCGCTCGACGATGCGGCGCTAGCCGATTGCACGCCGCGCTTCCGCGCAAGGCTCGAGGCGGGAGAGACCGTCGACCAGCTGCTGCCCGAGGCCTTCGCCGCCGTGCGCGAAGCCGCGCGCCGCAGCATCGGCCTGCGCCACTTCGACGTGCAGCTGATCGGCGGCACGGCGCTGCACCAGGGCAAGATTTCCGAGATGCGCACCGGCGAGGGCAAGACCCTGGTCGCAACGCTGCCGGTATACCTCAACGCGCTGTCCGGCAAGGGCGTGCACGTGGTCACGGTCAACGAGTACCTGGCCAACCGCGACGCCGAGTGGATGGGCCCCGTCTACCGCTTCCTCGGCATGACGGTCGGCGTCATCAAGAGCGGCCAGTCGCAGGACGAAAAGCGCGCAGCCTACGCCTGCGACATCACCTTCGGCACCAACAACGAATTCGGCTTCGACTACCTGCGCGACAACCTCGCGTTCCGGCTCGAGGACCGCGTCCAGCGCGGCCTGCACTACGCGATCGTCGACGAGGTCGACTCGATCCTCATCGACGAGGCGCGGACGCCGCTGATCATCTCCGGTCCGGCCGAGGAGAGCACCGAGCTCTACCTGAAGATCAACGCGCTCGTGCCGCGCTTCGCGCGCCAGGAGTCGGAAGAGGGCGACGGCGACTACTGGGCGGACGAGAAGTCGCGCCAGATCCACCTCGCCGAGAACGGCTTCCAGAAGGCCGAGGAGCTGATGCTCGAGGCCGGCCTGCTGCGTGAGGGCGAGAGCCTCTACGACGCCGGCTCCATCCGGCTCATGCACCACCTCAACGCGGCGCTGCGCGCGCACGCGCTGTACCGCAAAGACGTCGAGTACATCGTCCGCAACGGCGAAGTCATCATCGTCGACGAGTTCACCGGCCGCACCATGCCGGGTCGCCGCTGGTCCGACGGCCTGCACCAGGCTGTCGAGGCCAAGGAAGGCGTGCGCGTCCGCGAGGAAAACCAGACGATCGCGTCGATCACCTTCCAGAACTTCTTCCGTCTCTACACGAAGCTGGCCGGCATGACCGGCACGGCGGACACCGAGGCCTTCGAGTTCCAGCAGATCTACGGGCTCGAGGTCGTCGTGATCCCGACGCACCGGAACATGATCCGCAAGGACATGCCCGACCTCGTCTACCTCACCCAGAGCGACAAGTTCGCGGCGATCCTCGAGGACATCCGCGACTGCCTCAAGCGCGGCCAGCCCGCGCTGGTCGGCACGGCGTCGATCGAGGCGTCCGAGGCGCTGGCCGAGCTGCTGACCCGGGAAGGCGTGGTCCACCAGGTCCTCAACGCCAAGCAGCACGAGCGCGAGGCGCACGTCATCGCCCAGGCGGGCCGCCCGGGCACCGTCACCATCGCCACCAACATGGCCGGTCGCGGCACTGACATCGTGCTCGGCGGCAACATCGAAAAGGACATCGAGCGCATCCGCAAGGACGAGACGATCCCGGCCGAGGATCGCGAGGCGCGCGTTCACCAGATGCGCGAGCAGTGGAAGCAGGTCCACGAGCAGGTGCTCGCCGCGGGCGGACTGCACATCATCGGCACCGAGCGGCACGAGTCGCGGCGCATCGACAACCAGCTGCGCGGCCGTTCGGGCCGCCAGGGCGACCCCGGCTCGAGCCGGTTCTACCTGTCGCTCGAAGACAACCTCATGCGCATCTTCGGCGACCCCGAGCGCACCAAGTCCATGCTCAAGACGGTCGGCATGCGCGAGGGCGAGGCGATCGAGAGCGGCATGCTGACGCGGCAGATCGAGCGCGCGCAGCGCAAGGTCGAGGCCCACAACTTCGACGCCCGCAAGAACCTGCTCGAGTACGACGACGTCGCCAACGACCAGCGCAAGGTCATCTACCAGCAGCGCACCGAGATCATGTCCGCCGAGGACATGGGCGACCTGATCAAGGACGTGCGTGCCGGCGTCATCGATACCCTGGTCGGCCAGTTCGTGCCGCCGGAAAGCGTCGAGGAGCAGTGGGACGTCGCCGGCCTCGAGTCCGCGGTGCTCAAGGACTACGGCGTCGAGGTGGAAATCGCGAAGTGGGTGGCCGAGGACCCCAAGCGCGCCTTCCCGGAAGTCAGCGCGCGCGTGCTCGCCGCAATCGAGGCGGTTTACGAGGAGAAGGTGCAACAGGTGGGCGAGCCCATCATGCGTCACCTCGAGAAGGCCGTGATGCTGCAGCAGGTGGATGGCCACTGGCGCGAGCACCTCGCGGCCATGGACTACCTGCGCCAGGGCATCTACCTGCGCGCCTATGCGCAGAAGAACCCCAAGCAGGAGTACAAGCGCGAGGCCTTCGAGCTTTTCTCGGCCATGCTCGAGCGCATCAAGCGCGAGACGGTCACCCTGCTGCAGCGCCTGCAGGTGCGCAACGAGGAAGAGATCGAGCGCGAGGAGCGCGAGCGCCAGGAACGCCTGGAGCGCGAGATGCAGCTGCAGCATGCGCCGCCGCCCGCCGCGCTGGCCGTGCCCGAGCCGGAGCCGCCGCCGGCGGCGTTCGGCCAGGTGCCTGGCGAGTTGCCGTTCGTGCGCGGCGATCGCAAGGTCGGTCGCAACGAGCTGTGCCCCTGCGGCTCCGGCAAGAAGTTCAAGCACTGCCACGGCAAGCTGGAGGTCTAGCGGCCTGCCCGTGGCTGAAATCCAGCCTATCCACGTGATGGCGGGCGCCCTGTGCGATGGCCAGGGTCGCGTGCTCATCGCCCAGCGGCCTGCCGGCAAGCACCTGGCGGGTGGATGGGAATTCCCGGGCGGCAAGCTGGATGCCGATGAGGACAGGCTCGCCGGGCTCAGGCGTGAGCTTGCCGAGGAGCTCGGGGTCGAACTCGTCTCGGCGCGGCCGCTGATCAAGGTCCGTCACGACTATCCCGATCGCAGCGTGCTGCTCGACGTCTGGCTGGTCGACGCGTTCACCGGTGAGCCGCGCGGCCTCGATGGCCAGGCCCTGGCCTGGGTGCCGGTCGACGAGTTGCCGTCACATGACCTGCTTCCCGCGGATCGTCCCATCGTCACGGCCCTGCGCCTGCCGCCGCTGGCTGCGGCCGCCGCTTCACGCGAGGAGATCGAGCGCCTCGCCCGTGGCCCGGCCTGTGCGATCCTGTGGCGTTGCCGCTCTGCAGGGGACGCCCTGGAGGCACGTGCGCTCGTTCGCGAGGTGCAGGCCAGTGGTCATCGCGTGTTCATCGTTGGCCGGGGCCTCGAGACAGCGATGGCTGCCGAGGCTGCGGATGCCGCGGGCACGCTCGTGGCAGCCGTGGACTTCACGCCGACGGCCGGCCGCCTGGCCGGCGCTTTCACCGCCTCGGGCGAGGCTGCGCTGCGTGCCGCGAAGGCGGGCGCGGACTTCATCGTCATCGCGCCCGCCTGCGGCCCGCTCTCGGCGCCCGCACTCGAGAGCCTTTGCGCCTATGCCAACGTGCCCTTGTACTCCGCCTGGCATGCCGGGACGGCGAACCTGGCCGCTGCCTGGCAGCTGGGCGCGCAGGGCCTCGCACTCGGCCCCTTTACCGCCCAGGCGCGTTGATCCATATTTTCGCGGTTCCCATCGAGGCCCACGCCATGCAACCCATCGACGTCGTCAATCCCTGGTCCGGTATCGTCGACTACCAGTTCGTTCCGCCGACTGCCGATGAACTCGCGGCAGAGGCTGCCCGCCTGCGCCGCGCCCAGCTCGCCTGGCGAAACCAGACGCTCGGGCACCGCGTCGACGTGCTGTCGCGCTTCCGCGAGACCCTGCTGGCCCGGCGCGAGCCGATCACGGCAGCGCTCGCTGCCGATACCGGTCGCCACCTGGTCGCCGTGGCGGAATTGCTCGCTACCGCTGGCGCGATCGATCGCTGGTGCCGGCAGGCACCCGCGCTCATGGCCGAGGCCGACGGCCGGTCGGTGCAGACGCCCTCCATCCGCTACCGCAACCAGTGGGTTCCCTACGCGCTGGTGGGCGTGATCAGTCCCTGGAATTTCCCGCTGACGCTCGCGCTCATCGACGCGATCCCCGCGCTGCTCGCCGGCTGCGCCGTGCTCATCAAGCCCAGCGAAATCACGCCGCGCTTCGTCGAGCCGCTGGCCGAAGCCATCGCTGCGGTTCCCGAGCTTGCGGAGGTCCTGTCGTTCCGCCCCGGCGCAGGCGAAACGGGCGCCCAGCTGGTCACGCTGGTCGACGCCGTGTGCTTCACGGGCAGCGTGCGCACGGGGCGCATCGTCGGCGAGGCAGCCGCGCGCGCGTTCATTCCCGCCTTCCTGGAACTCGGCGGCAAGGATCCCGCGATCGTCACCGCCAGCGCGGACCTCGAGCGCGCGGCGATCGCGATCGTGCGCGGCTCAGTGCTCGCCAACGGCCAGGCCTGCCAGTCGCTCGAGCGCGTGTACGTGCACGAGTCCGTCTACGAAGACTTCGTCGCGCGCGTGGTTGCCAGGGCGAGCGCGGTCACCATCAACTGGCCAGACCCCGCCAAGGGCGTCTCCGGACCGTTCATCTGGGCGCGACAGGGCGTCGTCGTCCAGCAGCAGATCAACGACGCGATCGCCCGCGGCGCACGCGTGCTGTGCGGCGGGCAGGTCGAGGATCACGGCGGCAAGTGGCTGCTGCCGACCGTGCTCGTCGACGTGACCCACGACATGCTGCTGATGAACGACGAGACCTTCGGGCCCGTGATCCCGGTCATGAAGTACCGCAGCGAGGACGAGGCCGTGGAACTCGCCAACTTCGGCGTCTACGGGCTGTCCGCCGCCGTGTTCGCGGGAACCGAGGACGAAGCCCTGCGCATAGCCGAGCGCATAGACGCCGGTGGCGTGAGCATCAACGATGCCGCGCTCACGGGCGTCATGCACGAGTGCGAGAAGCACTCGTTCAAGTGCTCGGGCCTCGGCGGTTCGCGCATGGGTCCCAGCGGATTCACGCGGTTCTTCCGGCGCAAGGCGCTGATCGTGCAGGAGGCGCAGCCGACGCCGATCGCCGCGTTCGACGAAACATTACTTGCGCGCTGACAGGTGTCAGATGCTCTGGGAGGGGTGACAGTGACGAACCAGTTGACGCGTGTGCTTCAGAGAATAGGGATGACGGCGCTGATCGTCGCTTCGAAGGTGCTGCCAATCGATGGTAAGCGCTTTGGCGAATTGTATTACTGGAAGTCTCGAAAGCGGGCCGAAGGATCGCTTTTGAACCAGCATTACAAAGCCTTCTACACGACACACTTCGGATTGACTGATCAGGACTATTTCGGGAAGGTTGTCCTCGATATTGGATGCGGTCCCCGTGGAAGCCTTGTATGGGCCTCGATGGCAGCGAGGCGCATCGGTCTCGACCCGCTCGCTGACGACTACCTGAAGCTTGGAGCCAGCCAACACGCGATGGAGTATTTGGCTATGCCGTCCGAACATATCCCCCTGCCCACTTCTTCCTGCGATATCGTTTGTTCGTTCAACTCCCTTGACCATGTCGATGATGTCGATGCGACGGTACACGAAATCAAGCGGGTGACGCGTTCTGGTGGGCTGTTTCTGCTTCTCGTTGAGGTTAATCACGAGCCGACGGCGTGCGAGCCGCACATGCTCACTCCACGAGGACTGATTGAGTCGCTCCAGCCAGAGTTCTCATGTGAGTCGCTCGCGATCTACAAGCCCTCCAGCGGCGGTGTTTACGAGGCGATAGGACAAGGTCAATTGGTTCCTGATCCTCTGGACGCCAAGTTGCCCGGTTGGTTGTCTGCGCGTTTCCATCGGCAAGCGCACTGATCACGCTGGTTTGGTGCAGTAATAGATTTCGCCGGCTGCTGGCGTCAGACCCATCTGAGTTGCCTGATCGGCACTGGCCAATTCGCCCACCATGACGATTTCCACTTCAAATCCCGCATCGCGTAGTCGTTCTACATAGTCCGGGCCGTAACGTCGGACGTGGTCCTTTTGCCCGAACAGCCTAAGTCGCTCAGCCGGGTCCGTAATGGACGGATCTTCAATCGTCTTATGGCTCGTGATGGGCACGAGAAGGATGGCCCAACCTCCCTCCTTCAGAATGCGGTGAAACTCAGCCATGGCCTTCCGGTCATCTGAAACGTGCTCGAGTACGTGGCTGCAGTAGATAGAATCAAATGACCTATCCGGGAAGTTGATGTTCGTTACGTCCATCTTGACCATCGCACGATCGTCTAGAAGGTCGGCGGTTAGATAGCTTGTGCCGAGCCGCTTGCGAAATCGTCCCTCGAGGCACGACTCTGGCGCCACATGAAGCACCGATTTCGTGGAACCGTCGAACAGGTCGGTTCTGTTCCGAATGAATAGCCAAGCGAGTCGGTGCCTTTCGAGCGAACCGCAATGCGCGCACTGCGCGTCGTGGCGTCGCGGCTCTCCGTAGCGTCTGAACTTACGGGACGAGCGTTCGCATATCGGACATACACGTCCGCTGCCAATATAGGGAATTGCGCGGAGCCAACGAACGGCAGCAAGCAGTGGCTTGAGCGTCGGCAAGTGACCGGCGGCGTCGACTAGCCTCACAGTAGAACTCCAGGCAACACCTCGAGGCTCCTAGAGGCCAAGATTGGGCGGTGATGCCGCTATCTGCCCCATGGAGCGATATGATCGGGATAATCTCGTGGCGCCACGATAACTGCAAGTACTAGTATCCCAATGTGGTCCTTTTAAGCAATACGGTGACGTAAACGCATGCAAGATAGCAACCGCTCCACAGCCGGATCCGACGGGGATGCTGTTGTGGCGTTTAATTACAGAGGGCGTGATTTCAAGATCTTCGGTGCAGGATCGAATGACCATGTGTTCAAGTTGATCGCCAAGGTCAGGGGGTTCTACGAGATCGATCTGCTCGAGTACATGCTGCACATTCGCGACTTCATAGGAGGCGATGGCACCGTCAGTGTCGATATTGGAGCGAACATTGGAAATCACAGTCTGTTCTTTGCATCTTTCCTTACAAGCCATGTGATTTCCATAGAACCTAACCCAGTCGTTCTTCCGCTACTGAAAGCCAATCTACAGGCCAGCGCGTTGAACGCTACCGTGCGTGCTGTGGCGCTCGGCGATTCCCCCGGGCGTTCCGGGATCGTAATGCCTGACACCGCGGTGAATAACTTGGGAATGGCGCGTCTCCGACAGTCCGAGGATTCGGTGCCTGGAGGCGACATCGAAGTCACTACGCTTGACTTGCTTTTGGACGATTTTCGTCGCGAGGTCGGCAAGACCTCTCGGGTGTCCCTTATAAAGATCGATGTCGAGGGCATGGAATTGCAGGTGTTGCGTGGCGCAGTTCGCCTCTTGGCGTCGGATCGGCCACACGTTTTCGTCGAGGCAGCCACTCGCGGCCACTTTCAGGTGTTGAGGAAATTCCTTCTCGAACTGGACTACGTTCCCGTCACCAGGTGGGCCACGACGCCGGTATATCATTTCGCCTATCAACCTTCTCTGAGACTAAAGTGGCGGGCGCGAACTCTCAAACTGCTATCCGAGATGCGGCGCCCGGTCGAGTTAAGGCGCCTGGGGCGAACGCTTCTTTTGGCCGTTCGGGCTGCGGCTATGCATCGTTGAGCAGAATCGCTTATCTAGGTTAGCGCGGCTCCAGCATCATCAGGGGTTGAGCGACTCGCACAAGCTGTTTGCCTATATTGTCGCCGGAGTACAGGCGCATCAGCGCGCGCGGCATCTGTTCAAAGCCCTCAAGTACGTCCTCCTGCCACGACAGCCTGCCTGCCGCGATCCAGGTCGCGAGCTGCTCCTCCGCCGCGGCGAAGCGGTGCTCGAGGTCGTAGATGAAGAACGCATCCATGCATGCGCGCTGCTTGCCTATGCGCCACCAGTTGCGCATCCGGTACTGCTCCCCGTCTTCCTTCAGGTATCCGGAAATGCGCCCGCACAGCACCACGCGCCCGTAGCGGTTCAGGTGGGCAACGCCGGCGTCGAGGATCGCGCCGCCGACATTGTCGAAGAACACGTCGACACCTTTCAGGCATAGCTCTCCGATGCGGGCTTCGACGTCCTCGCTGCGGTAGTTGATGGCGGCGTCGTAGCCCAGCCGCTCGACGAGCAACCTGCATTTCGCTTCGCTGCCCGCGATGCCCACGACGCGGCAGCCCAGGTTTCGCGCGACGTAGCCGCAGATCGAACCCACGCCGCCGGCAGCGCCCGACACGACGACTGTCTCCCCAGCCTTCAGCCTGCCGATGTCGACGAGGCCCAAGTATCCAGTGTAGCCGGTGATGCCGAGCACGCCGATGGCGGTGGAGAACGGTGCGACGCGCTGCCGCACCTTGTACATCATGAAATACGGCGACCCGTCGGACAGCGAGTACTCCTGCCAGCCGAGCTTGCCGTGCACGATGTCGCCGACCGCGAAGTCCGGGTGCCGCGAGGCGACGACTTCGCCGACGCCGCGACCCCGCATGGTGTCGCCGAATTCGAGCGGCTTTTCGATGCCTGCGCCGTCGAGCATATACATGCGCATCACCGGCGCAAGCGACAGGTACAGCGTGCGGACGAGGAACTGCCCCGGGCCTGGCTTCGGCACCGGGCCGGACTCCAGCCTGAAGTTGTCCTCGCGAACGTCGGGCGCAGGGCGCGACGCCAGCACCCAGCGGCGGCAGCTTGCGGGAACGTCGATCATGGAGCGGTGCCGTCAGCGTGCGGCGCCAGGTTGAGGTCGAAGAAGTCGAGGATCGCGTTCCAGCCATGCGGGCCCGTGTCGCGGAAGGACAGGGCTGCATGCTTGCTGCCCGGGTAGGGCAGGGCCAGGAACGGCTTTTTCGCGCCGACCAGCGCCTTGAACAGCTTGGTGCTGTTCGTGAACAGCACGTTGTCGTCGGCCATGCCGTGCATCACGAGCAGGCGGTCGCGCAGGCCGGAAACGTGGCTCAGCACGCCCGATTGGCGGTAGACCTCGGGGCTCGTTTGCGGATCGCCCAGGTAGCGCTCGGTATAATGCGTGTCGTAGAGCGACCAGTCGGTGACCGGCGCGCCCGAGACGCCCGCGCGGAAAGTGCCCGGTGACTTCATCAGGAGCATCAGCGTCATGTAGCCGCCGTAGCTCCAGCCGTAGGCTCCCAGTCGCGTCGAATCCACCCAGGGCAGCGAACGCAGGTAGTCCACGCCGCGCAGCTGGTCCGCGACTTCGGGCCCACCCATGTTCAGGTAGATCGGGTCGGCGAAAGCCTGGCCGCGCCCGCCGGAGCCGCGGTTGTCCAGCGCGAACACCACGTAGCCGTGCGAGGCGATGACCTGCGCGACCTGGTTGCCGCGGCGGTCGCCCCAGCGGCGCTGCACCATCTGCACGCCGGGCCCGCCATAGACCATGACGATGGCTGGGTAGCGCCTTGCCGGGTCGAAGCCCGGCGGGCGCAACATCTGCCAGTGCAGGGTCTTGCCGTCGGACGCCGCGAGCGTGCCGTATTCCGGGGCAACGTGTCGTTGGCGATAGGGCCAATAGGGGTGTGAAGCGTCGAGCTTGTTCTCGACCAGCCAGGCGATGCGCTTTCCGGATCGGTCGTGCAGGGACAGTTGTGGAGGCTGCTGCGGGTCGCTGTAGGACTGCAGGAAATGCTTCGCGTCCGGGCTCATCGCGATCGAGTGCCAGCCGTCGCCCTGCGTGACGCGGGTTGGAGTCTCGGGCGTGCGGGTATCGAGGCTCGCAACGTAGAGGTGGCGCTCGATGGGCGTCTTCTCGTTGGCGGTGAAATACACCAGCCTCGCGCGCGCGTCGACGCCGCGGACCTCGGCATCGGTGAAGTCGCCCGCGATGTCCCAGTCGCCCGCGGTGACCTGGTTCAGCAGCCGGCCGTCGTAGTCGTACAGGTACAGGTGATCGTGGCCGCTGCGACTGGACGACCACAGCAGCTGCCGGCTGGAAGCGAGGAAGCGCAGGTTGTCGTGCAACTCGACCCAGGTCTTGCTGGTCTCGCTGAACAGCAGCCGCCCGGACCCGGGCTGGTTCGTGTCGTAGCGCAACAGGTCCAGCTTCTTCTGGTCGCGCGACTGCCGCTGTACCAGTAACGCATCCGATTCGGGGAACCAGTCGACGCGCGCCAGGTAGATGTCGCGTTCTGGCCCGAGGTCCAGCCACTGCAGCGTCCCGCTCTCGACCGCGATGACGCCCAGGCTGACGTCGGCGTTGGGCGTGCCCGCGGCCGGGTAGCGCTGGTGGAACACCCGGAAGCCGTCCGCATCGACCTCGAAGCGTTCGACCTCGCGCACGCGCGATTCATCCACGCGCGTAACGGCGATTTCGCGCTCGTCGGGCGACCACCAGTATCCGGTGGAACGCTTGATCTCCTCCTGCGCGACAAACTCGGCGACGCCGAGGGAGACGAGACCACCGCCCTCGGTCGTAAGTGCTCGCTCCCGGCCTGTCGCGAGGTCGATGACGTGGAGGTTCTGGTCGCGCACGAAGCTGATGTAGCGGCCGCGCGGCGAGAAGCGGGCGTCGGTCTCGTAGGCCTGGGTATTGGTGAGTTGCTTCACCGCGCCGGCACCCCGCGCGCCCAGGTCGTAGTAGTAGAGGTCGCCGCCCAGCGGGAACAACAGGCCGCGGCCGGTCGGCGACCACGAGTACTCGACGATGCCGCGCAGGGCAGCGATGCGCTGGCGCTCGCGTCGCGCTTCCTCCTCGGCGGACAGCGGACGCTCTTCCGGCGCCAGTTGCCGCGAGTCGACCAGCAGGCGATGACGTCTGGCAGCGATGTCGTAGGACCACAGGTCGAACACGGCAGGATCGTCGGCCCGCGCCTTGAGGTAGGACACGCTGCTGCCGTCCGGCGCGAAGCGCGGGGAGCGCGGCGACGGACCCGACACGTCGGGCGCCTCGAACAGGCGCTCGATGGTTAGGGGGCTCGGGTTCGGCGCCGCGTGCGCCGGATCGACATGGGGTGAGGTGGTCACGATGAGTAAAGCTGTAGTGGTAAGGACCCGGTGGCGGATTGGGCGGTGCATTCGGGCTCCGGTAGGGGAAGGTACAGGGCCATCTCCTGGGCTTCGGCCCATGAGTCGGCCTGCCCGGAGTGTAGGTTTCCTATCTCCGAGGGTCTACCGGAACCCCACCGCATCACCACACTAAATTGACAGCTGCAGCTGAGTCAGCGCCGAGTAAGGCGATAGACCGATTCGTACATCGTGCTGGCCCCGGGTGCGCGAAGCTGGGCGGGTACGTCGGCGGCGGCGTTCCGCTGGACCGATTCAACGGTAAAGTTTGGGCCGAGGATGTCGTGCACCTCAGCGGTATCAACCGAAAAGGGTGGCCCCTCGAGAGCGCCATCGGGATAGTCAAGCGCCAGCAGCAGCCCGGCAGTGCCCGCAGGCATCAGCGTCGCGAGTCGCGTCGCGTAGTCACGCCTCAACGCCGACGGTAACGCCACCAGGGCTGCACGATCATAAAACGCCTGCAGGGGTCCTGTGTCGCTGGCCTGGAGGTCGAAGAAGTCCCCAACCAGAATTGATATTCCCTGGGCGGACCAGCGCTCGGATTTTCCCGCTGCGGAGCGCTCCGGTGCCAGTCCTGCCTCCGCGAAGAAAGCCTCTGCCGCCAGCGGTGATAGTTCGCAACCGATAACCTCATGACCGCGGCCGGCGAGGTAGCGCAGGTCGAGACTCTTGCCGCACAGAGGAGCCAACACGCGGGCTCCCGGGGGCAACTCCAGTTGCGGCCACCAGCGCTCCAACTTCGGGTGGTAATCCTGACGGTGGAAGCCTATCTGCCCCTGCTGCCATCGCGCATGCCAGAACGTCGGGTCCATGTTCAGTCCTCTGCATCGCGCCGCACGCCGTCCGTAGGGGCTCGTACTTCGTTGGAGCGGATTGGTCTAGTCGGCCTGAATAGGTGCTGTAATAAGCGCTGCATGGAGGCTCCAAGAGGGAATGTGTGGGGCCGTCTGTTAAACTTGCGAACAGCAGTAGATTAGCCTGGAGTGTAGTTTCCATGTCCCTGCAGGTCCATCGCAACGCCAACTCATCGGCACTGCTGATTGAAGTAGTGGCCGTCGGTCTGGTTCTGAGTGGCTGCGCCGGCAGCCCCGGTCGACCCGCTTCCCCGGACGCCAAGCCCATGCCCGCCTATCCCGAGTCCCGCCGGACCGATCACGTCGACACCTATCACGGCCAGCAGGTGGCAGATCCCTACCGCTGGCTCGAGGCCATGGACACGCCCGCTGTGAAGTCATGGGTGGCGGCGCAGAACGCGTTCGCGCAGCCGTGGCTGGAAGCCATCCCGGCCCGCAAGCGCATCCAGGAGCGCCTGACGCAACTGTGGAACTACGAGCGCTTCGACGCGCGCGGCAGCGACGACAATTTCGACATCCCGGTGCGCAAGGGCTCGCGCTACTTCTGGCTGCGTAACGACGGCCTGCAGAACCAGTCGGTGCTGCTGGTCGCGGACGGCCTCGCCGCGGCGCCGCGCGTACTCATCGACCCGAACGCCTTCAGCGCCGACGCGACCGTGGCGCTGGCGCAGTGGTCGGTCAGCCCCGGCGGGAACTACGTCGCCTACGCCCAGAGCGACGGCGGGACGGACTGGAAGATCTGGCGCGTGCGCGACGTGGCGACGGGGCAGGATCTCGACGACGTCATCCGCCTCACCAAGTTCACGGGCATTTCCTGGGAGCCGGACGGACGCGGCTTCTACTACACGCGATACCCGGCCGGTGGCGACGGCCGTGGCGACGACCAGAAGCAGGTCAGCATCTACCATCACCAACTCGGCGCCGCGCAGGACACAGACCGGCACGTGTACTCGATCACGGACCACGCCACGCGTAATCCCGGGGCCGAGGTCACGGATGATGGTCGTTATCTCGTCATCTCCGTGTTCGACGGCTATGCCAGCAACGGCGTGTACTACCTCGACCTGCAGAAGCCAGAGGACGGCGTGGTGCGCCTGCTCGACGGCTGGGATGCGCTGTACACGTTCCTCGGCAACCGTGGCTCCGAGTTCCTGTTCCAGACGACCGCGGGCGCGGATCGCGGGCGCATCGTCGCCATCGACCTGGCCCGGCCCGAGCCTTCCGCCTGGCGTGAAATCGTGCCCGAGCAGCTAGAGACCCTGGAAGGGGCGAGTTACATCGGCGGCCACTTGATATCGCGCTACTTGCGCGATGCGAGCGCCCTCGTGCGCGTGTACCGGCCGGATGGCAGCCTGCGGAATTCGGTCGCGCTGCCGGGCCCCGGTACCGCGGCTGGGTTCACGGGCTCGGCGACGCTCGGGGAGACCTTCTTCAAGTTCAACAGCTACCTCACCCCGGTCGCGCTGTACCGTTACGACATCGCCGCCGACAAGGTCGAGGTGTTCCGCCAGCCGAAGGTCGCGTTCGATCCCGCGCCCTATGTCACCGAGCAGGTCTTCTACACCAGCAAGGACGGCACGCGGGTCCCGATGTTCATCACGCGTCGCAAGGATGCGAAGCTCGACGGCCGGAATCCCGTGCTGTTGTACGGTTATGGCGGCTTCAACGTGTCGCTGACTCCCACCTATTCGGTGCCGGTCGCGGTGTGGCTGGAGATGGGTGGCATCTATGCGGTCGCCAACCTGCGCGGCGGCGGCGAATACGGCGAGGCCTGGCACGAGGCAGGCACCAAGCTCAGGAAGCAGAACGTATTAGACGACTTCATTTCCGCCGCCGAGTGGCTGATCTCCAGTCGTTATACGTCGAGCGACCGACTGGCCATCCACGGCCGCAGCAACGGCGGGCTGCTGGTCGGCGCGAGCCTCGTGCAGCGGCCGGACCTGTTCGCCGCGGCACTGCCAGGCGTCGGCGTGCTGGACATGCTGCGCTATCACACGCCCAGCGCCAACGCGCGACAGTGGTCCAGCGACTACGGCCTGTCGGAGGATGCCGGGCAGTTCAAGGCGCTGCTGGCCTACTCGCCGGTGCACAACGTGAAGCAGGGCGGGTGCTACCCGCCAACGCTGGTGACCACGGCCGATCGCGACGACCGCGTGATGCCCTGGCACAGCTACAAGTTCGGTGCAGCCTTGCAGCAGGCGCAGGGATGTTCCAATCCCGTGCTGCTGCGCATCGAGACGCGCGCCGGGCATGGCGTGGGCAAGCCGACCTGGATGCAGATCGAAGACTGGGCGGACCAGTTGGCTTTCGCGGTCCGCCACCTGCAAATGGAGTGATGCCGACAGGGACCACCGCTAGGCCTTCCACGACGTTCCAGCGAAACTGGCTATGGCACGTCCGGCGTGGCTGGACCCGGAGAACCCCAGACCGAGCCGCGATGCCCGCGCGACAGCATCACCAGTTCTGGGAATGCGCGCGCCATCATCGCCTCATCGTGCTTGGCACCACGGGAAACCATGGTAATGATGGAACCCCGCAGGAAGGGGTCGTTCTGGCCCAGGTCTTGGGCGTAGTAGCCCATTGCAGTGCTAATGATGAGTACTCGCGGGGTGCCGTGTTCCGTAATGGGCATCTGGCGCAAGTGTGCAGCGATGAAACCGTGCACTTGGTAGGCAAATAGCGGCGTCATAAGCAGGGCTCCGCATAGGCCAAGCCCGGCGCCGTATCTGACCAGTGGCATCGGCAGCCGCCAACCCTCTGTACTGCTAGCGGGGGCGGTCAGCACACCAGCGGCAAGTACAGGGAGGACGAACCATGCCGAATGAAAGTAGCGGTAACCCCAGCCATGTCCCTGGTCCAGCGGAATGAAGAAGTAGCCGATCAATGTGGTTACTGCTGAGGCGAATAGCAAGTTCCAGCGGCGGTCGGCACGATGCATCCGGTAGCCAGCTGCTGCGAACAACGCCAAGGCGGGTGCCGCCCAGAGCCACAACTTGGCGAGCTCAATCATCCGGTCGGTTAGTTGAACCGGCGTTGGGATCGAGAAAATGCCGGCGAAGATCCTGAAGGCATCAAGAAGCAGGTCGTCACTGCCCGTTGAGCCGGCCACGGCCCGGCCATCCGCCAGACCATGCAGTAGTTGATACCAGCCGAACCCGATCAGAATTACCCACGGCAGGTAGGCCGCCGCCAGGGCGGTCAAATGGCGCCACTCGCGTCGCCAGGCAAGCCAAATTAGCCATGGGGCTGCGAAGAACAAGTGCGGTACGGGGTTGTGCAGGCACAGTGCGAGACCTCCGATGAAGCCGGCAGCGAGGCAACGCCCAAAGGAAGGCTTCAGCAGCAGCAGTGCGAACGCAGCGTTGCAGACAAGGTGCGCCGTCATGGAATAGAAGCTGATCGAGTAGACCATGTATGCGCCCGATCCCACCATGAACAATGCTGCGGCCCCTGCCGCTTCGTGGGAACGGGTCAGTTCCAGTACTAGCCTCTGTACCACCCAGATTCCGCAGGCCCCAAGGAGTGGGTTGCCCAGCCAAGGCACTCCCATGGCTGTGAATGGCGTGAGCAGCAGCGCGAAGCCCGGCCAATAGGCGGAGGCAACCTGCCCCGTAGTTCGGGAGACATGAATAAAATGACCCTGGAACGGTGGATAGACCAGCCAGTCTAGAATGTCGGTACGGAATTGGCCGTACAGCGAACCGGCAGCGAAAATGCGGCTCTGAAAGTAGGGCGCATACTCGTCCATCGACAACGGGTGTTGGTGATAGACGACTAATGACCCTGCCGCCAACACGGGCAGCGCAGCGCTGCAGGTGAGCAGGGGGCGACTTCCCAGGATACCTATAAGCGCAACCGCTGCCCGCTGAACGGCGGGAACAAGGGCAAGCGTGAGCGCAGCCAAATATAGCAGCGTTGCAGGGTAGTCCTCGAACAGAAACAGGCGCGGAAAGATCCGCAGCGACTCTGGTTCGAACTGATCCGCCCGCATGGCATTCTGGAGCAAGAAAATGCACCAGGTGCAGACTAGCGCGGTGATAAAGGTCAGAAGTACACGTGCGTCGATCCCCAGGAGTCGACGTTGAGGAGTTGCAGACATCCGCTTCCCTATGAAGTGCAATGAGGCGTCCATCGGCATGAGCTTCGTCGAAGCTGATCTGGCTGCAGAATCGATGCCCTTGCTAATGCGAACACTTGCTACGGCTATCCCTTGGACTTGTAGCGCACGATGGCATCGTCGTAAAAGCGCTCCAAGTTGCGCACAGACTCCCGGAGTCCGTACTCCCGCATCATCTTCGCGCGCGCGCCCTCGGCCATCGAGCGGCGCAAATTCGGGTGATTTGCCAGAGTTCGAAGGTGTGTGACGATGCCTTCTACGTCGTGCTCATTCACGAGGAAACCGGTTGTTCCATCGTCAATAATAGATGGAATGCCTCCATGTCGTGTAGCGATCGGTACGCACGCGCTGGCACTTGCTTCCTTCGCTGAGAGCAGTCCAGAATCTCTATCGCCATTCGCGGCGACGACGCTCGGTGCCAACAGCACGTCGGAGCGCGCCAGGACAGTGGCGACCTCCTGATGAGAAAGTGCTCCCAGGAACCTCACGCGTGACTGCTGGCCTAGGGCAGCGCATAGGCTTCGCAACTCGTGGTCAAGTGGACCGCTGCCAACGATGGCGAGTTCGGTTGGCTCGGGGTGACTATCCGCAAAGCGCGCGAATGCCCGAAGCCCGTCTGCGAATCCCTTCTTCTCAACAAACCGGCCCACCATCGCCACGCGGAGCACCTTGTCATCTCGCTGACCTGGCCTAAATTGCACGAGATCAATTCCCAGCCGGTGCTCTGCCAGGCTAGCGCGCGGTACTCCTGCCGTCACCAGCATCTCCAGCAATTCGGCGGACGCGCACAGGCCAAGGGTAAGTTGTGACAGCATCTCCCTCGCATACAGCGTGTAGGGCCACAACTGAGGAGGCGTGATGTTGCCCGTCGTGAGTGCGGCCACGTCAAGCCCGTGGAAGGTGACCACCAGCGGTAGGGTATGTCGCCGGGCGAAGCGCGCAGCGATCACACCCGCCCAGCCGAAGTGCGCATGGATCAGCGAGTGTCGACCAGCCGCAAGCAAACGGTCGAATCGCGCGTTCCGACGGGTAAGGGGGAACCACGGGCTGGCGACATGGACGGCGCCCGGAAACAGGTTGCGGTTTCGCCGCTGCCAGGCGAAGACCTCTGCTAAGTATCTGTCATGTGAGCGCAGTTCGTCCCAGACAAACGTCTGTGATATGGGCAAGAAAGTGTTGCAGAAGACTGCAACCCGCAAGGGTGCTTGGCTAGAATGGCAACTCGACTCCATCTGAGGTCATCACCTCCGGCATGAATAATCCATGGCTCCGACTCCTGCCGTCGAGGCTCAGCGCTCAGTTTGCGCAGCGCGGGTACGCACGACGTGTTGCCAACAACAGTATCTGGATGCTTGCTGAACGCCTGCTACGATACTTGATTGGGTTCCTGATTGGCATCTGGATTGCGCGTTATCTCGGGGTCGAGCAATACGGCTTGCTTAGCTATGCGTCGGCGTTCGTTTCGATCTTCGCGTGGCTGAGTATCCTTGGCCTGGACCCTGCCGTAGTTCGCGAATTAGTCGACGATCCCCTGCGCCGCGATGAGGCGCTTGGCAGTCTGCTCGCGCTGCGATTCGCGGGCGGCGTGCTGATGGTGGTGGCGATCGCGTTGGCGCTGCCTGCGATAGATCCGGCCGATCCGCGCGCCCGGGTCATGATCGTGATGATCTCCTTCGCGCAGTTGTTGGTGGCATGTGATTCCTTGGATTGCTGGTTTCAGGCGACGTTGACCTCGCGGTACGCAGCGTTCGCGAGAATCGTGGTGGTGATGGCGCTGGCCGCCGTCCGTGTGGTGTTGATCTGGCTCCAGGCGCCTATTGAGGCGTTTGCGTGCGCGATCCTCGTCGAAGCGGCGCTTGCCGCGGGAGGCATGGTCATTGTCTACCGGACAGCGGGCGGCGCTCCTGCCCGCCTTCAACCGAGTTGTGCCGGCATGCGGTCGCTGCTGGCAAACGGCTGGCCGCTTGTCGCCGCGGCCGCGGCTACTTCGTTCTACCAGCGCGTCGATCACGTGATGATTGGTGAGTTGGCCGGCTATGGCGCTGTTGGCGCCTACTCTGTCGCCGTACGCTTTGTCGAAGTGACGTACCTAGCTCCGGCAGTGTTGCTCGCGGCTGCTTTCCCAGCCCTCATCATCGCGCGGACTAGCGATCAATCATTGTTTTCGAATCGCGTTCAGGCGATGTTCGACGTGAGCGTGTGGGTAGCCGTTGTACTCGCGGGTGTGTTGTGGATGTTCGGTGCCTCAGTAATTAGCCTGCTATTCGGTGCCAGCTTTGCTGAGGCGGGTAAAGTCCTCGCGGTCCTTGCCTGGATGCCACTCCTCGCCTTTACGAGCATGGTGCGAGCCAGGGTGCTGATGGCAGAAAACGTCCTGCGAGCAGTGCTGGCGATCGAGGTTGCGATCTGCGTCCTGAATGTCGTCGGAAACGTTTTGCTGATTCCACGCTGGGGAGCGCCTGGCGCTGCGTGCGCCGCACTAGCCAGCGCGGCCCTGGCGCCACTGCTGATCGCCCCGTTCAGCGTCGAGGTGCGCCGCTGCAACCGTGCCTTGCTCTTGGCGCTAGTCGCGCCAGTTCGCTACTGGAAGGGTCAGGGCGCGCGCTTGTAGCGCAACAGGGTAAGCAGCCAGAGCACCACGGGCGCTGGTAATGCCAGCATCGCGCACTCACCTGCGAAGGTAAGTAAGGCGCGTAAGTCCATCGAGTGTCTCCAGTAGAGATGCTTTACTTCGAGCGTCGTGATGATTGTTCCCCGCAGGCGCGTTGATTTGATCTGCCCACCATGTCTGCGATATCGCACTAGGCGATCCGGATGCGTGCCGAAGCGAAATCCCCTTGTTGCGACGCGGCTATACCACTCGTAGTCCTGAGCTGGTCGGTCGATACCCTCACGCCAGCCGCCGACGGACTGGACTACCCGGCGTCGGAACATCACGTTTGAACCAGAAATCGGGTTGAATCGGTGCATTGCATGCACGATGTCGTCGTGCGCCAACGGGTAGTCGCGTTGCCCAATTACAGCGCCTTCGGCATCGATAATGGTCAGTTGGCTGGAGACCACGTCAATCGAGGGATTGGCCTCGAGATAGGCGATCTGCTTCGCCAGGCGATCCGGCTCGCAGACGTCGTCGGCATCAAATCGGGCAATCAGATCCGCCGTTGATTCCTTAACGGCAAGGTTGTGCTGTCGCGCAAGGCCGGTACGCGCAGTATTGCCGATATAGCGGATGCGCGCATCTTGCCGGCTGACCACGACGTCTTTGCCACAGGCGTCCGACGGGTCCTCGACGACTATGAGTTCCCAGTCTGGCATCGACTGCGAGATTACGCTGGCTATTGCTTCTTCTAGGAAGCGCCGGTCGGGTCTGAAGACTGGCATGACGATGGAAACTCTCGGCGGCATGCAACTCGCTCCTTGGTCGCGACGGCAATTGGTCTGCGGCCGCGTACATGATAGGGCAGTCGAGTACACTCTTCGCGCTTAACCCATGGTGTTCGCATGAGAAACGCAGATCGCTGGTTGCCCACAAAATACGAATCTCGCCGGGGCCGACTCCGCTGCTCCCGAATCACCTCCTATCTGGGCGTCGGGTCTCGCCTCGCCGCCGACCTCGTTGCTGAGCATTATGGTGGTAGCCTCGGTGCCCATGCGCGTGGCCGGTTGCTCGACCTCGGTTGCGGTCTTGTTCCCCTTTACGGCACCTACCGGCAGTACGTCTGCGAGGTTGTGACGCTCGATCGAACCGGCGCCAATCTGCCAGATTCCTGTGTCGACATCGACCATGATTTGAACCTGCCGCTTCCCTTTGTGGATGGGTCGTTCGACACGGTGCTCATGTCCGATGTGCTGGAGCACGTCCGCTTGCCGCAATTGCTCTGCTGCGAGATTCAGCGAGTCTTGGTCCCTGGCGGTTGTCTGATCGGCAACACACCCTTTGTCTACCCGATCCATGAGGCGCCACACGACTACTTCCGGTACACACAGCACGGACTACGACATCTGCTCGAGTCAGCCGGATTCACCGTCTCCGTGCTGGTTCCATTGGGTGGATCTCCGGAGGTCGTATGTGACCTCGTGGCGAAGCACCTCGCGCAGTTGTCATCCCCAGGTCGGCTCTGCGCGGACGCGCTCCAGCGAGCCGTAGGCTGGTTCGGCCGAACCAGCGCCGGGCGTGCCGCGGCTCTTGCCACTAGTCAGCGGTACACCCTCGGCTATTTCTTCGTAGCCTCGGTGCCATAGCGGCCTCGTTCCTGTTCCTCGGTGACCAGCATGCTGAGTAGAAACGAGCTAAAGACCAGGTTGATTCCGAGCACGATTACGAGGGTGGCGACGAATCCGACATGCACGGAATTCTCCATCTGAAGTCCTGGCGCTTCGAGCCAGCGGTAAAGCAACGCCAGGTCGATCACTGCGCCGATCGCCGTCAGCGCTAGTCCGATAACCAGTCCTGCCTCAAGGGTGAATCCGCTGAGTGCCCATCGGGTCATGCGCGATTGACTGCCTGGCGATTGTTGGAGGGCGATGACCTTCGCGAATACGCCTAGGTTGAGGATGTTGAATCCAACCAACGTCAGAAGGGAGCCGAGGGCAAGAAAATGGATGCCGAAGTATCTCCCGGCGAGCGTTATCGGGCCGCCTGCAAGCAGTGCGACCAGCGCCAGACCCAACGAGAAAAGCGCGGCTCCCGGAGTCAAGTAAAGGTAGTTCGGCCCGTAGGTGAGGATAAACCGAAGGTGGCGCCAGCCGTCGCGAAAACTCCGAAGATGGGGTGGGCGGTCACGCCCGTCCTTGGCTAGTGTTGTCGGTACCTCCGCTATGCGCAGCTTGACCTTGGCGGCGTTGACGATCATCTCAGTAGCGAATTCCATCCCTGGAGTCCGCATGCGCATGCGGTCGTATGCGTCACGGCGGAACGCGCGCATGCCGCAATGAAAGTCGCCGACTGGAGCCCGATGAACCGCTCGGGCGATCCAGGACAGCACGGGATTGCCAAGATAGCGGTGCAGGGGTGGCATGGCTCCCGCTGCAATGCCGCCCTTGAATCGATTGCCGACTACCAGGTCAAACCCCTGTTCCAGGCGTTCAATGAACGGTGCTATGCCATGCCAGTCGTACGAATCGTCCGCATCACCCATCACGACATAACGGCCATGAGCAGCTTCTATGCCCTTCATGAGTGCCGCACCGTACCCGCGGACCGACTGGTGTACAACTTGGGCGCCGCATTCCCGTGCAATATCTACAGACCGGTCACTTGATCCATTGTCGGCGATGATAACCTCACCCTTCACCCCCATTTCCGCAAACGATCGCTGCGCCTTGCGAATACACGTCGCGAGCGTAAGTTCCTCGTTCAGGCAAGGCATCACCACAGATATCAACGGCTGATCCCCAGCCATCGACGACGAGTCGGGCATACTCATTCCGCCTTCACCGCTGGTCTGGCCTGCACAACTGCGTGCCAACGCGCTAAATTCGGAAGTTCCCCGGTCACCCGTATGCCGCTGGGCTTGCCGAAGTCGATGGCGCACAGGGCGGTGATGTCGGCGAAGGTGTAGCGGGCGCCCGCCAGGAACTCACGCCCGGCGAGTTCGGTGTCGAGTGCCTTGAGTTCGGCAAGCGCCGCGTCGCGCGCCAAGATGCCGAATTCGGGAACCTGATGGATCCGGTCCGCCCAGAAGCGATGCGTATTGCGAAAAGCCTGGCGAACGGGCTCGTACAGCCTGAACATCACTCGATAGGTCCACTGGTCGACGACGGCGCGCTCGTCTGCGTCGCGCCCGAACAGGTTCGGCTCCGGGTGCAGTGCCTCGAGGTAGCGGCAGGCCGCGATCGATTCGGTGATCACCCTGCCGTCGTCGAGCACCAGCGCCGGCAATTCGCCCAGCGGGTTGATCGCCAGGAACGCCGGATCGAGGTTCTCGTTGCCGGCGAGGTCCACCTCGACGGTCGGAATCTCCAGGCCCTTCTCGGCGAGGAAGATGCGCAGGCGCCGCGGGCTGGGCGCGAATCGGTTGCTGTAGAGTTTCATGCGTCAGTTCGGGCGTTGGTCGGGAGGGAAGTCGG
>JADZCS010000035.1 GCA_020851435.1 Gammaproteobacteria bacterium | reverse complement strand
GCTGATGGACATTCGCAGTGGCCTTCGCGTGAACCAGGAGATGAAGGACTACATGGCCGATTCCGGCCTGACGCTTGAGAATTTTGCCGACATTGCCGCCTATCTGCAGTCCCTGCCAGTCGTGGGCAGCATCGCGCAGGGGCCACCCGAGCTGGTGCCGCGCGGCAAGGCCGTGTACGCCAGCAATTGTGCAGCGTGCCATGGCGAGCGCGGCGAAGGCCGCGCTGAGCTTTTCTATCCGATGCTGGCTTCGCAGCACTACAGCTACCTGTTGCGCGAGATCGACCTCGTCCTCAGCGGAAAGCGCGGCAATTCCAACCCAGCGATGCCCGCGATCCTCGGCCAGCTCTCGGCGGACGACAAGCTAGCCGTCGCCGCGTACCTGGCGCAACTGCCGGCGCCGGCGAGAAAGTGACAACAGAATCTTCCAGATAGGGACCTGAACTCACCGAGGGCCATCACCATGCGCACACACCATCGCACCTGCGTTGCCCTGACCGCACTGGCGTTCCTCAGCGCCTGCGCCCAGGCGCCTGTCCAAGTTCACGGTAACGACGGCGACGCGGCGGAGGTCGATGCGGTGCTGGCGACGATGGATCGGTACCTTGCCGCGATCTCGGCCAAGGACCACGCGACCATGCGATCACTGGACATGCCCAACAGCATGACCTGGAGTGCGCGACCCGATGCCAGTGGTGCGATGGTGGTAGGCCCGCGCCCGTCCGCTTATTGGTCCGACCCCGCCAACGACAAAGGCAGCGCGCTGCAGGAGCGCTACTGGAATCCCACGGTGTTCCTACGCGGCCCGATCGCCGTGGTATGGGCGCCGTATGAGTTCAAGATTGACGGCAAGACCTCGCACTGCGGGGTCGACGTGTTCGATTTCGTCAAGGTGGATGGTGCCTGGCGCCTGGCCAATGCGATGTGGACGGTCGAGCCGAAGGTCTGTGATGGGCTCCGGCCGACGCGTGGTGCGGCGATAAGGCCTTGAGCGGATCCCCATCACCCCGCCCGCCGCAATTCCTCACGTAGCACTCGCCGCAGCGTCTTCTCGAGAGGCTCAGCTTCGCGACGGATGTGCTCGACGAGCGCCGCGTTGATCAGCGTCTGGTAGTTGCCACCACCGGCGGACTCTACCTGCGCCTTGAACCACTCCAGCACTTCGTCGTCCAGGCGAATCGTGATGCGGGACTTGCCCTTGGCGATCGGCACCACAGGTCCTCTTTTGCCCTTGTAGAAGTCGTATTCCTTCCTCATCGGTTTGCCTCGTATGCTCGTCTTTCAGAACGACAAGCTTTGCGCGACGAGATGATCCTGACGACTCGTCCGCGCAGCGTGTAGATCGTCACCAGGATCCGCCCGGCCGGATCGGCTCCGAGGTAACCAGCCGAGCCTCGCCCGCAGAATCTGGATCCAACACCGATAGGCCCCACGGGTCCTCGAGCGACAGCGCTGCATCGGCGAATCGTACCCCGTGCTTGCGCAGGTTCTCGGCCGCTTTCGTTGCATCCCATTCGCAGTCAGTGTCACAGAATATATGCACAATCGTACACCGCTATCAGGTTCTGCGCACGTACTTCCGCCGACCGGGGAACATCAGTGCGTGCTGTCGAGGATCAAGCACACTCTGCCCGAACACCGTACACACCGGTCGGCGTCAATCCGCCGGGTTCGCCGGCAAACGGGACCCCCGTCTCTGGACATCCACCCGGATCCGCCAATCATCGGCGACGACTCCGTGCAGCCGGCCGATTTACGCGGGCGGGTGCAGATGGACGCGACGCGGCTGGCCGTGGCGAGGAATGAAGTCAGATCGTCAAGGTGAATCCGCCATCAGGCGTCAGTGTCGTGCCTGATATGTAGCTGGCTTCGTCACGTCGTCGTCGGGAGCTCCCGGGGTGTCAGAATCGCCTATCTGCCGGATGCCCTGGACAACGCTCGCAAGGAGTTGGAGGCCTCTGGCTGGCACTTCGTAGACCGCTAGGGCAATCTCGCGCCATGCTGTCCCCCATAGACGCAGTGCTGGCCGTGGGCCTTGGCATCGGCCTGGCTGCCGCCGCTGGCCTGCGTGTTTTCGTGCCGCTGTTGGCACTGGCCCTGGCGGCGCGGTTTGGCGGCCTGGAACTGGCGCCGTCGTTCGCGTGGCTCGGCACGCTGCCGGCGGTGGTCGCGCTGGCGGTCGCTGCCGTGGTCGAGGTCGGCGCGTACTACGTGCCGGGTCTTGACCACGCACTCGACGTGGTTGCCGGGCCGGTCGCCGTCGCCGCTGGCGTGGTCGTTGCCGCGGCGGTGATGGTCGACCTGCCCGGGTGGATGCAGTGGCCGCTGGCGCTCATCGCCGGCGGCGGCAGCGCCGCGGTGATGCAGGGTGCCTCGACGCTGCTGCGCGCCAAGTCCGGCGCGCTGACCGGGGGACTGGGCAACCCGCTGGTTGCCTCGGGCGAGCTCGGCGGCGCGGTGACGCTGTCGGTGCTCGCGCTGCTGCTGCCGGTCGTTGCGGTCATGCTCGCCGGAGCGTTCGTCTGGGCGCTCCTGGCCTCCGCGCGACGGCGGCGGCGCTGACCGGGGAGCGAATCCATGTCTGATAACATCGGCACAATGAAAATGCAGCTGACAACTTCGGTGGAAGGTGGAATTGTCCGCGCCGTCGCGGCAGGCGCGTTCGCGCTGGACGAAGCAAAAGAACAGTTTGTCAGGTTGCTGGATGCCGTGGCCGAACACCAGGCCGTCGCCGTGTTGTTCGACGGGCGCGAGCTCATGGGCGAGCCCCAGGCAATCGAGCGGTTCTTCTATGGAGAATTCGCTGCTGCTGCATATGCCCGACACAGGGTCATACACGGCCTGTCCACGCGCTTTGCTTATGTACTCAAGGAGCCCGTGCTCGACCCGCGCCGTTATGGCGAGTCGGTGGCGGCCAGTCAGGGCATGGAAGTGAAAGCGTTCGACGACATCGCAGTCGCCCTTGCCTGGCTGCGCGCGTAGCTCGCGCAGCGTGCACGGGCCGGGCACGCCAGGTCAGCTGCCGCGACTGGCGACCAGCGCATTCGCGATCAACTCTTCGAGCAGTGCCATCAAGGCCTGGCCGGAGCAGGTGAAAGGGTTCAGGTCAGCCCGCTCACCGTACTTGAGAAGCAGCGACGGATTGACCTTGGCGAGGTTGACGTGGCCCATGGTCCAGTTGCCGAACCGTCGTTCACGGATTTCCTCGAAGCTCAGTATCCGCACGTTCTGGTGACGATCGTCCCGGACGATCATGTTGTAGAGCTCGCAGACCTCGTCGCGGCCCCCTTCCAGTACCTGGATGAACAGCTCGTCGCTGACGCACAGCAGGCCCGTGATGCCGAGCTTGGGATTGTGGGCGCGCGACTGTTCCAGGATGGAATCCTGCATGGTCGCATTGGGCTGCCTGGTGGCGCGGCTGGCGTAGAGAAGGCGAACGAGCATGATGGCCTCAGTCGGTCAGTTTGATCAGGGCAAGGAACTCGCGGCGCAGCGTCGGGTTCTTCAGGAACGAACCACGCATGACGCTGTTAACCATCTTGGTCTTGTCGTCCTTGACGCCGCGCCAGTGCATGCAGAAGTGATCCGCTTCCATCACCACCGCCAACCCATCGGGGTTCACCTTGCTCATGAGCAGGTCGGCCATCTGGGTGATCGCCTCTTCCTGGATCTGGGGCCGGCCCATGATCCACTCCGCGAGGCGGGAGTACTTGGACAGCCCGATCAGGTTCGAGTGCTCGTTCGGCATGATTCCGATCCACAGCCTTCCGAGGATCGGGCAGAAGTGGTGGCTGCACGCGCTGCGCACCGTGATCGGACCGACGATCATCAGTTCGTTGAGATGCTCCGCGTTCGGGAATTCCGTGACCGGCGGCACCGGCACATAGCGCCCGCGGAACACTTCGGTCAGGTACATCTTGGCGACGCGGCGCGCGGTGTCCTGCGTGTTGTGATCGCTCTCGGTGTCGATCACGAGGCTTTCCAGGACGCCTTTCATCCTGCCTTCGACTTCGGCGAGCAACTCCTCGAGTTCGCCCGGGCGCAGGAAATCGGCGATGTTGTCGTTCGCATGGAAGCGCTCTCGCGCGGCCTGGATCCGGGCCCGGATCCGGGCTGACACGGGCAAGTGCGAGTCGTCCGGCTGCGGTGGGATTTTATCGCTCATTGAACCTGTCAGAAGAGTTGCGTGATGGGGACATTATACGCTTGCCAGGGTATGCACTCGCCATATCCCACCTCGGGCCCCTCGCCAGGACGTTACCTTCTGGTCTGTCCGCGTCGCGCTAGAGGTCGCCGCTGGCGCTGGTTTCGCCAAGGCCGCTCGCCAGTGAGGTGATTGGCTTTGTCGACTCAGTGGATACGGTTGTGAGATGCACGGGTCAGAAGCAGGTAGCGTTACACGAGCTGGCACCAATGCAGTCCGCGGAACGGTCATTCATCGCGCCCGGCTTGAACGGTGTCGCCAAACCGGCCTAGTGCTTGTGGTCGTGCTTGTGGCCTGGGGCGTGGCTATGAGTAGTCCCGCCGTGACTGTGGGTGTGGCCCCCGCTTGATGTCTGCGGTGCGTCGTCATCGTGACTGTGCGCCTGGCCTGAGTCGAGCATGTGCCCGACCCTGCGTGACTTCTGCGCCGCCGCAGCCGCCGCCTTGTCCTGAGCTGAGGGTGATCGCCAGCCCTTGCCGCGAAGATGGAAAGCCGGAGCCGACACGCCTTTGGTCAGCGTCTCGCGGCTGCATTCCGGGCAGACGATAAGCGGTGCATCGCTGGCCTTTTGCAGGGCTTCGAAGTCGTGGCCACATGCCTGGCAGTGGTATTCGTAAATCGGCATCTGCCGTGTCCCTCAAGTGTCGAAGGCGTAGAAGAATATGCAACGTGACCATACATGAATCGAGTCGCCGCTGCCGCGTTCAGCGCGATTGGTGGTGCCAGAGTTTAGCGGGCGCCTGGATGGTCGTGAAGCCGGCTCGGGCGATATCTACAAATCGTCACGTTGATTGAATATTGAACGCGTGCCGATGCGCCTCAACGAAGATGCATTGCGCCCAGTCGAGTCGTGCAAATCGGCGGTGTGCTAATCTGAAACGCAGATACAGGCGCATCCGCGTCCCAGGTACGGTGAGCAGAGCATGCCAAGGCGTCGGCAGCAGACGACATCGTTTGACGTGGCGCGAATGGCCGGCGTGTCGCAGGCGGCAGTGTCCCGGGCATTTACCCCGGGTGGCAGAATCGCGGAGGCGACTCGTGCCAAGGTCCTCAAAGCCGCCCTGGCGCTCAAGTACGTGCCGAACACCATCGCCCGCAGCCTGAGCACGCGCCGTTCGAATATCGTTGCGATTGTCATCGGCGACATGGAAAACCCGTTCTACGCGACAGTGCTCGCGCTGTTCAGTCGCCGCCTGCAGGAAATGGGCAAGCACGTGCTGTTGTTCACGCTGCCGCAGGGAGGCAGCGTCGACGACGCGATCGGAAGCGTTCTCGGGTATCAGATCGACGGTCTTGTTGTCACGGCGGCAACCATCTCGAGCCGGATGGCGCGCCTGTGCGTCCAGCAGTCTATTCCGGTCGTGCTCTATAACAGGCATGTGCCAGGTCTTGGCGTCAACAGCGTTTGCTGCGACAACGTCGCAGGAGGCCGGCTCGTCGCGCAGACATTGCACGACGCTGGCGCCAGGAGTTTTGCAATTATTTGCGGTGACGCGTCGACTTCGACGACACGGGACCGCATTCGCGGATTCACTTCCGAACTCGCGAAGCTGAGCGTGCGCGCGAAGGCCATCATGGAGGAGGGCGGAAAGTATACGTACGACGGCGGGTTCGCCGCGGCGCTGCGCCTGCTGGGTGGCCGCAATCGGCCCGATGCGCTGTTCTGCCTCAACGACATCATGGCACTCGGCGCCCTCGATGCGATCCGCGGCTCCCTCAAGCTGAAGGTGCCGGATGACGTCATGCTGGCGGGATTCGATGACATTCCGGACGCCGGCCGGGCCGCATACCGCCTGACCACCGTCCGTCAGCCGGTCGACGAAATGGTGGAGGAAACTCTTGCCCTTCTCGGCCTGCAGGGTTCGCCCCCCGCATCCAAGCCCCTGGTGCGCCGCTTCCCGGGCGTCCTGGTCATGCGCGACACCGTCTGACCTTCACTTTCCGGCGCGCGCATAGCGGCGTACCCGCAGGTCCGCCTGGGCCTGGTGACCGGAGAAGCCCTCGATTGCGCAGAGCCTGGAGCAATACTCGCCGATCTGCACGGAAGCTTCATCGGTCGTAACCCGCTGATAAGTGCAGGTCTTCAGGAACTTCCCCACCCATAGCCCGCCGGTGTAGCGCGCCGCGCGCTGCGTCGGAAGCGTGTGGTTCGTGCCTATCACCTTGTCGCCGAAAGCCACGTTGGTCCGCGGGCCCAGGAACAGGGCGCCGTAGTTCTTCATATTCGCGAGGAAGTAATCCGGGTCCTCGGTCAGTACCTGGACGTGTTCCGACGCGATTCGATCCGCCTCCTCGACCATTTCGTCAACCGTGTCACACAGGATGATCTGGCCGCAATTGCGCCACGCACGGCCCGCGACATCTGCCGTGGGCAGGGTCATGAGTTGTCGGGCGATCTCCGCTTCCAGGGACTCGGCCAGCGTTCGCGAAGTCGTCAGGAGAATCGCCGGCGACGTGGGGCCGTGTTCCGCCTGGCCGAGGAGGTCGGTGGCCGCCATCTCCGCATCGCAGGTGTGATCCGCGATGATGAGGGTCTCCGTCGGCCCCGCCAGCAGGTCGATGCCCACGCGTCCGAAGAGCTGTCGCTTCGCCTCTGCCACGTACGCGTTGCCAGGTCCGACGAGCACGTCCACAGGCCGGATCGTCTCGGTACCCAGCGCCATCGCCGCAATCGCCTGTACGCCCCCGAGCGTGTAGATCTCGTCGGCGCCCGCCATGTGCATGGCCGCGACGATTCCCGCGTGCGGGCGACCCTGGTACACCGGAGCCGATGCAATGACGCGCTCCACGCCAGCCGCCCTGGCTGTCACGACCCCCATGTGCGCGGAGGCGATGAGGGGGTACTTGCCTCCCGGCACGTAGCAGCCAACGCTGCTGACCGGAATGGTGCGGTGCCCGAGCACGACGCCAGGCAGCGTTTCGACCTCCACGTCCTGGATGCTGGCGCGCTGAATCTGTGCGAACCGCGCGATCTGCGCCTGGGCAAACTCGAGGTCTGCGATGGTTGCCTTCGGCAACTGATCGACACATGAGGAAATTTCCGCCGATGTCAGGCGGAATGACTCCGGCGACCATCCGTCGAATTTCTGTGAATATTCGCGCACGGCAGCGTCGCCATTGAGCGAGATGTCGCGAATGATCTTTTCGACCGTTGCGCGGACGCTGTCCGCATCGGCTGCCGTTTCTTCCGAGCTTCTACCGCTCTTGAGTACGGT
>JADZCS010000034.1 GCA_020851435.1 Gammaproteobacteria bacterium | reverse complement strand
TCCACCGCGGCGGACGAGGCCAAGAACCCGCAGCGCGACATGCCCATCGGCATCATCGCCTCGCTGGTCGCCTGCACGATCCTGTACATGATCGTCGCGGGCCTGCTCACCGGAATCGCCAACTACACGACCCTCAACAACCCGTCGCCGGTTTCGAAGGCCCTGCTCGACCTCGGCATCAACTGGGCGGGCGGCGTCACGGCTGTGGGCGCGGTCGCGGGCCTCACGACCGTGATCCTGGTCTGCTACTACGCCCAGAGCCGCGTGCTGTTCGCGATGTCGCGTGACGGCCTGCTCCCCAAGATGTTCCGCAGCGTCAACCAGACCACCAAGACACCGGTCAACGGCATCGTCTTCGCGGGCGTGGTGATGGCCGCGGTGGCGGGCTTCGCGCGCATCGACGAGGTCGCCCAGCTGACCAACATGGGCACGCTGCTCGCCTTCACGGTCGTGTGCGTGGGCGTCATGGTGCTGCGCAAGACGCGTCCGGACCTGCACCGGCCGTTCCGCACGCCGTTCATGCCGGTGGTGCCGATCCTCGGCATCGTGTTCTGCGTCTGGCTGATGGTCAGCCTGCCGCTCAGCACCTGGCGCTACTTCGCGATCTGGATGGCGCTGGGCCTGGTGGTCTACTTCGGCTTCTCGCGGCGCAACAGCGTGCTCAACAAGGCGAACGGCTGACCCGGCCCCGGCCGGCGCTGCAGCGCACGAAAGGCCCCCTGGGGACTCGCACTCCAGGGGGCTTTTCCATTGACGCAGGATATCTGCATGCCTCCGTACGACATCGCCGATGCGATCAGGGACCACCTGGCCTGGGCTGACCACTTCCGCAACGCGCTGAATTCAGCGGACTCGAAGGTCTTCGACCTGGACCGGGCCTACGACCACACGGCCTGCGAACTTGGCCGCTGGCTGCAGACGGATGACAGCCGTGCCCGCCTGGGAACCGACCGGTTCGCGCACGTCGACCGCCTTCACCAGCTGTTTCACGAATCGGCGTTCGTGGTCGCCTCGATCTTCACGCAACACATGCAGGCTCGAGACATCGAGCCGTTCGTCGTGGAATTCGAGACCCTCTCGACGCGGCTGGTGGGCTTGCTCAGGCAGGCCCAGGGATAGTCAGTCGTCGCGCCCGGAATCCTCGGGACTGACCATGTCCGGGCGCAGGTTCACCGGCTGGGCCTTCTGGCGCACGCGGATGTTGACGGCCTCGACCGCCACCGAGAAGGCCATCGCGAAGTACAGGTAGCCGCGCGGGATGTGCATGTCGAAGGCGTCCGCGATCAGCGTCACGCCGACCAGGATCAGGAACGCCAGCGCGAGGATCTTGATCGTCGGGTGACGCTCGATGAAATCGTTGATCGGGCCGGCCATGAACATCATCACGATCACCGCGATGATGATCGCCGCGACCATGATCGGCAGGTGCTGGGCCAGGCCCACGGCCGTGAACACCGAATCCAGCGAGAACACGATGTCGAGGATGCCGATCTGCAGGATCACCAGCAGCAGGCGGTTGCGCGCATTGACCTTGCGCGGCGCATCCTCTGCGCCTTCGAGCGCGCCGTGGATCTCGCTGACGCTCTTGGCCAGCAGGAACAGGCCGCCCGCGAACAGGATCAGGTCGCGACCTGAGAACTCCTGGCCAGCCACTGCGAACCAGGGCGCCTTGAGCGACACCAGCCAGGTGATCGAGAACAGCAGGCCGATGCGCGTGATCATCGCGAAGCCCAGGCCCAGCGTCCGGGCCCTCGGCTGCTGCTCGCGCGGCAGCCGCGCCACCAGGATCGACAGGAAGATGATGTTGTCGATCCCCAGCACGACCTCGAGCAGCGTCAGCGTCAGGAACGACAGCCAGGTCTGGGGATCGAGCAGCAGTTCCATCATCGACGTTGTCCGGTATCCGTGTCAGGGCATGTCGTCGACCAGCTCCGGCTTCTCCGAAGCCGGCATCAGGTCCTTCTGCGACAGGCCGCTGTCCAGCGCGATCGCGCCCGCGACGTAGATCGACGAGTAGGTACCGACCACGATGCCGACCAGCAGCGCGGCCGAGAAGCCGCGCAGCGCCTCGCCGCCCAGCACGAACAGCGCGATGACCGTCAGCAGCGTGACGCCCGAGGTGATGAGCGTCCGCGACAGCGTCTCGTTGATCGCCGCATTCATGACCTCGATGGGCGTGGCCTGGCGCATGGACAGCATGCGTTCGCGCACGCGGTCGAAGACCACGACGGTGTCGTTGAGCGAGTAGCCGATCACGGCGAGGATCGCCGAGACGGCCGCGAGGTCGAAGGTCATGCCGGTCAGCGCGAAGAAGCCGACCACCACGATCGGGTCGTGCAGCGCCGCCAGGATGGCGCCGCCGGCGAACTTGAGCTGGAAGCGCATGAGCACGTAGACGCCGATGAACAGCAGCGTCATCAGCAGGGCCATCGAGCCCTTCTCGGCGAGTTCCTTGCCGACCTGCGGCCCGATGGACTCGGTGCGCTTGATCTCGACCGACGGATCGAGCGACTTGAGCGCTGCCGACACGCGGTCGGTGACCGCCGCGACTTCCTTGCCCTCGGCGGGCGGCAGCCGGACCAGCAGGTCGTTAGCAGTGCCGAAATTCTGTACCTGCGCCTCGGTGAGGCCGGCGGCCACCAGCGTGGCCCGGGTCTTTTCCAGGTCCACGGGCTGCTTGTACGCGGCCTCGACCACCACGCCACCCGTGAAGTCCTGGCCGAAGTTCATGCCCTTGAAGGCCACCAGGGCCAGGGAACCGATGATCAGGAGGACCGACAGCGCATACCAGTACCGGCGCATTTCCATGAACCGGACGGTGGAAACCTTGTGAAACAGTTCCATCGCTATGTCTTCCTCAGATCGAGATCTTGTCGAGGCGCTTGTAACGGCCGTACATCAGCTGGATGAACGCGCGGCTGCCCATGAGCGCCGTGAACATCGAGGTGATGATGCCGAGCGTGAGCACGACGGCGAAGCCCTTGATCGCGCCCGTGCCGAACGCGAACAGCATGACGCCGGCGATCAGCGTGGTGACGTT
>JADZCS010000033.1 GCA_020851435.1 Gammaproteobacteria bacterium | reverse complement strand
TTCATCATGATGCGCACGGGCGCGGGCGGCAGGGCGTCGAGCTCGATCTGCTTGAGCTCGAACTCGAGGGCGCCGTCGTAGACCACGCCGGTGTCGCCCTCGGCGCAGGATACGGTGACCGGGCTGCCCTCGCGGACCGCGTCGGTGGCGTGGCCGCAGCCGACGACGGCGGGGATGCCGAGCTCGCGGGCGATGATCGCGGCGTGGCAGGTGCGGCCGCCTCGGTTGGTGACGATCGCCGAGGCGCGCTTCATGACCGGCTCCCAGTCCGGGTCGGTCATGTCGGCGACGAGCACGTCGCCGGGTTGCACGCGGGACATTTCCTTGACGTCGCGGATGATGCGCGCCGGGCCGGCGCCGATGCGCTGGCCGATCGCCCGGCCGGTGGTCAGCACGCGCGAGTGCGCCTTGAGCGTGAAGCGCTGGATGGTGCGGCCGGCCTGGCTCTGCACCGTCTCGGGCCGCGCCTGCAGGATGAAGATCTCGCCGGTCTCGCCGTCCTTGCCCCACTCGATGTCCATCGGCGCGCCGTAGTGCTGCTCGATCAGCAGGGCCTGGCGCGCGAGCTCGGTGACGTCCACGTCGGTGAGGCAGAAGCGGCTGCGGTCGGCCGCGGCGACGTCGACGGTCTCGACCCGCTTGCCGGAGGCCTGGTCGCGCGCATAGACCATCTTCAGCGCCTTGGCGCCGAGGTTGCGGCGGATGATCGGGTACTTGCCGGCGCGCAGGGCGGGCTTGTAGACGTAGAACTCGTCGGGGTTCACGGCCCCCTGCACGACCATTTCGCCGAGGCCGTAGGATGCGGTGATGAACACGACGTCGCGGAAGCCGGACTCGGTGTCCAGCGTGAACATGACGCCGCTGGCGCCGAGGTCGCTGCGGACCATGTACTGCACGCCGACGGAGATCGCCACCAGCGAGTGTTCGAAGCCCTGGTGCACGCGGTAGGCGATCGCGCGATCGTTGAACAGGGACGCATAGACCTCGTGCATGTGCCGGAGCACGGCTTCCCGGCCACGCACGTTCAGGAAGGTCTCCTGCTGGCCGGCGAAGGACGCCCCGGGCAGGTCCTCGGCGGTCGCCGACGAGCGGACCGCGACCGCGATGTCCCGGCCGCCCGACATCTTCTCGAAGGCCGTGACGATCTCGTCCTGGAGTCGCGCGTGGAAGGGCGTCTCGAGCATCCAGCCGCGGATGCGGGCGCCGACCACCGCCAGGCGCTCGACGTCGTCGACGTTCAGGCCCTCGAGTTCGGCATCGATTCGGGCAGCCAGGCCGTTCTGGGACAGGAAGTCCCGGTAGGCCTGCGAGGTGGTCGCAAAGCCGCCCGGCACGTGCACGCCCACGCGCGCGAGGTTGCTGATCATCTCGCCGATGGAGGCGTTCTTGCCGCCGACCGTCTCGATGTCGCCGATGCCGAGCTGCTCGAAGGGAAGTATGTAGGTGCTCACGGTCTGTTCTCTGGGGTGCGGCCGGGGGAACGGCCTGTGGGGCGGCGCTAGGCCGTGGGACTTCCTGTTAGCATCTGCGTCCTGACCGGGAGGGGACCAGCCGTGACGCATGAGGTTGAAACGAAAGTGCAAAAGACCCGGACGGTGTTCTTCGTGTCGGACCAGACCGGCGTGACTGCCGAGACCATGGGACACAGCCTGCTGACGCAGTTCGACGGCCTCAATTTCAAGCCAGTGACTTTGCCATTCATATCCACGGTTGACAAGGCAGAGGAAGCCGTCAAGCGCATCGGCAGGACGGCGCAGGAGGAGGGCGCGCGCCCTATCGTGTTCTCGACCCTCGTCAAGGACGACCTGCGCGACGTGGTCAAGGGTTCGGACTGCCTGTTCCTGGACTTCTTCGACGCCTTCCTGGGCCCGCTGGAGCAGGAGCTTGGCCAGCCGTCGTCGCACGCGCTGGGCCGCGCGCACGGCATGGCGGACCTCGCCGCCTACACCGCGCGCATGAACGCGACGAACTTCGCGCTGGCCAACGACGACGGCGCCCAGACCCGCGAGTACGAGCGCGCTGACGTCGTCCTGGTCGGCGTGTCGCGCTCGGGCAAGACGCCGACCTGCGTCTACCTGGCCCTGCAGTACGGCGTATACGCGGCCAACTACCCGCTGACCGAGGACGACCTCGAGTCCGTGAAGCTGCCCGCGCTCGTCGCGCAGTACCGCAGCAAGCTCTACGGCCTGACCATCGGCCCGGACCGGCTGCAGCAGATCCGCCAGGAGCGCCGCCCCGACAGCCGCTATTCCTCGGCGCAGCAGTGCGCCTTCGAGGTACGGTCGGCCGAGCGCATGTTCGACCGGTTCGGCATTCCGTACATGGATACCACCGATACGTCAATCGAGGAAATTGCCAGCCGCGTGCTCGAGCGCATGAACATCGCACGCCGCGTGCGACCGTGACCGACGTCCCGCCCGCGACCGGAGTCGGCGCGAAACCGTGTGATATATTTTCGGGCATGTATCCCGACCAGCTCTGCCAGTCCTCCTGGCGCGCGCGTCCCGTCTCGTTCACGGCGCTGATGACGCTGTACGAGAGCAACTACCTGCGCCTGTCCTGGCTCGTCGAGTCGCTGCACCTGCAGT
>JADZCS010000032.1 GCA_020851435.1 Gammaproteobacteria bacterium | reverse complement strand
TGTAGTTGGCGATTCCGGTGAGCAGGCCCGCGACGATCATGTACAGGATCGTGCAGGCGACCAGCGAGGCGATGATGCCGATGGGCATGTCGCGCTGCGGGTTCTTGGCCTCGTCCGCCGCGGTGGATACCGCGTCGAAGCCGATGTAGGCGAAGAAGATCAGGCCCGCGCCGCCCATGATGCCCGAGAAGCCGTAGGGCGCGAACGGGTGCCAGTTGTCGGTGTTCACGTGGCCGATGGCCACCGCGATGAACACCAGGATGGAGATGACCTTGATCGTCACGCCGAAGGCGTTGAGCTTGGCCGAGCCGCTCACGCCCACGCACAGCAGCGTGCCGAGCGCCAGGATGATGCCGACCGCGGGCAGGTTGACGATGCCGCCGGAGTGCGGCGGGTTGACGAACTCCGCCGGCAGGGTGATGCCCACGGCCGAGAGTCCGTTGACGAAATATCCCGACCAGCCGATGGCCACTGCCGACACGGCCAGGCCGTACTCGAGCATCAGTGCCCAGCCGATGATCCAGGCGATGATCTCGCCGAGGCCCGCGTAGGCATAGCCGTAGGCGCTGCCGCTGCCGCCCACCGACGAGGCGAGCTCGGCGTAGGCCAGTGCCGCGAAGCCGCAGGCCAGGCCAGCGACGATGTAGGACAGCACGATGGCCGGGCCTGCCTGGGTGGCGGCCGCGACGCCGGTCAGCACGAAGATGCCCGCGCCGATGATGGCGCCCACGCCGAGGAACGTCAGGTCCCAGGGACCCAGCGTCCGCTTGAGGCCCGTGTTGGCCGTGAGATCGGTATTGATCGGTTTTGTTCTAAGAAGGCTCATTCGTCTGGAACTCCCCCAAGCCTGTAGCGCGTTGCGCAGGCTGCCCGGCAGCTGCGCGTGGCCCGCCCCGCGCAGGACGCGGGCGTGGATGGCGCCAGACTCTAGCGCAGGGAATCCGTGAAAGCGAGGCGGCTGGCGCCCCGGGCCTCAGCCGCGCAGGGCTTCCGGCAGGTGCGGGCGGAAGGCCTCGACCAGCGCCGCGAAGACCTTGGGGCTGCCCGCGAGGATGTGGCCGCCGTCGTCGTACTCCGCGCCGCTGAGCGTGCCGACCTGGCCGGCAGCCTCGTTGATGAGCAGGATTCCCGCAGCCGTGTCCCAGGGGGCCAGGCCGAATTCGAAGAAGCCGTCGAGGCGGCCCGCGGCGACGTAGGCGAGGTCGAGCGCCGCCGACCCGGGGCGACGCACGCCCGCGGTCTGCTCCATGACCACGCGCAGCATGGCGAGGTAGGAGTCCATGTAGCGGAGGTTGGAGCGGTAGGGGAAGCCGGTGCCGATCAGCGCGCCCTCGAGCGTGCCGCGCTTGCCGATGCGGATGCGCTTGTCGTCGAGCTGCGCGCCCGAGCCGCGCGAGGCCGTGAACATCTCGCCGCGCAGCGGGTCGTAGACCACGCCGACCTCGAGCCGGCCGCGCACGCGGCAGGCGATCGAGACCGAGAACTGCGGGAAGCCGTGGATGAAGTTGGTGGTGCCGTCGAGCGGGTCGACGATCCAGGTGAAGTGGTCACCGGCGATCTCGCCGCTTTCCTCGGCCAGGAAGCCGTGCGACGGATAGGCCTTGCGGATGATGCCGATGATCTCCTGCTCGGCCGCGCGATCGACCTCGGTGACGTAGTCGTTGCGGCTCTTCGAAGACACCTCGATGCCCTCGAGGCGAGGCAGGCTGCGAACGATGACTTCGCCCGCACGGCGTGCCGCACGAGTCGCAATGGTGAGCAGAGGATGCATATCGGGTCCCGCTTAAAGAACGGCCGCCGGAAGGACCGGCGGCAGCCGCTAGAATAGCAGACATGAGCCTCCCCATCCGCATCGTCCTGGTCGACACCAGCCTGGCCCGCAACATCGGGTCGGCGGCGCGCGCCATGAAGACCATGGGCCTCGACGACCTGCGCCTCGTCCGCCCGCAGCAGTTTCCCCATGCCGAGGCCACCTCGCTGGCCGCCGGCGCCGCGGACCTGCTCGACCGCGCCCGGGTCTGCGACGGCATCCTCGACGCCGTGTCGGATTGCGGGCTGGTGCTGGGCGCGAGCGCCCGGCCGCGCAGCGCCAACTGGAACGTGCTCGATGCGCGCGGGGCCGCGGCCCGGGCGGTCGAGACGGCCGCGGGGGCGCCGGTCGCGATCCTGTTCGGCAACGAACGCAACGGCCTGTCCAACGACGACCTGGCGCTGTGCCAGGCGCTGCTCGCGATCCCGTCCGATCCAGCCTACGAGTCGCTCAACCTCGCCCAGGCCGTGCAGGTGGTCTGCTACGAAATCCGCATGGCCCAGGCTGCGCAGCCGCGCAGGCTCGAGCGCGACATCCCGCCGGCCACTGCGGCCGAGGTCGGGCGCCTGCACGAGCACCTCGCGCGCGTTCTCGATGCCATCGAGTTCACGGCTGCGCGCAACGGGCCGCAGGTGGTCGGGCGCCTGCAGCGCCTGCTCGGTCGCGCCGAGCCCGACCAGGAGGAGGTGCAGGTGCTCAGGGGCATCCTCACGGCGGTCGAGCGGTCGCTGGGCAGCCGGGGAGAGCGCTGATGAGTGCGGCTCCCCTCTACCTCGATTGCGCGGCGACCACGCCGCTCGATCCGCGCGTCGCCGAGGCGATGGCCGCCTGCATGGTCGCCGCGGACGGGTTTGCCAACCCGTCCTCGCAGCATGCGCCCGGGCGGGCGGCGCGACGGCGCGTCGAGGCCGCCCGCGCCGACGTGGCGGCCCTGATCGGGGCGGTGCCGGAGTCGATCTACTTCACCTCCGGCGCCACCGAAGGCGACAACCTCGCCATCCTCGGCGCGGCGCGCGGCAACCGTGATCGCGGGCGCCACGTCGTCACGAGTCGTACCGAGCACCGTGCCGTGCTCGATGCCTGTGCCCGGCTGGAGGCCGAGGGTTTCGACGTCACCCGCGTCACGCCCGGGCCTGATGGCCGCGTGTCGCCGGCCCAGGTCGAGGCCGCGTTGCGACCCGACACGATCCTGGTGTCGCTGATGCACGCCAACAACGAGACCGGGGTCGTGCAGGACATTCCGGCCGTGGGGCGGCTGTGCGGCGCGCGCGGCGTGCTGCTGCACGTCGATGCCGCGCAGAGCGTGGGCAAGGTGCCGGTGGAGGTCGAGGCGCTCGGCGCCGACCTGCTGTCGTTCACGGCGCACAAGCTGCACGGGCCCAAGGGCGTCGGCGCGCTGTGGGTGCGCCGCCAGCCGCGCCCCACGCTGCAGCCGCTGCAGTTCGGCGGTGGGCAGGAGGGCGGGCTGCGCCCGGGCACGCTGGCCGTTCACCAGATCGTCGGCTTCGGGCTTGCCTGCAGGCTGGCCCGGGAAGCCCTGGCGGTCGAAGCCCTGCGCCAGGCCGCGCTGCGCGATCGGCTCTGGCAGCGCCTCGCCGCCCTGGGCGGCGTCTACCCGAACGCTGGTACCGAGCCGCGGCTGCCCGGGCTGCTGAACCTGGGTTTCCTGGGGATCGAGGGCGAGAGCCTGCTGCTGGCGATCGACTCCGAACTGGCCGTGTCCAGTGGCTCGGCCTGCAACTCGGCGGCTGCGGAGCCCTCCTACGTCCTGAGGGCGCTGGGCCTCGGCGACCTCGCCGCGCAGGCGTCCTTGCGGCTGAGCCTGGGCCGCCTGACGGCGGCACAGGATGTGGAACGCGCCGCCGACGTCATTGCTCGCGCGGTGCGCCGCTTGAGGTGGCTGGCGCCGCCGGCGGCGCTCGCGGCTTTTCCCCGTCCGGCAGCCGCGATCGGCGACGTCCCGGGCGAGGCGGCGCGACCCGGCCTGGATAGCCCGTCCGCGGGCGGCCTGGAGGCCGCGGGCGCCTATTCGGCGCGCGTCATCGAGCTGTTCCGGCAGTTGCCCTGCGCGGGCGACCTGCCCGCCGGGCCTGGCGAGGCCTGGCTTGGCGAGGCCGGCGACCTGGCCGCCGGGGCATGGATCCGCTTCGAGCTGCGCGTGCAGCAGGGCGTGATCGTGGCGGCGGCTTTCCGGGCCTGGGGCTGCCCCCACGTGCTGGCCGCGGCGGCCACGGTCGCGCTGCGATTGCCAGGACTGCCCCCGTCGCTGGCGGCCGGCCTGGCGCCGCCGCGCGCGATCGCCGCGGAACTGGATGCGCCTTCCGCGAAACTCGGGCGCCTGTTCAGGGTCGAAGATGCATTGCAGGCCCTGCGACCGGCTAGAATCGACTGACCGGCCCACGGGGCCTGGCGACAAGGAGGCTCGAGCACATCATGGCGATCACCCTGACCACCGCTGCTGCCGAACGCGTTCGGTCGTTCCTCGCGACGCGAGGCAGCGGCGTGGGCCTCAAGCTCGGCGTCAAGAAAACCGGCTGTTCCGGCTTCGCCTACGTGGTCAATTACGCCGAGACCGTCGGCGTGGACGACCTGGTTTTCGACTCTGCCGGGGTCAAGGTCGTCGTCGACCCGGCCAGCCTGCCGTACATCGACGGCACCGAGGTCGATTTCGTGCGTCACGGCCTGAACGAGGCGTTCCAGTTCCGCAACCCCAACGTCAAGGGCGAGTGCGGTTGCGGCGAGAGCTTCAACGTCTGATTTTTCCTTGTGCTTCGGACACTTCCGCGATCCGGCGGATTTGCCGGGAGGGCCTCCAGGGCGGTAAACTACTCGGCTGTACTGGCCCGGCCGAAGGTTGCTCCTGGCGCCTGCGGGCCGGCTTCCCCACCCCCCTGACACAAGTTCCGGAGTCCCCATGGCGGTTGAGCGCACTCTTTCCATCGTCAAGCCCGACGGCGTTGCCAAGAACCTGATCGGCGACGTGTACTCGCGTTTCGAGAAGGCCGGCCTGCGCATCGTCGCGGCCCGCATGAAGCACCTGACCCCGGCCGAGGCCGAGGGCTTCTACGCCGTGCACCGCGAGCGTGGCTTCTTCAAGGACCTGTGCGCGTACATGACCTCCGGTCCGGTCATCGTGCAGGTGCTCGAGGGCGATAACGCCGTGCTGAAGCACCGCGACATCATGGGCGCCACCGACCCGAAGAAGGCCGCCCCCGGCACCATCCGCGCCGACCTCGCCGCCAGCATCGAGGAAAACGTCGTGCACGGTTCGGACAGCGCCGAGAACGCCGCGCGCGAGATCGCCTATTTCTTCGCCGAAACGGACCTCTGTCCGCGCACCCGCTGAGCGGGCAACGGACGTCCATCCACACATGAACGGCGTGGCGAACAAGGTCAATCTCCTCGGGCTCCCGCGCCGGGAGCTCGAGGAATTCGTCGCCACGATCGGCGCGAAGCCCTTCCGCGCGCGCCAGCTCATGAAGTGGATCTACCGGCGCGGCGAGTCCGACTTCGCGAAGATGACGGACCTCGCCAAGGATTTCCGCGCCCAGCTCGCCGAGGTCGCGGAGGTCCGCGTTCCCGAGGTGGTCACGTTGCAGGCCTCGGCTGACGGCACCCGCAAGTGGGTGCTGCGCATGCCCGGCTCCAGCGGCGTCGAGCAGGCGATCGAGACCGTGTTCATTCCCGAACTCGGCCGCGGCACGCTCTGCATCTCCAGCCAGGTCGGCTGCGCGCTCGACTGCGCCTTCTGTTCCACGGCACAGCAGGGCTTCAACCGCAACCTGACCGCCGCCGAGATCGTCGGCCAGGTGTGGCTCGCCAACCGCGAGCTCGGCCGCGAGCCCGGCGACGACCGCGTGATCACCAACGTGGTGTTCATGGGCATGGGCGAGCCGCTCGCCAACTATCGCAACGTCCTGCCGGCGATGCAGGTGTTCCTCGACGACCTCGGCTACGACCTCTCGCGGCGGCGCGTCACGCTGTCGACGTCCGGCATCGTGCCGCAGATCTACAAGCTCGCCGAGGACTGCAACGTCGCGCTGGCCGTCTCGCTGCACGCGCCGAACGACGCGCTGCGCGACCAGCTGGTGCCCATCAATCGCCGGCATCCCATCGCCGAGTTGCTGGCCGCCTGCTGGCACTACCTCGAGCGCCAGAACGGCCGCAACATCACTTTCGAATACACCATGCTGGACGGCGTCAACGACCAGCCGGAGCACGCGCGCGAACTGGCGGGCCTGCTGCGTGGCCACGAGGCCAAGGTCAACCTGATTCCGTTCAACACCTTCCCCGGCACGCGCTTCCGCCGCTCGCCGGCGCCGGTGATCGCCCGCTTCCGCGACCTGCTCCAGCAGCAGGGCGTGATCGCTACCATCCGCAAGACGCGTGGCGACGACATCGACGCGGCCTGCGGCCAGCTGGTCGGCCAGGTGCGCGATCGCATGCAGTACCGACTGGGCCAGAAGCTCGTCAGCGTGTCGGTGCAGCAATGAAATCCACGAAGCTCAGGTCCCCGTGCGCGGCTGTCCTTGCCGTCGTGGCGCTGCTCGTCACGGCTGCGCCGGCGCTGGCGCAGCAGGCTCCGGTCACCGACCCGAAGGTCACCGCGGCGCAGGCCAACGTGCGCCTCGGCCTCGAGTACCTGCGCAAGGGCGAGGTGGCCCTCGCGCGCGACAAGATCGAGCGTGCCCTGAGCCAGAATCCCAAGGACGTCGGCGTGCAGCTCGGCGCGGGCCTGCTGTACGAGCGCCTGGGCGAGGCCGCGAAGGCCGAAACCCATTACCGCCAGGCCCTGAAGGTCGACCCGAAGAGCCCCGAGGCACAGAACGCGCTGGGCGCCTTCCTGTGCCGGGCCGGCAGCAACGCGAAGGGCGAGGAACTGTTCGTGAAGGCGGCGGCCAACCCGCTCTCGCGCAGCCCTGACGTGAGCTACATCAACGCCGGCGTCTGCGCACGCGCGGATGGCCGGCTCGACGCGGCCGACAAGCACTTCCGCCAGGCACTGGCGATCCGGCCCAACTCGCGCGACGCGCTCGCGCAGCTCGCGAGCCTGTCGCTCGAGCGCAAGGCCTACCTGCCGGCGCGCGCGTTCGTACAACGCTACCTCGCGGCCGGCCCCGCCGCGCCCGAGGTGCTGCTGCTGGGCGTGCGCGTCGAGACCGCGCTGGGCGACGCCGACGCGGCCGCGGCCTATCGGGACCGGCTGGTTGCCGAGTTCCCGACCTCGTCCGAGGCGGCCCAGGTGGCCGCCGGCCCGGAGGCGGCACGATGAACACGGACACCCCGGTTGCCGACGACCTGAAGTCCCCCGGCCCGCGCCTGCTGGCGGCCCGAGAGCGGCAGGGCCTGACCACCGTGCGCGCCGCGGAACAGCTGCGGCTCGACGTGAGCATCGTCGAGGCGATGGAGGCCGATCACTTCGAAGGCCTCGGCGCGCCCGTTTACGCGCGCGGCCACCTGCGCAAGTACGGCGCGCTGCTGGGCGTTCCCGGCGACGA
>JADZCS010000031.1 GCA_020851435.1 Gammaproteobacteria bacterium | reverse complement strand
CCCGGTGCACCGTCGCGCGGCGCAGCGCCAGCACGACGCGTGCAGAGGCCCCGGGAGCGCGGGCCGGCTGCAGCACGGGCTTTCCAGGCCCGACGGAACGGCGCAGCCGCTGCGGCGGTGTGTCCGCCTGCTCCGTACAGCGGCCGCGCTCGACGCGCAGGAAGCGATTGAGCCGGCGGGGCGCGTCGATCGCGCGGTGTGCGGACAGCAGCAGCGTCATGCCGGACGACAGGACCTCCTCGAGCACGCGGTCGAGCACGGCGCGATGCGCAGCGTCGAGCCCGTTGTAGGCCTCGTCGAGCGCGAGCAGGCGCGGGCCCGTCGCCAGCGCCCGGGCGATCAGGGCCAGGCGCCGCTCGCCGTAGGATGCCTCGAGCATGGGCCGGCCCGCGGCACGCACCAGGTCGAAGCGTTCCAGCATCCTGCGAACCTGCGCGCGTACCCGCGGTCCGGGCTTGTCGAGCGGGATGTCGGTGCCGTGAAAGCCGGTGGCGACGACCTGCGCGAGCGTGTGGTTCCAGCCGTGGCGCCGGTAGCGGTCCTGCGACTCGGCGCCCACGTAGGCGATGCGCGGCCTGATCTCCACGAGATCGAGATCATGGCCCCCGGCATCGAACCAGCGCCTGCACTCGCGCCCCGTCGGCGTCGGCCAGCAGATTCCCGTCAGCAGCTTGATCAGCTGGGTCTTGCCGGCGCCGTTGGGCCCGACCACCAGGCACTTGTCGCCGGGCTCGATGCGCAGGGAGGCGCGATCGACGACCCGCCGGCCGCCGAGGACGATGGAACACTCCTCGAGTTCGACGCCGACGCCCGTCAGGTCGCGCGCCACGATGCGGCCTCGCAGGAGGCGCGGCCCTCGCGTTCGAGCTTGATCAGGTGCGCGAGCAGCGTGTGGCGCGCGATCTCGTGCAGCGAGGCAGGCACGTCTTCGTAGACGCGCGGCAGCAACGCCTCGAGCGGCCCCTCGCCCATCGCCAGCAGTTGCTCGACGACCCTGGCCTCGCGCCTGAGCCGGTGCGAAACGAGTCCGGCCAGCGTCGCCGCGGGATTCGGCAGCAGGGGCCCATGACCGGGCGCCAGCGCGGCAAGGTCGAGGGCCTGCAGGCGCGCCAGCGACGCGAGGTAGTCGACCATGTCGCCGTCGGGAGGGACGATCACGGGCGTGACGTCGCCCAGCACGTGGTCCCCGGTGAACAGCACGCGCTCCTCCTCCAGCAGGAAGCACAGGTGGTTCGATGCGTGGCCCGGCGTCTCGAGGCAACGCAGCGAGGCTCCCTCCAGCACGACGCGTTCGCCGTCGGTGGGTTCGGTGTCGGGGCGGAAGCGCCGATCCTGCCGCGGCACTTCCGGCGCGCGCCGCCCGACCACCAGCGCGCCTGTGCGCTCGCGCAGCGCCTTTGCGCCCGGCGAGTGGTCGGCGTGGGTATGGGTCACCAGGATCCACGCCACGGGCGCATCGCAGGCCGCGACGATCGCCTCGAGGTGCGAAGCATCGGCCGGACCCGGATCGATCACCGCGAGTTCCTGCGTACCCACGATGTAGGTATTCGTACCCTCGCCCGTGAACGGCCCCGGGTTGGGCGCGACGAGACGGCGGATGCGCGGCGAGAGCTGCAGGACGGGGAAGCTCACGGACTCACTTCATCGTCGGCATCACGAACTCGCGCGCGGATCGGCCGCCCTGCGGCCAGCGCGCGGTCACCGTCTTCAGGCGAGTGTAGAACCGCACGCCGTCGGGACCGTGGATGTGCAGCGGCCCGAACAGCGAGCGCTTCCAGCCGCCGAAGCTGTGGAAGGCCATCGGCACCGGGATCGGCACGTTGACGCCGACCATGCCCGCCTCGACCGCGTGCGTGAAGCGGCGCACCGCCTGGCCGTCGCGCGTGAAGATCGCCGTGCCGTTCGCATATTCGTGGGTGTTCACCAGCGCGAGCGCGGCCTCGAAGTCCGGCACGCGCAGGATCACCAGCACCGGCCCGAAGATCTCCTCGCGATAGATGCGCATCCCGGGCGTCACGTGGTCGAACAGGCAGGCGCCCAGGAAATTGCCGTCCTCGTGGCCCGGCACGACCAGGTCGCGGCCGTCGACGACGAGTTCGGCGCCCTCGCTGACGCCGAGGTCGACGTAGCCGCGCACCTTGTCGCGGTGCTCGCGCGTCACCAGCGGGCCCATGTCCGCGTCGCGATCGGTTCCGGGGCCTACCTTCAGCGCGCGCGCGAGCGGTACCAGCGCGTCGCGCAGGGCATCGCCCGCATCGCCGACGGCGACGGCCACGGAGATCGCCATGCAGCGCTCGCCGGCCGAGCCGAAGGCCGCGCCGACCAGCGCGTTGGCGGCCTGCGCGGGATCCGCGTCGGGCATCACGACCATGTGGTTCTTGGCGCCGCCGAGCGCCTGCACGCGCTTGCCGTGCGCAGAGGCGGTCCGGTAGACGTGCTCGGCGACCGGCGTCGAGCCGACGAAGCTGACGGCCGCGACGTCCGGATGCGTGAGCAGCGTGTCCACCGCCACGCGGTCGCCGTGCACGACGTTCAGCACGCCGGG
>JADZCS010000030.1 GCA_020851435.1 Gammaproteobacteria bacterium | reverse complement strand
GGCGACGAACTGCATTTCGGCAATACCCGCTGGCGCGTCGTGGGTCGCTTCACCGACCAGGCCAGCGTCTCCGAGTCCGAGTTGTGGACCGACGCGATCGTGCTGCAGGGGGCGTACAACAGAGGCACGTCGTACCAGTCCGTGCGCGTGCGCCTGCCGACGCCAGCCGCTATGGAAGACCTCAAGCGACACCTCGGTTCGGATCCGCGCTTCGACCTGTCGGTGCGCAGCGAACGCGAGTTCCTCGAGGGCCAGTCGAGCGTGCTGGTCGGCGTGATCAACACGATCGGCACGCTGATCGCCGTACTGATGGGGACAGCCGCCGTGTTTGCGGCGCTCAACACCATGTACTCGGCGGTCTCGGCGCGCTCTCGCGAGATCGCACTGCTGCGCGCCCTGGGCTTCGGCGCCGTGCCCGTGGTGGTGTCCGTGCTCGTCGAGTCCCTGCTGCTGGGCCTGGCCGGTGGCGTGCTGGGAGGGGCCGCGGCCTACGCGGGCTTCAATGGATTCCAGGCCTCGACGCTCAACTTCCAGAGTTTCAGCCAGGTCAGCTTTGCGTTTACGGTGACTCCCGGCCTGCTGGCGGCAGGGCTTCTGTACGCGCTGGCGCTGGGCCTGGTCGGGGGGCTGCTGCCCGGCGTGCGTGCAGCGCGCCAGTCGGTGACCCAGGGTCTCAGGGAACTGTGAACCCAGGTGAGTCGAGCCATGCTGCGGCCTGAAGAGCGGAAGTGGTGGCCCGCCGCGCCGTTGCTCCTTGCCGAGGGCCTGTGGGTGCGCCTCAGGAGCGACCGCCTGCCCGCCGCAGGCTCCCCACGCGGCTCGGTGGGCGCAGGCCAGCGGCGCCTGCGCCTGCTGGGCCTTGGCGACTCGATCATCGCCGGCATCGGCTGTGCCGACCAGCGGGAGGCGCTGCTGGGGCTGGTGGCCGCGGAACTGGCCCGGCGTGCCGGGGCGACGGTCGAGTGGGTCGCGCTGGGCGAATCCGGCCGTGCCAGCGGCGACGTGACGCCCGCGCTGCTCGATGCGGCCCGGTCGGAGCAGCCGGACCTGGTGATCATCTCGCTGGGTGTGAATGACGCGGTCGCCGGCGTCGATCCCGCCCGGTTCAAGCAGGGACTCCAGTCGGTCATCGACGGCCTGGCCGGCACTCGCAGCGCGCCGGGCGTGGTCTTCGCCGGCGTCCCGCGGGTCGAGACCTTTCCGGCGCTGCCCTGGCCGCTGTCGAGCCTTCTCGGTGCGCGCGCCGACCGGCTCGCCGAGGCCGCGCAGTCGCTGGCGGGCTATCGAGGCCTCAAGGTCGTGGTCATGCCCAGGGAAATGCCGCGCGCGGGATTTGCCCGCGACGGCTTCCACCCCGGGCCCGCCGGCTGCGCTGCGTGGGCGCGCTGGGTGGCCGATGGATTTGCCCTCGCGCTCGATTGAGGAGCGGCGGCTCTTGCTATGATCCACGCATGAGCGCAACACCCTATCCGCACCTGCTGGCTCCGCTGGACCTCGGCTTCGTGCGCCTGTCCAACCGCGTCGTGATGGGCTCGATGCACACGGGCCTCGAAGACAATGCGGACAATTATCCCAGGCTTGCCGCTTACTTCGCCGAGCGCGCGCGCGGCGGCGTGGGCCTCATCGTCACGGGCGGCATTGCACCCAACATCGCCGGCTGGTCCAAGCCCTTCGCGGGCAAGCTGTCGTCGCGGCGCGAGGTGCCGCGGCATCGACTGGTCACCGACGCCGTGCACGCTGCAGGCGGCCGTATCGCGATGCAGATCCTGCACACGGGCCGCTATGCCTATCACCCCTTGTCGGTCGCGCCGTCGCGGCTCAAGGCGCCCATCAGCCCGTTCAAGCCGCGCGCCCTGACCGGCTGGGGCGTGTCGCGCCAGGTGGCCGCGTTCGTGAACTGCGCGAAGCTTGCGCGCGAAGCTGGCTACGACGGCGTCGAGGTCATGGGCTCGGAGGGGTATTTCATCAACCAGTTCATCGCGGCTCGGACCAACCGCCGCGACGACGCCTGGGGCGGGAGCTACGAGAATCGCACGCGCCTGCCGCTGGAGATCCTCTCGCGCACGCGCGAGGCGGTCGGCAAGGACTTCATCATCATCTACCGCCTGTCGATGCTCGACCTGGTCGAGGGCGGCAGCACCTGGGACGAGGTCGTGCAACTGGCCAAGGCCGTGGAGAGTGCTGGCGCGACCATCATCAACACCGGCATCGGCTGGCACGAGGCGCGCATCCCCACGATCGCGACCATGGTGCCCCGCGCGGCGTTCACCTGGGTCACGCGCAAGCTGCGTGGCGAGGTCGGCATTCCGCTGGTGACGAGCAACCGCATCAACGATCCGGCCGTCGCCGAGCGCGTACTCGCCGCCGGCGACGCTGACATGGTCTCGATGGCGCGACCACTGCTGGCCGACCCGGATTTCGTGCGCAAGGCGGCGGCGGGCAAGGCCGACGAGATCAACACCTGCATCGCCTGCAACCAGGCCTGCCTGGATCACGTGTTCGCGCAGAAGGAGGCCTCCTGCCTCGTGAACCCGCGCGCCAGCCGCGAGACCGAACTGGTCTACCGACCGGTGCGCAACCCGCGCCGGATCGCGGTCGTCGGCGCCGGCCCGGCCGGACTCGCCTGCGCGACCATCGCGGCGGGGCGAGGCCACCAGGTCGCGCTGTTCGATGCGGCCGGCGAGATCGGCGGGCAGTTCAACGTGGCCAAGCGCGTTCCCGGCAAGGAAGAGTTCCAGGAGACGCTGCGCTATTTCCGACGCCAGATCGAACTCACCGGCGTGAACCTGCACCTCGAAACGCAGGTCGATGTCGCGATGCTGGTCGCCGGCAAGTTCGACGAAATCGTGCTGGCGACGGGCGTGACGCCACGCCTGCCGCCGATCCCGGGCATCGACCATCCCAAGGTGGTGTCCTACCTCAACGTCCTGCTGGGTCGCTGCGAGGTCGGCAAGTCCGTCGCCATCGTCGGCGCCGGCGGCATCGGCTTCGACGTCGCCGAATTCCTGAGCCACGGCCACGGTGCGTCGACGAGCCTCGACGTACCGGCATTCATGAAGAGCTGGGGCGTGGACATGACCCTGTCCGGGCGCGGCGGCCTGCTGGCCGAACCGCCCGCACCGCTGGCCTCGCCACGGCGTATCTGGCTGCTGCAACGCAAGCCGACGCCGCCCGGCAAGGACCTCGGCAAGACCACCGGCTGGGTGCACCGCATCGAACTCAAGCGTCGCGGAGTCGAGATGATCGCCGGCGCGACGTATGACCGCATCGACGACGAGGGCCTGCACGTCACCGTGCGCGGCGAGGCGCGGCTGCTCGCCGCGGATCACGTGGTCATCTGCGCGGGACAGAACTCGCGGCGTGAACTCGTCGCCGGGCTCGAGGCGGCCGGGTGCCAGCCGCGCCTGATCGGCGGCGCCAAGCTCGCGGCCGAGCTCGATGCCAAGCGCGCCATCGAGGAGGGCGCTTTCCTGGCGGCCCGCTTCTGATGCCGGCAGCGGCGCCCGCAGGTCAGCTCGGGCTGTTCGATGCGCGCGATGCCCCGCCCGAGTGGGCGGTGCGGCAGAGCGCGCGAGCTCGGCGGCTGACCGTCAAGGTATTTCCCGGGGGTCGCGTCGAGGTGGTCGTGCCGCGCGGTACGGGGCCAGTCGCTGTCGCGGCGTTCGTGTCCCGGCACCGCGACTGGATCGACAGGAAGATCGCCGAGTTGCGGCACGTGGTCGTCGCCCCTTTGGAGCCGCTGCCGCGCGAGATCGAGTTTCAGGCGCTCGGCGAGCGCTGGGCCGTCGAGTACCAGGCCGCCACGTCGGGAACACGCGTCACTGCAACCGATGGTTGCCTGCTGGTGCGCGGCGACCTCGGGCGCGTCCGGGTGCTGCGCCACGCGCTGCAGCGCTGGCTCATGCGTCACGCGCACCTGCGCCTCGGGCCCTGGCTCGCCGAGACGGCGCTCGCCACGTCGACGCAGTTCAGGCGCGTCCAGGTGCGCCGCCAGCGCACTCGCTGGGGCAGCTGCTCGCGAAGGGGCACGATCAGCCTGAACGCCTGCCTGCTGTTCCAGCCGCCGGCAGTGACCCGCTACCTGTTCGTGCACGAGCTGGCGCACACGGTGCACATGAACCACTCGAGCCGCTTCTGGCGGCAGGTTGCGGACTGGGAGCCCGACTGGCGCGCGCTCGACCGTGAGCTGATGCGCGGCTGGCGCCACGTCCCCGCCTGGGTGCTTGCCTGATCCGGTGAGAGCGGGGCGCTTGCTATACTTGCCGGGTTCCCCCTCCCGGATACCGTTCCATGTCCACGCGCCTGCACAACATCAACGTCGCCTCCAGCGAGCTCATGCCCACGCCGGCGCAGATCAAGCGCGAGCTGCCCGTGACGCCCGCTGTCGAGGACGTGGTCTTCGGCGCCCGCGAAACCATCCGCGCGATCCTGGACCGTCGCGACCCGCGGCTCTTCGTCGTCGTCGGGCCGTGCTCGATCCACGACCTGGACGCGGCCCGCGAGTACGCATCGCGGCTGGCAGTGCTGGCGAAGCGGATCGCTGGCACCACCTTCCTGGTCATGCGCGTGTATTTCGAGAAGCCCAGGACGACGGTGGGCTGGAAGGGCCTCATCAACGATCCGGACATGGACGACTCGTTCCATGTCGAGCGGGGAATCCGCCTCGCACGCCAGCTGCTGCTGGACGTCGCCGGCTTCGGCCTGCCGGCGGGCACCGAGGCGCTCGACCCGATCATGCCGCAGTACCTTCACGAGCTGATCAGCTGGACGGCGATCGGCGCGCGGACCACCGAGTCGCAGACTCATCGCGAGATGGCCTCCGGCCTGTCGACGCCGGTCGGCTTCAAGAACGGCACGGACGGAACGCTCGGCGTCGCCGTCAACGCGCTGCAGTCGGTGCGCAGTCCCCACCACTTCCTGGGCATCACGCAGGAAGGGCAGTCGGCCGTGTACCGTACCCGCGGCAACCCCTATGGCCACGTCGTGCTGAGGGGTGGCGGTGGCCGCCACAATTACGACTCGGTCAGCATCGCGCTGTGCGAAGCCGAGCTGCGCAAGGCGGGCCTGCCGGTCAACGTGGTCGTCGACTGCAGCCACGGCAACAGCAACAAGGACCCCTCCCTGCAGCCGCTGGTCGCCGAGAACTGCGTGAACCAGATCCTCGAGGGCAACGAGTCGATCGTGGGCCTGATGCTGGAGAGCAACCTGCACGCGGGCAGCCAGTCGATTCCTGCCGATCGAACCCAGCTCAGGTACGGCGTCTCCGTGACCGACGGCTGCATCGACTGGGAGACGACCGAGAAGACGCTGCTCGGCCTGCACGAGAAACTCTCCAGCTGTCCGCGGATCGTGCCGTCGCTGCGGGCGCGGGCCGGCAACGCCTGACGCGCCGGCGCAGCGCGCAGCACCTGTCATGAGTTCCGGGGCCCCGATGCGGGCGAGCTTGCCATACCTGGTCCTCGGCGCTGCGGTGCTGGCGGTGTCGAATGGCGCGATCTTCGCGCGCCTGTCCGACGCCGCGCCACTCGCGACGGCCGCGTGGCGCCTGACCATCGCCTCGTCCGTCATCATTCCCCTGGCGCTGCTGTTCGGCCGCACGCGATTCGAGGCCCGAGCCCGCGACTGGTGTCTCGCAGCGGTTGCCGGCGGCCTGCTGGCGCTGCACTTCGCCACCTGGATCACGTCGCTCGAGTACACGAGCATCGCCAACAGCGTGCTGCTCGTCACCACGGCGCCGATCTGGGTGGGCCTGCTGTCGCTGGTCACGGGCCGCGACCGGCCGGGCCCGCGCTGGTGGGTGGGCATGTCGCTAGCGATGCTCGGCGCTGCGGTCATCACGCTGGGCGGCGTGCAGGCCGCGGATGGTTCCACGCTGGGCGACGTGCTGGCGCTCGCCGGCGCGATCTGCATGGCGGGTTACCTGATGCTCGCGCGGGAGGCGCAGCGGGCGCTGCCGTTGCTGCCGTACCTCGCAACCGCCTACGGCACGGCGGGGCTGGTGCTGTGGATCGCCGTCGTCGCCACGGGAACGCCGGCCACCGGCTTCACGGCCACGACGTGGATGGCACTCGGCGGCATGGCGGTCGTCTCCCAGCTGCTCGGCCATTCGGGCTACAACTGGTCCCTCAGGCACCTGCCGCCGGCTTTCGTGGCCGTTACGCTGCTCGCGGAGCCGCTGGTGGCATCGGCCCTGGGATGGCTGCTGCTGGGCGAGGCTGTGACGGTCCGGACGCTGCTGGGTGGCGCGGTCGTCCTTGCCGGAATCGTGGTGGCGACGCGCAGCGCGCGCTAGCGACTGCGCCACTTCCAGGCTCGCCAGCCGAGCAACACGGCGAGCGCGGCGAAATACACCAGCGGCTCGCGCACGTCGGCCTTGACCTGCCAGTAGTAGTGCGCGCATCCCAAAAAGGCTGCGAGGTACACCAGGCGATGCAGGCGTTGCCAGCGGCGTCCGAGTCGGCGCATCGCGGACTGGGTCGAGGTCACCGCCAGCGGAACCAGGATCAACAGGGCAGCGAACCCAGCCGTGATGAACGGCCGCTTGGCGACGTCCTCAAGGACGATGCGCCAGTCCAGGCCCTGGTCGACGGCCAGGTAGAACACGAAGTGCGCGAACACGTAGAAGAACGCGAACAGGCCCAGCATGCGCCTGAGGCGCATGAGGTGGATCCAGCCCGTCCACTGCCGTAACGGCGTGATGGTGAGCGTCAGCAGCAACAGGTTGAGCCCGGTCTTGCCGAGCACGTCCTGGATCTCCTCGACCGGGTTGGGGCCGAAGCCGAGTCCGAACAATCCGGCAGTGCGCAGCGCCAGCACGGCCAGAGGCGCCAGGCAGGCCGCGGCCACCAGCGGCTTGATCCCGAAGCGCAGCAGGCGCAGGGAGTCCCCGCTCACGGCGCCGGGCTCAGAACCAGCGCGCGAGGTCGAGACCGCGGTACAGCGAAGCCACCTCGTCGGCGTAGCCGTTGAAGGGCAGGGTGGGCTGCCTGTCCCAGAGCGAGCCCTGGCCGATGCGCCGCTCGCGCTTCTGGCTCCAGCGCGGGTGGTCGACGGCCGGATTCACGTTGGCGAAGAAGCCGTACTCCTGCGGCGCCGACTGCTGCCAGCTCGTCTTCGGCTGCATCTCGGTGAAACGGATGCGCACGATGGACTTGATGCTCTTGAAGCCGTACTTCCAGGGCACGACCAGGCGCAGTGGCGCGCCGTTCTGGTTCGGCAGCACGCGCCCATACAGTCCCACCGCCAGGATCACGAGCGGATGCATGGCCTCGTCCATGCGCAGGCCCTCGGCGTAGGGCCAGTCGAGCACGGGATAACGCTGGCCGGGCATCTGCTTCGGGTCGAGCAGGGTGGTGAATTCGACGAATTTTGCGCGCGAGGTCGGCTTGAAGCGCTTCAGGACCTCGCCGAGCGGGATTCCGACCCAGGGAATCACCATCGACCAGGCCTCGACGCAGCGCAGCCGGTAGATGCGCTCCTCGAGGGCATGGGGCTTCAGGAAGCTGTCGAGGTCGAACTGGCCGCGCAGCTCAGCCTCGCCGTCGACCGTGACCGTCCAGGGCCGCGTGCGGAAGTCGCCGGCGTTCTGCGCCGGGTCGGCCTTGTCGGTGCCGAACTCGTAGAAATTGTTGTACTGGGTGATGTCGGACCAGCTGTTGGCCTTCTCCGGCGTGGAGTAGCGCGCGTTGCGCGTGAAACTCAAGGGCGGCTCGACGAGTGCCATGGACTGGCCGCTGGCCCTGGGCATTGCCGAAGCCAGGCCGATGCCCGCGAGGCCGCCCAGCAGCTGGCGGCGGGACAGGTAGACCTGCTCGGGGGTGATCTCGGACGGGCGGATCGACGGCGGTCGGTAGACGGGCATGGGGCCTCCTGGCAACGTCCAAGTGTATTTCGCCCGAGGCCGGGGCGTGGATGCAAACGCGAAACGACGGGCGGCCGCGACCTTGCTAGTCTGGGCGCATGGGCAAGATCGATGCGGACATCATCGCCCTGGGCGTGGCGCTCGGCGTTGGCCTGCTGGTAGGCATCGAGCGCGAACGCAGCAAGGGCCGTGGGCCGGGCAGGAAGCCGGGGGGCATCCGCACCTTCGCCCTGTTCGCCTTGATGGGCGGCATCGCCGGCGTGCTGGGCAGCGACTGGCTGACCGCGGCCGTGGTCATGTCAGCGGCCGCGTTCGGTGTGGCCGCCTACCTCCGCTCGACGACCACCGATCCCGGCCTGACCACCGAGGTGGCGCTGGTGGTTACCACGCTCACCGGGGTTCTCGCGGCCAGCGAGCCGCGCGTGGCGACCACCATCGGCGTGGTGGTCGCAGTGATCCTCGCGGCGCGCTCCAGCCTGCATCGCTTCGTGCGCGACACGCTGTCCGCCGAGGAGGCCAAGGACGGCCTGTTGCTGGCAGCCGCCGCGCTGGTCGTCCTGCCCCTGCTGCCGGACCGCGCAATCGATTCCTACGGCGTGCTGAACCCGCGCGTGGTCTGGGCGCTCGCCGTGCTGGTGATGGTCATCAACGGGCTCGGCTACGTGGCGCTGCGCGCCCTCGGCGCGGGCATGGGCCTGCCGCTGTCCGGGCTCGCCGGTGGATTCGTCTCCAGCGCCGCCACGCATGG